>CAYJBY010000001.1:0-24768 GCA_964368645.1 uncultured Christensenellaceae bacterium
AACCGTAATTGCGTTGCTGACGCGGCTACGTTTGAGCAGTACCGTAACGGTGCTAAAGTGAGTGCGGTAGTATGATTAATGAAAGACGGTTTGATTTACGTTACATAGTTTTCGTAGCTCTAACCGCTTTTGTTTTTTTGGGATTGCTGCTGTTGCCGTCTATGCTCGATAAAGGGGCTGATTACGGCACGGCAGCTTTTGCCGAAGAAACGGCGGTAGTGAATGATTCTGTGAACGTGTCTGTGTACGTGCCTGCGATTTCCTTTGTAAATGATGGGGGTTGGCAGGTGTTTAACGTAAGTATTATTGCGAAATCTGCGTCCGGAGATCCTAGTCCATACGATTATATATCTATTTATCAGGGCGATAGTCTTTGTGGTCGTAATGCATCATTAAGCTTATCAAAGACAGGTTTTTGTGTAATACGTGTAGTAAAAAAAGTTGATTTCGATTTTGACATAGTTTTGACTGTTTCTGTTTCGGTTAAAAAGACAAAACAATCTAAAAGTAGTGCTGACGTTTTATATCAGAACGTAAGTTGCGTTTTGCGGTGCGCATAGGAGGGCTGTTATGTATCAACAAAAATTAGGTCGTTTTATGCGTGTTGTTTGGATAATTGTCGCGGTGCTTGTTGTGTTTGCCGGTGCGTTCTTTACTTACTGCTATGTCAATGATATTGTGGTTTTTGTCGGCGATAAATATTTTTGTCACGGATTTGTCACAAATGCTATCCCTTTTTTACTCTATTTTACCCCATTTTGTTACACTATTTTGTTACACTTTTTTACGATGCAAATCGACAATATAGAGCTTTGCCGTGAAGGCTATAAAACGGCATTCCCTCGCCGCCGCTCCTCCTGTTTCGTTAATTACTGCCGATAACCTTGTGAATCTCGCTGATTATTTCCGCCGCGTTGGGGAACTCGCTGACGTTGGCTATTTGAGTAATATCGTCCACGGCTGAATATTGCTCAAGGCAATTGAGCTGCTTTGCGGATTTCAGAATGGTCAAATAGCTGTTTAATCTGGCGATAGGATAAGAGCTTCTTGCCTTATATCTGTTTACGGCGCAGAGCGCAAATTCTATTGCTTGCTCGTAATCGTGCAAATTGTAGTAAGCTATTGCCATATTTCTCTTAACTCGCGTAGCACCGGTCAAATAGCCGACGGCGGTAAGCTTTTCCACGCCTATTGCGCCCTCGACCAACGCGTCCTCCCATCTTTCCATATTGATAAGACGTTCAACCGACGCAAAATACGTTTTTGCGTAATTATATTCCGAATTGATTTTTTCCGAAATGCCACGGGATTCCTCAATTAAAATCCGTGCCCGTTCGTTATCCACGCCCACCAAGCACTCCGCAACGCTGTAAAGAGCTTCCGCAACAGAATAGGGGCGTTTAGACGCTTTCGCCATACTGTACGTCTTTTCAAAAAAATCCAACGCCAAAGACTTATTGCCCTTTTGGAATTCTATATTTCCCAAAAGACGGTACATCTTGTACAGCTTAAACTTATCGCCGCTGATTTGCGCACCGTACTTCCTAATCTCGGTTGACGCCTCGGTCAAGAACCCCCTAACGTAGCGTAAATCGTAATAATTGTATATGCTGAAAAAACACTTGCCGCCCCTATCCTTCTCCGGCACGCCGTCTATTGCGTTTTTATAGAAGAAAAAGGCGTTTTCGTGGTCGCCCGTAAGCCTATAGGCGTCGCCTAAATAATCGTAAATCTCAAGCAGAATATCTGCGTCCGACACTTGACCAACTAAGGCTTTGCCTATCTCGATTAGCCGCGTCCACTCCCCGTGGTTGCGCGCTTCGCACATTTCGCAAAAGCTTTCGATCCACCCCAAGGACAGACTGCAACAATCCACAATCGTGCGCCGTGCATTTGACGGTGCGCCGCGCTCTACAAAGACCTTTACCGCTCTGGCGAAAATATAGTCGCAGTTTTTTACGTTTTTCAGGACGAACCGTATGGTGTTTATTATAGTCCTGTCGATTTTGACCTTGTTCAATTCCTCAAAGAGGAAATTAACGAAGCTATCCAGTATATTCGGTTCTCGCCTGTTAAGCAGTTCCGCTATCGTATCGAAACGACTGCCTGCCGCTAGATGCGCGAACCCGTGCTGCAACACATAATCGTTTGAATCCCAAGAATACACGTAGCTTTGTATCCAGTTACATAAGGACGCATTGCCCTCGGAAACGGAAACACAATATTTCGGATTATCAATCGCGTTGGAAAGCCAATCGTACATACTCTTATGAAATAAGCAAAATTTGTTATCTCGCAACACCAAATACGTGCCTAAAGACCGTAAAGCGACGGCAATATCGTAGGAATCACAAATTTCCTCGTATTCCTCCTTAGACAACGGCTCCCTAGCCGCACAAAGCACCTCAAGGAATTTTCTCACGTTTGAATAATCGTTTTCGCGGAAAAATCTTTCAAAATTCTCATAATATACGTCGTTCAGTCCGTAAGGAATATGCTCCGACAGCGTCGCCGCGTCAAAACAGCGGAAAATCTCCACAATATATTGAACGATGCCCTCACTGCGTTTGATAATTTCCTCAATTCTGTCGTCGGAAAGCTGTTTATTCGCATCAAGCACCCTGATTAATGCACGGATATCGTCTATGTTTTCCGCGGACTCCACGTCGAAATAAATCGGCTTAAAAGCCTTGATTTGATTAGTCAGCGAATTACTCGGTCGGGAAGTTATTATCAATTTGAACCACTTGGGGAGCTTGTCATTGTGCTGTGCCAGTTGCTTGATAAACATTCGCAATTCGGATTCGGGCATTTCGTCAATAGCGTCAATGGCGATTACCACCTTATCTACGTCGCAATGCAACGATGACAAAGGAATTACGATTAACGTGTTAAAAAGCTCCTCAATGGGCATCGACGCTAATTCCGCCAAGTTGACGTCGCCGAAAAAATCCGCGTATTCGTTTACCTGCAAAACCAAATGATATGCTATAGACCTTATGATAGCAGCCGCTTTTGTTGAATTTTCATTATAGTAATGACAATAATGCAAGCCCTTTACGCAGGGGTTCGTCATTACGAATTTTGAAATAAAACTGCTTTTGCCCGAACCCGGCTTCCCCACCACCGCAAGAATATTGCTTTCGTCGGAATCAATCCACCGATTACACGCCTCGAACATCCACTCTCTTCCCACGAAATTCTTGGTATGCGAGGAGATTTCCATCATACTGTTTTGCGGCGCAAGATACTTCTTCAGATCGTATAAATACCCGTTAAAATCCACCTCGCCAGATAATAGCGCATTAAGCAGTTTCTCAAATCTTTCCTGATAACGCGCCTCACGAATTGCCGCATTTTGAACGTCGAAAACGTCGTTTATATCAAAATACTGTATGGCGCAAAGCAACAAGGGTATCTCCATATTTTCCAGAAGAATCGGCCTTATCGTTTTGTTGCGGTTAGAGGCGTAAATTATCTCGTTGGTGCAAATTCCCGCAGGTCTTCTGTAGGCGTGCTTTGTCATTAAAGCCAAGACTATGTCGCAGTTTTCTATCCCCGACTCTATATCCGCCGACCAGGAAGGGCTGAAAGAACGGATATTGTCCTTATCGAACCACACCGATGCAACGTATTGTTTTAAGTCTTCGGCAAGTCTTGCGGCAAGCGGAAAATACCGATCGTGACCGTAGCTGATAAATATTCTTTTGGTTTTTAATTCTTCCGCTGTCATAAGCTCAAAAGATAATCAAGAGCTTCGCCGATATTGCTAAAATTCTCGGATACGACAGAAGCGTCCTTGATATTAATGCCAAGCGATAAAGCGGCAAACCTAAACATCGGGTAATCGTTTACTCCGTCCCCTATTGCAATCACGTCGTTTTGGGTTAAGCCGAGCAGTTGGGAAACGTAGCTAAGCGACGCGTACTTATTGACGCCCTTGGGAATAAAATCAAAAGAATCCACGTGCTTATAATAATCTACCGCGGTAAACCACTGAGGATTATCGGCAATTATCCTGTCAATCTTATCAAATTCGTCCTTGCTTCGGGGGAAAGGCGTCAAGCATACCTCGTTAGGTTGAAACCACATATCGGTATCAACCTTCTTGATAATCGCTTCCTTGATCGCGCTTATACTTGCTTTGGCAGTTTGCGGTATGTTCAGACTGTATCTCTTTTTCGGCGGCAAATCAACACCGAAAACTATCGTTGCTCCGTTTTCACCCATCAAAATAGGAGAGTCTATCCCGACCTGCCGCATAAAACCGCATAGATAATACATCGGTTTCCCGGAACAAATCGCAATACGATATTTGCGGCTCAAAAGCCGCAGTTTCTCCAAGTTCTCCTGTTCTATGCCTTTTCCCAGAGCAGCAAGCGTACCGTCAAGGTCAAACACCAATAAGCGCATATATGTTACCCCCACCGATTAATAATGTAACGTCGTATAGTCAATATTTTATCACTTAAACGCCGTTATGTAAAGAAAAAATACTTTTCAAAGCGGTATCCTGCACGCTCAGTGCATTGCCGCAGCTCTCCCTACTTGTTTTTTGTTTTTTTACGCGGTAAGCCGCGCTGTTGCGTTGCTTCGTTTTGCTTTGTTTTGCGGTGATTGGTTTTTTGAGGAACGAACTTGTAATTTTATACAACTTTTCGCGGTAAAAATAAAAGGCTGTCGATGACAGCCTTTTCCTCTTATGTAATTCTTGATTTTTCTCTTTAGTGTATTGTTGGTTTATCCTTAGTGTATTGTAAATTTTGTCTTTGTATATTATGTGCTTTTCCTTAGTATATTACGGGATTATCATTAGTATATTGTGGATTTTCCTTAGTAACTTACGAGGTTTTCCTTAGTGTCTTGCGAGGTTTTCTTTAGTAAAGCAAATACTCTTATCCTCGGTGAATCTTTAACTCATCTCTTGTAAAAGTACGTATTGCAAACATCTTGAGTACCTTATGCTTTTGTCCTTGGTAATACAAACCTTGGTGCTTCGCTCCCTTGTCCTTAGTACCTAATCAGACCTTAGTACCGCCAAGCCGTTAAGCCCCACAAACGGCGTACCGACTATCCGAAACTTGTCTTTTGCATTACTTTATTATAATAACACGTTTTTTGCGAAAAGGAAAGAAAAACCGCAAACTTTATGATATCTTAGCACTCCGCTTACCTGCCTCGGTCAGCCGCGGCACGTGAAAGGTACAGTTCACCCTTATAGCCAAAGTCTTGTTAGGGTGTCAATCTATCTTTCCTTGTTCTAGTCCTGCGCGGTATCGTCAACCGCGGTTTCCTTTATTTCGTCCGTCTCTGCGGCGATTTCGCCTTGCTCGGCTTGGGGCGTCTCTTCAGTCTGCGCCTGTGCGCCTTCGTCGCCGATTGCCTGATTATCGCCGTCCGTCTCGGAAGAAAGCTCCTCGGCGTTCTCACCCTCGGCAGGAGCGGTTTCGGCATTGTTGTCGTCAACTGCGGTTTCCGTAATTTCGTCAGGCTGAGGCGGATTGAGAACTACGCCATCGTCGTCCGTCAGGACAAGAGAAGCGTCCTTAGCAACCAGAATACAGGGAACGTAGCCGTACTGCGACCAGTTGAAAATACCGCCTTCCATATCCAATGCGCCGTTCTTGTACACCGTTATGCAGTTAGCTCCGTTCTTGGCACTGCTGGCCAACCACCAATAGCCGTTGCCCTCGCCGTCGCCCGTACTCTCGAAATACATAGCACCCGCCGCCTTTGCGTAATCGGTAGGCGCACGGCTCCTCTTGTCGTCCTTAGCCTTCACGTCCGAGCAAAAACCGAACTCCTCGCTGGTCACGTCCTGATAGGTGGGAAGTATCACGTTACTGCGGCTTACGTCCTGCTTTGAAAATACGTTGTGATAAAAGTTAGTGGCGTCAATATCCATTTTCTGGTCTAGTATAAGCTTCTTTTCCTCTCTGCTGAAAGCCTTGCGGTAAAAGACCTCGTTGAGCCACTTGCGAGCGTCACTGCCTGCCCAGTTGTTACGGTAAATGGTTTTGCCGTTGATAATCCTGTCCTTAAAGCTCTGGAAAAAGCACCCTGCCGACAAAATTTTATCTGCCAAAAGCAGGTAGCAATCGCCGAAATCGGCAAGAATATCCCACAGTATCGGCTCGCGCTTAAAATAGTAAAGCTCGTTATCCTCGATTACCTTGCCGTCACTGAATGTATATGCCTTTTTCTTATAAGGTCTACTGATGATTCTCTCGTAAAAATTCTCCCCCGAGACGTATAAGCCGTCCTTATTAGCCGAACCGCTCATATACGAAAGTGCTTGCTGTGTCGCTATTGTCTGCGAATAATTACCGAATAACATTTTCATAAAGTGCTCCTCCTTTTAAGTATTTATGACAAAGTCGATAATATGTGTACGATATTGTATTCCCCTTTTTGCGGACGGTCTTCCGCCGCCCTCGGAAACGAGTCTGCCGTCTCAGCGCCTTACGTTTTTTGCAAAAAACGGCAACCGTGTAAGCGGTCGCCGTCTCTTTGACTGTAATTAAAACCGCTTTGCCTAGTCTTTAAGTCCGCCGATATGTACGGGGAAAACTATCCTTGCACTGCGTGCGAACTTACGAACGGATTCCGCGCTCTTCTGTGCCTGATCCTTAGTGGTGTAGGACTCGCCTACGTACACTACGATACCACTGCCGCTACGAAGAATAAAACGGAACTTGCCGAACTTGTCGGTATCAACGATAAAGTTGCCGATATACGCCGCTCTCTGGAATGTGCGGATACCGTCCACACAACCCTTTTCGGTGGTATAACTGCGGCTGTAGAACATCAGCTGTCCGTTGTTGGCAATCAGAGAAAAATGATAACCGTCTTCCTCTTCCTCAACCTCGAACTTGCCGAGAGGGGTAATCTCCTCCGCGTTGACTGCGTCCCAGTCTATGTCCTTGCCTGACTTGATGCTGGCTCTCGCCTCCGCATACGCCGCCTCACGCTCGGGATCCGCCGTGTAGGGCGCGATAACGGAGTTCTTGGCGAAACGCTGAACCGACGCGATAACCTTCTCGCACTGAGAGCGGTTGACGTAGTTCTCGCCTGTATATCTCTTGCTCAGAACGTATCTGAAACGTCCGAACTTGTCCTGATAGATGAAAAAATCATTCTCATCGCAAGCCTTCTTAAAGGTATCCATACCCTTGATTACGCTGTCTTCCGAAGCGAAGCCTATGCTTTCGTATAACAACTGTCCATTATTCGCCACCAAACTGAAATGATAACCGTCCAGTCTTAAGTCCACCACGAACTTACCTTGTACCGCTGCCGCCATAGTACCCTCCAAATTATTTATACATTTACATTTTATTACAATTTCCCACATATTGCAATGATTTTGACCGATGGAAATTATCAAAAATCCTTAATAATTGACCGCAATCTCCGTTATTTCGCCCGACAGTCAGATTTTTCATAAATGAGGAGGATTTGCAATTATTCATATTTTTTGCATAAATGCTAATAATTCTTGCATATCCGTGCATTATATGGTATAATTCCTAACATATTCCCCACAGAGAGGTCAATTATGTCTAATTCTACCGATATGCCCAACGGCGGCGCTCCCGATTGCCCGACGCCGATTCCGTCCAACAAACCGGCTCGCTCCATCACAATCAGCAAAAAAGCCGTCATTGTCGGCGTTGTCGTCGTCCTTACCCTTTTCATTACCGCTTACATTTTAACTTTCATCATCGACAAGGGTACTTTTCAGCGCACCGCGGACGGAGCGATAATCGTAGGCACTTATACCGCCGATAACAGTTTGCAGGGGATTACTTGGTGGCAGTTCTTGCTGGCCCCCGTTCTGATTTTGGCCCCCTCCTCCGCAGGCGCAGGCACCGTTTGGGCGATACTTATTCTCCTTTTCGTAATCGGCGCGATTTTCACCGCTCTGGACGCATCGGGAGTACTGGTGTATATGGTGGAGTTCTTGAACGACAGATTTAAGAAATCCAAGTATCTGCTTTTGTTTATCCTATCCTTTGTCTTTATGTTTTTAGGCTCAACCGCAGGTATGTTTGAGGAGCTGATTCCCTTGGTGCCCGTGGTTATTATGCTTTGCTACGCCTTGGGGTGGGACGCCTTGACAGGCTTGGGAATATCCGTTCTTTCCACCTGTATGGGCTTTGCGGCAGGCGTTATCAACCCCTTTACGGTGGGCGTGGCGCAGAAGCTGGGCGAGGCTTACGGCATCGTTATGTACTCGGGTATCGGCTTAAGGCTCTTGGCTTTCGTCGGTTGCTATATCCTGCTTATGATTTTCCTCTATCCCTATGCGAAACGGATTGAGAAAAACCCGAGCTTGTCCCCCGTCTATAAGGAGGACAAAAAACGCTGTGCGGAATTTAATTTTAACCTCAACGCTTTCGTTCCCGACAAAAAGAAAAACAAGGCTTTAACCGTTTTCGGCTGTGCCCTGCTCTCGATAATCGCCTTTGCGCTTTTGGCTATCGCTTTGCAGGAGTTCGCCCATTTCGGCGGTCTTACCGATTACATAATGTATTACGTTATGGTCGCATATTTCGCCGCAGGGCTTATCGCTTGCAAGCTGTGCGGTATGAGCTGGAAAAATATACTGAAAAATCTCGGCAAGGGTATGGTTACTCTACTGCCGGCTATCGTGCTTATCCTTTTTGCCGGCGGTATCCGCTACGTTGTGGAAAAAGGGCTGATAATGGATACCATTTTGTTCAACTTTACCAAGCTGATTCAGGGCAGCGGTCAATTCTCGTCCACACTGGTAATGTACGCGATTATATGGATTTTCCAAATCTTCATTCAATCAGGCTCGGCTAAGGCTCTCCTTTTGATGCCTATGATTTACGACCTGTGCGAGCTTGCCGCCATCAACCCCAACATCGCGGTGCTGGGCTTCGCCTTTGCCGATGGCTTTACCAACGTAATTCTGCCCACTAACGCAGGCTTACTGCTCATATTGGGACTTACCACAGTAGACTACGGCAAGTGGTTTAAGTGGAGTATCAAAATTCAGCTTTGCCTTTTGGCTATGTCGATAAGCGTTTTGGGAATATCTCATTTCTTAGTCTATCCCGCCACTCCTCAGCTTCTCGGCGGCTTGTTAAGCGTATTGGGCTTGGTACTTACTATAGCCGTTCCCCTTACGATACAGCTAATCCTATATAAGGTTCGCAAAAACAAAACTCTGCCCACAGCCGACCAACCCGACGAATCGCTTAGCGACTGTATCGGCTCTGCCGAAACAAATGATACCGAGCTTTCCGCACAGGCACTCCCCGAGCTTTCCGCAGAGAACGTCCTTGAAAACGACACGGACTCCTGCGACAGCATAGCGGAAACGGAAACCACCTCGGATTAACCGCGCAAGCAGTCTTAAAGAAAGCAACAAAAAAACGCTTCGTTATGGTTTAACGGAGCGTTTTTATAGTTATCGTTATTGCCGCACGGGTTTTGAAGGGTGAGGCTTTTTTTTTGGGGGGGGAAGTAACCTACCTCGTTTAATCGGCGGTTCAGCCGATAAGAGCGGCGACGTCAGCGTCGGACGCTAAGTAGGAAAAACTCCATTCGTGTTCAAAGGTAGAAGTGAAGGTAGAGGATAATCTCTCGCCTATCCACGCCTCGCTGATTGCCATAGAGCGGAAATAGCCGTTCTCCCAAAGGGTAAATTCGATTTCCAGCTTGGTATAATGAGCATTCTTATCACCGCTGCCGTCAACTAACTCCTGATTGGAGTAGCGGCAGGTTTCGGGGTTATTAACGTCCATAACCATAGAGATAATATAGTAACCGTCGTTGCTGTCGTGAAGTATCTCCGCGCTGACGATACCCTCGGCGTTAATTACGTGACTGTTGACCGCAAGTCCGCCCTCTGCGCCTTCATAATAAGCAGGCACCGCTTTGGCGGCGGTTTCCGCATCGTCCGTCCAGTCGGAGTAAGGCACGCCGTCCTCGTCCGTTACCGCGTTGCAAACCTTAACGTAATCCAAGTAATCCATCGTGCTGTCGGTATAAGCCTTTTCGCCGGTTATCATTTTGCAAATTTTGTTGAAATTGGCGGCACCGCCCATAAGACAGCCCATCTTCTCCGCAAAGGGAATGGAATCCGCAAGATGGAAGTCCAAGCGACAATACTCGCTTTGAGTCTTGGCGATAACGCTTCTAATACCTATGGTATTAAGAGAGCCTGCCACCAAAAAGTCGGAAGCGCACTGGTCGTATGCGGTGAAGTAAGCGGCGTTCTTGTTCTTCTCGCAAGCCGCGTTATAAAGCTCCGCCGCCTTTGCGCTGATTGCTTCAGCATCGGACAGCTCGCCCAAAACCAACTTCTCGCCCCCTGTCGGAGCTACGCATAAGCCCTGAAAGTTGTAAGGATTGGCAACTGCCACAAAGCTTTCGCCCGAACCGCTGTAGGTCAATGCCCAAGCCATAACGCCGCTGCCGCTGCCGACAACCGCTATCGCTAAACAGATCAAAAACCAACCCCACCATTTCAGCTTTTTGCGTGTTCTTTTCTTTTCGGTTTTTTTCTCGGACGTCTTCATAGCCATACTCCTTTCCTCGTTCTACACTACTATCATACCCAAGTTTTGTTAAGTCTTTGTAAACTTGCACCCCCTAAAATAACTTTTTTCAAAAATTTTTTTCCGTCTGCTTCTTAGTAGCTTCGTACGTGTACTTTTAATTAGGGCGCGTAGAGGGCGTGTTTTAAGTAGGAACGGCATTGGGATTTTGATGGGAGCGCGTAAACGCGAGATTCTTCGTCGCAACAAGGTTGCTCCTCAGAATGACACCGCTAAGAAAAAAGGGGTGCGCCTTTGAGTGCTACGTTAGAAAGAAGTGCCTTTGCTTGGGTTCTTACGTGCGCCGATACTATAATGTCATACCGATGATTTTTGATTGAGGCGCGTAAACGCGCGGTGTTTTTAGGTACGAGCGGCATAGCGGACTTGTTTGTTAAAAGAGCACGGCATTGGGATTTTTTATTGGGGCGCGTAAACGCGAGATTCTTCGTCGCAACAAGGTTGCTTCTCAGAATGACACCACTTAGAAACAGAGTTGCGCCTTTAAGTAACACCGCTAAAAAATGGGTTACTTCTCATAATGACACCGCTAAAGTCAGGGGTGCGCCTTTGAGTGACACGTTACGAAGAAGTGCCTTTGCTTGGGTTCTTACGTGTGCCGACACTATTAGAAAAGCCATATCAACGATTTTTGGCTCGTAATAATCTTATTGTTTTTTACGCTTTAACACTATGTCCAAAATAATGGACACCTTATAGCTTCCTGCGTGCTATAATGGACAAAACGGCTGACCGCGGGAGGACTCGGCTACCGTTATTAAGACAACACGCATACACGGGAGGATATTTTTATGGCTAAGCAGAATAATCAGCGTTTGAAGATTTTACGCATTTGGGATATTTTACGCACAGAAAGCGACGAGGACAAGCCGATGACCACCAACGAGCTTATCGACAGACTTCAGGACGAGGGTATTCCTGCCGACCGTAAAACGATTTATTCGGACATTGCCCTGCTGAATGAGAACGGCTATGAGATTATGACCTCTAGGGGCAAGGGTAACGGCTACTACGTTATCGACAGACCTTTCGACGCGGCGGAACTCAAAATTCTGGTGGACGCGGTTCGCTCTGCCAAGTTTATTACCGAAAAGAAATCCAAGGCGTTGATAGACAAGCTGGCGGAGCAAGCAGGCGATTACCGCGCGGATATACTCAAAAAGGGAGTTTTCTTCGACGTGGTGAAGCTCCGCAACGAGGAGATTTTTTACAACGTCAACTGCGTCAACGAGGCGATTCAGCGCGGAGTTAAGATTTCCTTCCTGTACTTTGAATTGGATACGAAACGCCGCAAGAATTACCGCCGCAACGGAGAGCGTTACCTAATCAGCCCCATAGCCACCGTCTTCAACGACGGCTACTATTACCTAATCGGCTACACCGACAAGTACGAAAGCACGGTTAATTTCCGTATCGACCGTATGGAAAAAGCCCGTATGGAAAAGGAGCCTATCAGCGAGGCCGCCAAGCTCAAGGACGTTAAGGGTATCCAAAAACAGCAATTCGCTATGTTCCGCGGCAACCGCCGCCACGTTGAAATGACCGTCGGGAAATCCGTGGTGGAACCGCTGATTGATAAGTTCGGCACGGCGGTACTGTTCGACCCTCTGGGAGAGGACAAGTTTAAGGTCACGGTGACGGTTGAGGTTTCTCCCACCTTCTTCGGGTGGTGCTTTATCTTCGGCGACCAACTGCAAATCACCGCTCCCGAAGCGGTTAGAGAACAGTACGAGCAAACACTGCTCGCCGCCGCCAAACTTAACGGTGGGAATTAATCTTAGTAAAACTCTACCCTACGGTAAGCGTTAAAGCCTGTCGATAAACACTGCTACCGATTGCGTTGTCCGTTTGCGTTGACTAATTACGTTGACCGTTTGCGCTGACCGATTACGTTGACCGATTGCGCTGACAAAAAGCCGATATCCGCCACGATATCGGCTTTTCTGTTGTACTGGCGTTTAACGTCGTATTTCCTTATTAGTTGTCTTGATACTTATCCTGCTACTTTATAAAATAAGACGGCGGCAGAGGGAGTTCAAAGCCTTTCCCTGCGGAGTTTTTCGTTGACGGCGAACATTCCCCAGGTTAGCTCCATAGCCAGCATCAGCTGAACGATACCCGTTATGGTTCCGACTGCGATTATTACCACTATATCTATAAACAACGCCGCGGCGTATATCAGCAACCCTCTTTTGACCGAAGAAAAATCGTAGGGAAGAATATGTACCACTGAACAGAACATCGTTCCCAAAAAACCTACCGCCGAAAGTGCTCCGAAAGTATTGTGCAACACCAGTGCGGTGGAGGGGCTGTCAAATGCATAAGGAATACAATAGGTAATCAGCATCATAAGACTGCCGAAAATACAGCACAGCAAACCCAAACCGAGCCTGCCTGACAGCTTAACGTGAATAACCGTTTCCGCGAAAAACAGCGGTATCAGCAATACGAAATAGGCTATAAAACAGTCCATACGGTTGCACCGCCAGCCCAGTTTGGACACGGAATTGTGAATTATATCCGTAGTTGACGCCAGCACAAGGCAGAATATCGGCAAGGCGATAAAGGCGAACAAGCCCACTATCTCCTGCGCAAGTTTTGCTCTGTCATAACGGGACAAACCGCCCTTTTCGTGCTGTAAAGCGTTTTCCTTTTTCATTTCCATCACCTCTTTGCGCCGCCGATTTTCGGAATCGGCTTCGGTTTTTATCAACGTATTGTGCGTCTTTTCTTGCCGCATAAGTATATTATACGCTTCAATTCTTACAAAAGTATTAAATAAGTATGACGTTTTTTACATTTTTTCAAAATTAAACGGACAAAAAATCGTGTATCCTTATCCCTTGAAAACACCCCCTTTTCGGATTTTTTCGGTATTGACTTTACCTGCGCGAAGTAGTAAACTTAATATACAATAATTAAGGAGTAACTTATGTCGGATAAAGATACGCTTACGGCAACGTCACCCGCACCTGTCAAGAACGCTTCAGGCAACGTCATTCCAAAAAAAGAGCTATGGATGTTCAGCATAGCCGCTTTCGGACAGGCGATGATTTACGGAATAATGTCCAACTATATTTCCGACTACTACCTGAACGTGCTGGTTTTAAGCCCCTGGTTCGTATTGCTTTTGATGCTTTTGGCGAGAGTTTGGGACGCCATCAACGATCCGTTAATGGGCATTCTCGCCGACAAAAAGAGTTTCAAAAAAAGCAAATACAAGCCCTATATTTTAATTGCGGCTTTGCCTATCGCGGTTTTAACCTTCTTTATGTTCTACAATCCCGGCATCGAGAACCGCGGCGGCTTGATGGCGTTCAACGCCGTCATATACATACTTTGGGGTATGATTTACACTATGAGCGACGTGCCTTTCTGGAGCTTACCCAACGTAATGACTCCCAATCCGGCGGAAAGAGGTAAGGTCTTTTCCCTCGCCCGTACCCTCAACGGTATCGGCGGCTCCCTGCCTATATTGCTTTATCTCCTGTTGGGCGCAATTCTGCCTAACGCCTACCCCGACAAAACCCCTATCGAAATCGACAAGCTGACTTATATGCTAATCGCCATAGTTATGTCGGTTATGGGTATCGCCCTTTACGTCACCGCCTATTTCAACGTCAAGGAAAGAGTCGTCGTCAAACAGCCCCCCAAGGTAGCACGCGACGCTAAAGACGAGAACGGCAATCCTGTTAAAAAGCAAGCCGTTCTGAAAAGGATTTTCAGTTGCAAGCCCCTTATGCTGGTGGTTGCAATGGGCGTGCTGTCTTTCGGCAGATACCTAATACAGGCGGCGGCTCCCCACGTTGCAAGATACGCCTTTATTATCGAACCGCTTATTATCGCAGGCAAGACGATTCCCGGCAAAACCATCGTTAACGCCGTGGTAGTCGCCAGCGCGGGTATCGGTATGTTCGGCTCTATGCTTTGTATGCCTGCTCTTTACAAAAAATTCAATTACAAGCAAATCGTAGTCTTCACTTGCGTACTCGGCTTCTTCGCCAGCTTAGTTACCACCGCGCTTTGCGCCTTGGTTGTTTTCAAACAGATAAGCTGGATATTTTACGTTTGTATTCCCCTGTTCATTCTCCAAAGCGTACCCCTCGGCGTACTTAACATTACTTCCTACGCTATGGTTGGCGACTGCTTGGATTATATGGAATATCAATCGGGATTCAGAGATAACGCCTTGGGCAGTTCGCTTCAGGGCTTCGTCAACAAGATAGGCAACTGCTTTGCCACCTGCTTCGTTATCCTTATGTACCTTATCGTGGGACTTAACGTAGCGGAAACCGTGCAAGCCGCAGACGTAACCGCCGTGCTGACTACCTCACAGCAATTCGGTATGAGCTGTCTGGTGTCCTTAGTTCCCGGTCTTTGCCTACTGCTGTGCGCGATTCCCATATTCTTCTACGACCTTGTCGGCGACAAAAAGGCTAACGTCACCAAGGAGCTTGCCGAGCGCCGTCTAGCCGCGAAAGCGGAAGAGGACAGACTGGCAGGGGGCTTCGAGGACGCCGCCGTCACCTTTGCCGCAGAAGAAACGGAAGAAGCTATCGAGCTTTTGCAGGGCTTAACCCAAAACCAGTCCGCACATCAATTCGAGGACGACATAGAGGAGGAATAAACGCTTTATGTTTGAACTGCCTGTTTTTAACGCTCAAGGCGAACAGATAATCACAAGAGAAAACACCCTTCACCCCGAAATGCTGATGGATACCTCGGTATTCCGCCTTAAGACAGGCGACAGCAGACGGTTTTTTGAGGAAGGCAAGGAAATCGCCGTGCTTTTGATTAAGGGCAAAACGCGGCTTATCGGCGGAAATATCGACGAAACGGCGGAAAGAACAAGCCTTTTCGAGGATTTACCCGTGTGCCTGCACGTTTGCAAGGGTACGGAAGTGACCGTTACCGCCCTAGAGGACAGCGAGATTTTTTACGCCGCCACCACCAACCAAAAGGAGTTCAGTGCGGTTTATTACAACAAAACGGACGTTATCCGCACGGTTTCCTGCGAGGGCTTGTGGGAGAATACCGCGGTAAGAGACGTGAACACCCTTTTCGATTACGACAACGCGCCCTACTCCAATTTGGTCTTAGGCGAGGTTTTGGCTCGGCAGGGACGCTGGTGGAGCTACGTTCCCCACAGTCACCCCCAACCCGAGGTTTATTATTACAAATTCGACAGGCCCGAGGGCTTCGGAGCCTGTTTTGAGGGCGAAACAGCCCACTTTGTCAAGGACGGCTGTGCCGCAGGTTTTATCGGCGGAACAACCCACGCGCAGGTCACAGCTCCCGGTTTCCCGATGTACAATATCTGGATAATCAGACACCTTGACGGGAACCCTTGGATAAAAACCCGCAACGTGGATCCCAGATACGTTTGGCTGGACGAGTGCCCTAAGTTCGTCACGAAAAAATAATCATTCTCAAGGAGTTTTATATGAAAAGATTTGTCCGTATCACCCTAGGTGAGGCGATAGTTAGATTTTTGGATAATCAATACGTGGTTTTCGATAACGACGGCGTTATGGAAGAGACCAAGTTCGTGGATTACGCTTACGCCGTATTCGGTCACGGCTGTGTTTTGGGCGTGGGCGAGGCTCTGTCTATGGCAGACCACTGCATTAAGGTTATGGCAGGCAAAAACGAACAGGGTATGGCGCAAGCCGCCACTGCGTACGCCAAGCAGAATAACCGCCGCAAAATTATCCCCTGCTTTTCTTCGATAGGTCCCGGTGCCGCCAATATGGTGACAGCCGCCGCCACGGCAACGGTTAATAACGTACCGCTGTTACTTTTCCCCGGCGATGTGTTCGCCTCCCGTCAGCCCGACCCCGTGCTACAGCAGGTGGAACAGTTTAACAGTGCGATGACCACCACCAACGACGCTTTCCGCGCCGTTACCAGATACTTTGACCGCATAGTTAAGCCCGAACAGATTATGACCGCGCTTACCAACGCAATGCGCGTTTTGACCGATCCTGCGGAAACGGGAGCGGTGGCAATTGCTCTTTGTCAGGACGTTCAGGGCGAGAGCTACGAGTACCCCGAGGAATTCTTCCGCAAGAGAGTACATCTGATTGCACGCCGTATTCCCTGCGACTACGAGCTAAGTCAAGCGGCGGAAGTCGTTAAGCAAGCCAAAAAGCCCCTGCTTATCGTAGGCGGCGGAGTCCGTTACAGCGAGGCAGGCGAAGCGGTTGCCGCTTTCTGCACCAAGCACAATATCCCCTTTGCGGAAACGCAGGCAGGGAAAAGCGCGATTATCTCCTCCCACCCTCTTAATCTGGGCGGCGTGGGCGCAACGGGCAATTTGGCGGCGAACCTCATCGCGGCAAAAGCGGATTTGATTATAGGCGTAGGTACGCGTTTTTCGGATTTTACCACCTCGTCGAAATGGCTTTACGCCGACGCTAAGGTCGTGACGGTCAACGTCTCCGCTTTCCACGCAGGCAAGCTGGACGCCACCAAGATAGTTGCGGACGCTTTGACGGGCATTACCGCCCTTGACAAGTATTTAGAGGGCTACGTCAGCGGCTACACCGACGAAATAAAGGACGCTAAGGCTAAGTGGGCTAAGGAAATGGAACGCTTAACCTCGATAGAATACACGGGAGAGGATTTCGTTCCCGAAAACAAGGTGCGCAGCCCCGACAGTCTGGAGGCTTACGTCAAGGCTACGGGCGGCAGAGTTTGCCAAACCACCGCCTTGGGAATTATCCGCAAGCTGATACCTGCCGACGCTATCGTGGTCGGCGCGTCAGGCTCGCTCCCCGGCTGTTTACAGCGTATGTGGACGACGGACGCTTTGTATTCCTACAATATGGAATACGGCTACAGCTGTATGGGTTACGAGATTGCAGGAGCTTTCGGCAGTAAGCTGGCGCAGGAGGACAAGGAAGTCTATGCCTTGGTGGGCGACGGCAGTTTCCATATGCTCCACAGCGAAATGATTACCGCCTTGCAGGAGGGTAAAAAAATCAACGTGTTGCTTTTTGACAACGAGTCCTTCGGCTGTATCAATAATCTCCAAATGGGACAGGGCGTGGATTCTCTTTGCACCGAGCTGAGAATAAGAGAGGGCGACCTACCTATCCGCAAGGGCGAGTTCCTTAATATCGACTTCGCGGCTGTGGCAAAAGGCTACGGCTACGTAGCTTATACCGCCAAGACCTCGGAAGAACTGGCGGCCGCGCTTAAGGACAGCCTTAAGCAGACCAAGCCCGTGCTAATCGACGTTAAGGTTTTGCCGAAAACGATGACTGACGGCTACGGAAGCTGGTGGAACGTAGGTTGCAGTGATAACCCCCGTACAGAACGCGCCGCCGCCGCTTTGGCAACCCGAATGGAAAAGCTGTCCGAGGCGAAAAAGTATTAAGCAAATCTCTTTCCTTACCCTCTCCCCACCGCGCAGGAACGCGGCAAGGCACCATAGCTTATTGACGGTACGAGAAGACAGGCACGCCGTAGGTCACGGCAAGGACAGAGTAATAGGTCAACCTCATAGTAAGAGAACAACGACAACGTAAAAGGGCAACACCGTAGGCTCACGGCAACGGCAGAGTTATAGGTCAACGCCGTAGTAAGAAAACAACGGCAGAGTAAGAGGATACGTCCATATTGACTTTTTGACAACGGCAGAATAAGCGGTCAACGCCCGTATTGACTCAAGGCAACAACAGAGTAAGAGGACAACACCGTAGGCTTACGGCAACGACAGCGTAAAAGGGCAACGCCGCTGTAAGAGAACAACGGCAGAGTAAGAGGTTGCGTCCATATTGGTTTTTAATTAGTCGGACGGCAGAAAAAAAGTTTTTACAATCCCTAAAAAACCGATACGTCCTTTGGACGTTAGCGTTATAATACAAAACAGCGCGAGTGCAACTATATTAATCCTCGCGATAAGGAGTTCTTATGGAACGCAGTAAAATCAAACTTGGAATAGCACCCATTGCTTGGACTAACGACGATATGCCCGATTTGGGCGCGGAAAACACCTTCCAGCAGTGTATAAGCGAGATGGCTCTTGCCGACTACGAGGGCTGCGAAATCGGCAACAAATACCCTTCCGATACCGCCGTTCTCAAAAAAGCGTTGGATTTGAGAGGTTTAACCATTGCCAACCGTTGGTTCTCCTCCTTTATCCTTACCAAGCCCTTTGCAGAGGTGGAAAAGGACTTCCGCGATAACTGTGCTTTTTTGCAGGCTATGGGCGCAAAACGCATCGGCGCAAGCGAGCAAAGCTACAGCATTCAAGGTCAGATGGACACCCCTGTTTTTGAGAAAAAATACGTTATGAACGACGAGGAATGGCATAGATTCGCAGACGGCTTAAGCAAGCTGGGCAATATCGCCAAGGAATACGGCATTACCCTCGTTTATCATCACCATATGGGAACCGTGGTTCAGACCGAAGCGGAAATCGACAAAATGATGAAGCTTACCGACCCCGACGCGCTTTTCCTGCTGTTCGATTCCGGTCATCTTGCCTATTGCGGCGAGGATTATATGTCCGTACTGAACAAGTACGCCAAGCGCATTAAGCACGTTCACCTCAAGGATATTCGCCCCGAGGTGGTTCAAAAGGTCAAGGACGAGCATCTTTCCTTTTTGCAGGGTGTAAGACTGGGAGCCTTCACCGTTCCCGGTGACGGAGCCATTGATTTCGCGCCGATTTTCGACGTGCTGAGCAAAAACGATTACGAGGGCTGGCTGCTTGTGGAAGCGGAACAGGACCCTGCCAATGCCAACGCTTTCGAGTACGCGGTTAAGGCAAGAGCTTATATCAAAATGCTTTTGGGCTTTTGATTAATCGGCGCAACTAACGGCTAACAACCGAATATTATAACAGGAGATACAATTATGATTAATATAGGAATTATCGGCGCAGGACGCATTGGCAAGGTTCATTGCGAATCCATAATGAGATACGTTAAGGACGCTACCGTTAAGGCGATAGCTGATCCCTTCCTCAACGAAGACACAAAGAATTGGGCGAAAAATCTGGGCGTAAAAGAGTTTTACAAGGACTACAAGGAGATTTTGGCGGACAAGGACATTACCGCCGTTTTGATTTGCTCCTCCACGGACACCCATTCCCCCATATCCATCGAGGCTTTGAAGGCAGGCAAGCACGTTTTCTGCGAGAAACCCGTTGACCACGACGTGGATAAAATCCTCGCGGTGAAAAAAGCCGTTGAGGAAAGCGGCTTGAAGTATCAGGTAGGCTTTAACCGCCGCTTCGACCACAACTTTATGGGCGCGAGAAATGCCGTAGCCAACGGCAAAATCGGCGAGCTTAATATTCTCAAAATCACCAGCCGCGATCCTGCCGCACCGCCCGTGGCGTACATCAAGGTTTCCGGCGGAATTTTCCTGGATATGACCATTCACGATTTTGATATGGTGAGATATATGTCAGGCAGTGAGGTTGACGAGGTTTTCGCTTACGGCACCGTTCTCGTGGACAAGGCAATCGGCGAAGCAGGTGATATCGATACCGCAATCATCACTATGAAGCTGAAAAACGGCGCGTTAGCCGTTATCGACAACTGCCGCCGCGCAAGCTACGGCTACGACCAGAGAGTTGAGGCTTTCGGTAGCTTAGGTCAGGTCGCAATCGCTAACGATACCGACAGTTCTGCCGTAATATCCGATGAAAACGGCGTTCACGCGGAGAAGCCCTTGCTTTTCTTCCTAGAGAGATATATGCAGGCTTACGTCAACGAAATTTCCGCTTTCGTAGCGTCCATCACCGACAATAAGCCTATCGCGGTTGATATAGAGTGCGGCTTGCAGTCTGTACTTATAGGTCTTGCGGCGAAGAAATCACTCCTTACGGGTATGCCTGTGAAAATGGCGGATATCGCTAAGGAATATAACATTTAAGAGGTAATAGATGCACATACTGAAATGGCAGGACGTTGAAAGACAAGCAAGCAGTAACTACGCTAATTTCGTTTATAATTGTGAATGTGATTTTAACGATCAGGTTCACCGCATAGCGGACGATATTTTCAGCCGCTCCAGATGCAAGCTGGTTCTGGTGGCAGGTCCTTCCGCCAGCGGCAAAACCACCTTCACCAATATCTTGGCTAACCGCTTAGAGTACAGAGGAGTTAAGGTTCACCGCATAAGCACGGACGACTATTTTAAGAACAACGCAGACGTTCCCCTACTGCCTAGCGGCTTGCCCGACTTCGACTCCCTCAACGCTATGGATTTGCCCGCTTTGAGAAGCGTTATAAGCAACGTCCTAAAGGGCGGTAATATTAACGTGCCTATCTTCGACTTCACAAAACGCGCACGCTCCGATTCCTACCGCAATATGGAAATTCATAAGGAGGATATTACCATAATCGAGGGTATCCACGCCCTTAATCCCGAGGTAATCGGCACCTACAGCATAGCCAATCAGCTAATGGCAGGCGTTTTCATTCGCCCTGCCCGTACCATAGTTATGGACAACGGCGCGATTATCACGCCTAATAACCTGCGACTGCTCCGCCGCTCTATCAGAGATTTTTATATGCGCGGACACTCCATCGAGGCTACCCTTAAACAGTGGGCAGAGGTGCTGAAGTCGGAACAGGAATTTATCTATCCATACCGAGATTTGGCGGAATACTCCGTAGATAGCGTGTACCCTTACGAGCTTTTTACCTACAAAAACTGCTTCGGCAACGTCATATCCGCTTGCGACGCACCCGAATATGCCTGTATCCGCAAGGCAATGGAAGAGGTTATTACAAAGCCCCGTATCGCTATCCCCGAAACCTCTCTTCTCAACGAGTTCGCCATTTTCGGAAAAATGTCGGATAATTGAGGGAATTAGAGTTTTGCTTACCGCATAATCACTACACCCTTACGAGCCAAAACAAGCAACGGAATAGCTAAGTTAAGTAACGGAATAGCTAAGTTAAGTAACAAAAACGGCGCACTGCACAGTACGCCGTTTTTTAATCATATTATACGCTTGTTTTATAAAGCATTTATTTGTACTACAATTACCTTGTTTATTCCACAATTCGTTTGTTCGTTCTATAATTGCTTTATTCGTGCTACAATTACCTTTATTCGTTCTATATAGCTTTATTCGTTCTATATAGCTTTGTTCGTTCTGCAATTACCTTGTTTGTACTACAATTACCTTGTTTGTTCTATAAGTCGTTTACTTGTTCATTTCCTTGCGCTTGGCGCAAATAGCCGACCAGCTTGGCGTCTTTTCCAAAAGCTGTTGAAATTTTTTCATTACGTCGGGAATATTGATTTTTTGCGGACACACCGCGGCGCATTTCCCACAGCCGATACAAGCGGAAGGTCGTTTGTCCTCGGGAAAAGCCTCCACCGCCATACCTGCCACCAAGGAGATTTGGAACGCGCTGTCGTTGTACAGCCTTAGCAGTTTGGGAATATCCAATCCCCTAGGACAGCCTTTCGTACAGTATCTGCAAGCGGTACAAGGCAGTATATCGGTCATTCCGTCCGCAATTTCCGATAGAGTTCTAAGCTCCGTTTCGTTAAGCGCGGCTCCCCCGGAGAAGGTTTTTACGTTATCGACAGCCTGCTCGATAGTGGACATACCGCTCAATACAACCTGCACGTTACCCAGTATCCGCAGGAATCGGAACGCCCAGCTCGCCGTGCTTTCCTCGGGGCGCAACGCCTTGAGTTTTGCCTCGGCTTCCGCGCTTAAGCGGCTTAACGCGCCGCCCCTTACAGGCTCCATTACCATAACGGGCAGTTCTCTGTCGGTAAGCAAAGCGTACTTCTCCCCTGCGTTTTGCAGTTTCCAGTCCAGATAATTGAGCTGTATCTGCACAAACTCAAAGGTGTCGGGGAACATATCCAAAAAGTGGCGCAAGCCCTCGTAATCGGCGTGAGAGGAAAAGCCCAAATGCTTAATTAAGCCCTTTTCCTTTTGCTCGGTTAAAAAATCGACTACGCGCAATCTTTCGTCCGTATAGACGGGAATAGAATTGTCATAGACGTTGTGCAATAGGTAAAAATCAAAATACCCTGCGCCCGTCTTTTCCAACTGCTTTTCAAAAACCGCCTTGGGATCAAAGGAGGGATTTTGCTCGTGACCGGGGAGCTTGGAAGCAAGATAAAAACTCTCTCGGTTATACTTTTTCAGCAACCGCCCCAGTACGTACTCGGAGTTGCCGCCGTGATAGGAATAAGCGGTATCATAATAATTAACGCCGTTTTGATAGAGATAATCCACGATTTCCGCAGACTTGCCCTCGTCTATTGCACTGTCAACACCGTCCACCGTGGGGAAACGCATCGCGCCGAAACCCAACCGCGACAGCTTAATATCCTTAAAACTCTTATATTCCATAATAACACCGCCCTTTTATTGCTGACCTATTGTCGGCTCACTCTTTTGTGGTTATATCCTTGCGGAATTTCAGCCTGCGACCTAATCTACGTAACCTAAGCCTTGTAGCAAATCCGTGTAAGATAATCTACGCAACCTATTATTCTATGTAACCTAAGCCAAGTAACCTAAGCCAAGTAACCTATTAATCTACGTAACCTAAGCCTTGTAGCAAATCCGTGTGAGATAATCTACGCAACCTATTCCTAAGCCACGCAACCTAAGCCAAGTAACTCAAATTCCTTGTAATAATCCTTGTGGGCTGACTCTTGTAAGATAAGTCTTGTGCCTATAGACTTTCGGTTATTTATATTTCCTTAACTGTCTATGGCTAAATCCTTGCGTGACTATATGTTTATCGTTATGCTTAAGCCTTTAATTGCCTGCTTTTACTTCTCGGATTTTACCTCGCGCCTTCCCTTTTAATTAAGTTCTTGCGCGGATTATATTTATCCTTATATATACGCCTGCCTATGAGTCGTCTTTTAGACTTATTATATCATAGCTTTGGGATAATAATAGGGTTGGAAAATATTTTTTGGACTTTTTTTGAAAAACACTTGCTTTTTTCGGAAGTATGTTTTAGAATTAGTCTAAGAATAGGTTTAATTATGACAAAAAAAAGACAACTGATACTGGATATCATCAACGGTTCCTATGAGCACCCCACTGCCGACGCAATCTTTTTCGAGGCGCGTAAAATCTGCCCCACTATCGTTATGGCGACTGTCTATAACAGCCTTAACGCATTGGTGGACGCAGGCTTGATTATGCGTATAAGCGTTTTCGGCAAGGCTGACCGTTACGACCGCAATATTCCCCACGAGCATTTTATCTGTCCTTGTTGCGGCAAGCTCTACGACGCCAAGCTCAACGACCTTAAGCAAGAATTAGAGGCTCGGCTCGGACGCAGTATCATCAGTTACGAACTTAACATTCGCGCCGTTTGCGACGAATGTAAGAATAAATAAAGGAGTTTTTTTATGAAAGAATTGAAAGGTAGCAAAACCGAACAGAATTTAATGGAAGCGTTTGCGGGGGAAAGTCAGGCGCGTAACAAATACACATATTTTGCATCTCAGGCCAGAAAGGACGGTTACGTTCAAATAGCCAACATATTCGAGGAGACCGCAGGCAATGAGAAAGAACACGCAAAAATGTGGTTCAAGTACCTCAACGGCGGACAAATCGGCTCCACCACGGAGAACCTTAACGCCGCGGCTAACGGCGAGAATGCAGAATGGACGGATATGTACGCACGTATGGCTAAGGAAGCCAGAGAAGAGGGTTTCAACGAGATCGCCGCTAAGTTTGAACTGGTAGGCAGAATCGAGAAGGAACACGAGGCTCGTTACCGCAAGCTCCTTGCCAATATCGAAGAGGGTATCGTTTTCTCCAAGGAAGGCGACACGATTTGGGTATGCTCCAACTGCGGACATATCGTAGTCGGCAAAAAAGCCCCCGTTATCTGCCCCGTTTGCTCTCACCCTCAGGCTTACTTTGAGGTAAAAGCGGACAATTATTGATTACACCAAGAAGGCAAGGCTTAACGTCTTAACTCCCCTTTTTATCCGCTCTTATGCGGTAAAGAGGGAGAATAAGCGGAGCGTAACTCCGCGATAAGGCGGTGCAGACTGTCACAAAAAAATCCGTTCTAAGCACGGCTCCTTACCAAAGGACTGCGCCGAAAACGGATTTTTTGTTATAATTTTTTGCACTCGCTAATCCTCTGCCGATAAAAGAAAAACAGTTGTTTAATCAGCTAAGTTATAAAAACGCGTTCCGCAGTTT
>CAYJBY010000001.1:24868-113307 GCA_964368645.1 uncultured Christensenellaceae bacterium
ATCCGCAGTTTATCCGCAGTTTATCCGCAGTTTATCCGCAGTTTATCCGCAGTTTATCCGCAGTTTTTAATCGAACTGCTCCCTGCGAACGGCGTTATCGTAACGCGCCGCCCACATTTTAACCAGCCTTGCGCTGTATCTGATGGGTATTGCAAGCGCAGTTACCTTTGCCGCCACCGCCGCCGTCAGCATAGAAAATATTTTCGGGATTAAATCCTTGCGTTCTGCCGCCGTTGCCGCCGCGCTTTTCAGCTCCTCGATGCCTAGATCGGACACCCGAGCGAAATCCATAGTCGCAAGGGAATAAATATTGTCGGTTATTATACCCGAACCGAACAGCCAGTTAATGTCCTTAGGCTCAATCTCCTTGAACAGCCACCTTTTCACCACGTCCAGCAGGGCGTTTTTGCTACCCACCTCGCGCATTGAATGTACCGCATATTTCCACAGTCCGCCGAAGTCGGGGTCCTTTGCGTACTCCTCTGCCAGAATTGCCGCCGTTTGCATCGCGTTATCTATGCCCGAACCGCTTATCGGCGTGGCGTAGAAAGCACTGTCGCCCACCGCGGCGTAGTTTTGCGCCACAGGAACAGCAAGAGGATACCTTAACGACAGCGTTTGCCGTCTGCCGAAAATTTTGTCGGCGGTAAGACAGGGGTTTTTGCTCATAAGGTCGAAAAAAGCAAGCGACAGCTTTTGATTGTCCAGCGGCTTGCTGTCCGAAATCAAAACGTCCATCGCGCCGCCCTCAGGCACGTCCTTACACCAAGCAACGCCGTTAAGCCCCATATTCTTGATATATGTATTGGCAACCTCGCCATAATCAGCGGTCTTTCTTTTGACGTAGTAGCCACGATAGGCGTAGAGCAGGTCGCTCTCCTGCGGCTCGATAATCTGTCCGCAGTACCCCAAAAAAGCCTCGCGGAAGGGGGAAAGCGCACCGCTTGCGTCGATAACGAGGTCGGCGTCAATGCGCCGTCCGTCGGCAAGAACCAGAGTCAAACTCCCGTTCTCCTCTTCCCCGTTTCTCACGATTGAGGTTACGGCGCAGTTAAACTCCATCGGCACGTTATGCGCCCAGTTAATCAAATGGCGGATAAGGCATTGCCGCTGAACGTCCATACGCTTGGACATTTTTTCGGTTTGGGTAATAGCTCCCGAGCCGTCGGGAGCGACAGAGGTAAGCCGCTGTTTCGGGGCGACTCCCTCGCTCATCGGCGGAATACCCAAGGACTCGAAAAGGTCTTTTTCCACCGTATCGTACCAAGGGTAGCCCAGTGCGGTTCGGGGGCTTTTCTCGAAAAGCCTTACGTAATAGCCCTTGTCGGTTAGTTTTTTTGCCGCGACCAAGCCGGCGGGACCACAGCCGATTACCACAATCTGTTGCATCTTTTCCCCTCTCTCGTATCAGTAGTTATCCGTGAAAATCCTCTTCCGCTTAAAACAGCGGCTCGTCCTTTCCCGTAATCAAATTGCCTATATAGCGGCTGACGTAAACGCCCTCCGAGGACGCTTGCGACAGGGAATGGGTGGTTCCCGAGCAATCACCGATAAAGAATAAGCCCTTTTCCTTGCTCTCGAAATGGTTGTCAAGAGCCACCATAGAATTGTAGAATTTGACCTCGGTGCCGTACAAAAGGTTGCCGTAATTAGCAGTACCCGGCACCAGCTTATCCAGTGCGAAAATCATCTCGATAAGGGTGTCAAGCGTTGCCTTGGGAACACAAAGCGCAAGGTTGCCGGGCGCCGCCTCCAAGGTAGGCGTAATG
Source organism: uncultured Christensenellaceae bacterium (assembly GCA_964368645.1). GTDB lineage: Bacteria > Bacillota > Clostridia > Christensenellales > CAG-1252 > JAEDHM01. Next base: position 26,638 of record CAYJBY010000001.1, read on the forward strand.
AACGCCTCGGAAAGTCTTTTGGCGTTGGTGCGTCTGTCCTCCAGCAAATCTCCGAACCGCTGAACCATAACGCCCCCTGCCAACAGGTTGGTAAGCGCGGCAACGTGCTCGCCGTAGGAATTGGAATCCTTAAACGGCTCTGTAAACTTGTGAGTAACCAGTAACGCGAAATTGGTGTTTTCGGTATATAGGGAGGGATCATCGTAGCTGTGTCCGTTCACAGTCACTATACCGTTGGTATTCTCCGCAACCACTTTGCCGTGGGGGTTCATACAGAAGGTACGGCAGGCACTTCTGGTCTTGGGTGAACGGTACATTATCTTGCTTTCGTAAACCTGATCGGTAATCGGCTCCCAAATCTCGGCGGGGCACTCGAAACGCACGCCTATATCCACGCGGTTATTGGTATTGTCGATATTAAACTGGCGGCAAAGCTCGGACGTCCATTTTGAGCCGCTTCTGCCTGTGGCTATAACCACGTATTTACTGCAATACTCTGCTCCGTCCGTAGCGGTAAGCACCCAACTGCCGTCCGCTGCCTTGTTGACCGCAGTCACCTCGGTGTAATAGCGGATATCGATATAATCGGCTATGTAGCCTATAAGGTTTTGGAGAATGAAGAAGTTACGCTCGGTGCCAAGGTGCCTGACCTGCGCGTCCAGCATATGCAAATCGCACTGCAACGCCCGTCTTTTAAGGTCGGACGCCACGGTGGAATAGAGCTTCGCGCCCTCTCCGCCGAAAGCCAGATTGACCTCGTCTATATAGCGCATTAGGGAAAGCGCGGGAGCGTCGCCTACATAGAGATGCAGGTCGCCGCCGAAGTTATTGGTAATGTTATATTTTCCGTCCGAAAAAGCTCCTGCGCCGCCGATACCGGAGGTGATAGAGCAATGCTTACAATTAATACAATTCTTAACCTTAACGCCGTCTATGGGGCATCTGCGCTTGTCTAGGGGCGCACCCTTTTCCAAAAGACAAACCTTAAGGCTCGGATTCCTTTTCACAAACTCGTAAGCCGCAAACAAACTGCCTGCGCCGCCGCCGACTAATATAACGTCGTAATTATTCATATTGATACTCCTTATGCGGATTGCCGCTATGGTATATTATACCGTATAACCCCCGAAAGCAACCTTTTTGCAGGGGGTGACGGCAAACTTTGCCGTCCAAATTACCGCGAGGTAAAATATTTCTTTCCTAATTATCGGGGGGTTCCCCGTAGGGCGCGAAAGCCTGATTCTAGACTATACGCACCCGTTCTTTTGCTTTAGGCTTGAGGAAGCGAACCGAAAAAGCTCTTCGCCAAGGCGTAAGCCTTTTTGCCGTTGTGCATATAGCTGGAGTGGTTCGCCCACTTGATTATCGCCACCTTGCTGTTCTTGATTCCGTTAGCCAAAAAAGCCGTGTCCTTAAGCTTAACTATGTCGAACTCGCCTGCAACGATAAAGGCAGGCACCTTGATGTCCGCCAGTTTCTCGGCGGTAAGGTTGGGTTGCGTAAGCATCATTTTGTCCAACGCGGAGTTACTGCGCTTGTACTGAAGCTTGACCATAAGGGTAAAATACCACTTAAATTCCGCAGGTACGGAGTTGGCTCCGCAAGCGATAAAGCCGCCCAGCAAATCGGGATAGGTTGAAGCTATGGTAAGCGCGGTAATGCCGCCGTCGCTGTGTCCGATAACGTAGGGCTTTTCCAGTCCTAAGGTCTGGATAAACTCCTTGACGTCCGCCGCCATAAGGTCGTAGGAAATCTGAGGTGTTTCGGAGCTTTCGCCCTGACAGCGGCTGTCGATGGCGTAAACCTTGTAATCGTTGGCAAGATATTTTGCCGCGTCCTCCAAGCTCTTGTGACTGCCGCCGTTGCCGTGTATCAAAATCAACGGACGCCCCTCGCCGTAAACGGCATAGTGCATTGTCACGCCTGATAAGCCGATATCGTACTCCTGTGCCGCGGCGGTTACCTGCGACGGCACGTCCTTGGTGTCAATGGTTATCAGATTGTAAGGTCTGCTCTGAACGTCAACAGTTATAAGCCAAGCACTCACCCCGATAACAGCCACAGCCAAAACCGCGATAATAGCAATCATCACTTTACCTCTCTTTTTTGTCTTTTCCGTTGCAGTTTTCATACGTCCTCCTCGATAAACGCCCGACCGACCGCACAAAAAAAGAGCGGTCTGCGCCGAAAATTGATTAATTTGAGCCGAACCATAGCGCAGTCCGTTATCAAACGTCGGTCAGCTCTACTATAAATTTGACGAAATTGACAGGCTCCACAAAGTCGCGCGGAAAATATTTCGCGTGATTAAAGCGCACTATCTGCATATAATGGGAAGCTAAGGACACCGGCGTGGATATATCCAGCTCGTTGCAAAGTTCCGCTAAAAAAACCTCATAATTGGTGCGTGTTAGGCTCGCGGTGTTGGAGCGCATTATATTAACGCGCATTTTCTCTTCTTCATCGTAAATTTTTGCCCATAGTTTCATAGGGTGATTATAGCCCAAACCACGCGGAAAGTCAAGAGACATTATTAAGGTCGCGCCGCACGCGCACGCGTGTAGCGTATTATGGATAGAAAAACGGCAAGTTGCGCATTAATTCCCGACTATGAGCGAAAAGGCTTGTAGCTTAACACAATAATCAAAACGGTAATACATAGATAAGTATTAATCTCCGATTTTACGGATAAGGGTTACTCATTTTTTATGGATATGGGCTAATTGCCGACTCATTTGCGGATTAAATAAAAAATCGGGAGACAAGCTCCCGACTGCATTAAGCAATAGTGATAACCGAACTAGGCTCCGGCAACGTCCTTCAAAATCATAGTGATTACGTTAGCGTCCGTCATAATCGTCTTGGTAATAACGGTATCCTCAACCATTGACGCAAAGGTGCCTGTACTCTCGCCTGTACCAAGCATAAAGTAGCCTGCCGTCCAAACCGCCGCCAGTAAAACCACCAACAGCAACGCCGCGCCTACCAGTCTGTCTATCTTACTGGGGGTGGAATTGGAATCCAACCAAGTGAACAGCTTACGTCTGATGACGCGCTTGATAATGAACAGAATGATAAACAGCACCAAAGCGATAACTGCCGTCACGATAATCCTTACCACGAAACCTGCAAGTCCCGTACCCAAGGTAGCACCCACTCTGGCGTTACTCGCCAAAATCGTGCAAAGGAAAGAACCCACGTAAGGGAACACGGTAGCCAAAATACTGCCCTCGCCTGCCTTAGCCTTAACGGCGGTCTCAATATCGGTAGAGGAACCGTCGTAGGTAACGGTTACGGAACCGCCGTCGGTACTGATGACCTCAATATCGAACGCGCCGCCCAGCATACCGTTAAAGGTACTGTCCAAAGGCTCGGAAACAAAGCTCAAATAGCTCTGCATCTCGCCCGTATCCTGAGAGTAAACCGCGTAGGGCGAAACAAAATATCCTGCAGCGACGGCAATCGCCAAGCACACCAGCGTCCCCATGAAACCGAAGCATACTCCTGCCAACCCCTTGCGGAGTCCGATGAGCAGCAACAGTAGGGCTAAAACTATAAGCACGATATCAAGTATTCCCATACGTTTACATTATACAATAACAAAATAATAATTGCAATACCCATAGGGTAAAAATTTTGGGAATCGACAATTACCGTTTTCAGTCCGTTTTTCGGAATTAAATCCTACTTTTCTGTACCCTTTCGCTATCTTTTCGACCTTAAGCCGTCCGCGTATTTTCGTTTCTTTCGCTCTCATTTTACACTACTATCTGCGTTGCTTCCATACCTGCTTACCCTTGTTTTTCGACCTAAAACCTCACTAATCGGGGCTTTCCGCTCTCGCGTGGGCGCGTTACGCACGGATTACGTGGGCGAAGCGTTGACAACCGCCTGCAAAAAGGACTATAATCGAACAAAAGCCTCCCAACTCGTCAGGCGAAAAAGGCATTATTGAGATGATAAAGGATTTTAAGACCAAATACGAAAACTTCCGCAAAAAGTCCGCCGACAAGCTCGGCAAGGTTTTTTCCGCGGCGGTGGACGGCATTGCGCGGTTTACGATTAAGGGCAAAATCGGAATTTTGATTTTTTTCCTGCTGATTACCGCTCTTTGCGCTTACGGTATCACTCTCACGTCCATTAATTCCAACGTGCTTTCCTATCTGCCTGCGGAGTCTAACACCTCTGTGGGTATGAACTTTTTCGGGGAGAATTTTAACGTACAGGGCAATATAGTCATAGCCGTGGACAAAAACACCCCCTACGAGCAGGTGAAAACCGCCGCCGACCGCATCAAGTCCGAAATCCCCGAAGCGACCACCGTGCTGTGGATAGGCTCAATAGACGATTTTGCCAATTCGCCTATGTCCGTCAAGGTGGGCAATATGCCCGTCAGCGGCACCGCCTCAGAGCTGGCTCCCGACCTTGTGGCGGAGCTTAGAGCCAAAGCCTCCGAGCTGTTGGTTAAGGACGGCAACTACGTCCTTATGATTACCCTTTCCGAGCCGCCCTCTAACGTCAGGAGCATAGCGATTTCCAAGGAGGTACACGGGATTTTGGAGGGTATCAGATACGCCGAAAACGGCGTAACTCCCATATCCGTTCAGGTATATACCGACGCGATTAAGGAGCTTCCATACTACGTTATACTCGCCATCGTTTTGGTGCTGATTATTCTGATTTTAACCTCTTCCAGCTACGTGGAGCCGATAATTTTCCTAGCTACCCTAGGCGTGGCAATCGTCATCAATATGGGCACCAACTTCATTTTCGGCGAGGTTTCGATTATCACCTTCTGCGCTTCCGCCATACTTCAGCTTGCGCTGTCTATGGACTACGCGATTTTCCTCACGCATATGTACAAGGAGCAGAAGCTACGCTATCCCAACGACTCTTTCGGCGCGTTAAGCTCCACCCTCAAAAGGACGATTCCCACCGTTTGCTCCTCGGGGCTAACTACCATCGGGGGCTTGGCGGCACTGTTTTTGATGTCCTTTACAATCGGCGTGGATTTAGGCGGCGTACTGCTTAAGGGTATCGTGCTTTCCCTTATAACCGTGTTCTTTATGCAGCCCTGTCTGTTGCTTTTGATGGACAAGCTGATTACCAAAACCGCCAAAAAGCCTTTGGACTTTAAGTTCCATCGGATTACCCGTTTCAGCGTACAGCAAAGACTGGCGGTGGTGGCTCTGCTTATCCTGCTTATCGCGCCCTCGATTTACGGTCAAATCGCGGTCAAGCTGAGCTATCTCGACTTTTTACCCGAAAGGACGGAAACCAACGAGCTGACGGAAATCGTGGACGGTATGAGCAATCAAATGTTTATCGCCGCACCCTACGACGAGAACAGTCTGGCCGATCAGGTTCAATACTGCGAAAACCTTTCCGCCACCGAGAATATCAGTTCGGTTACGGGGCTTTTCGGTATGCTCCCATCCTCGATGATGGGCGAGGACGGCAAATTCTATTATACGTTGGAGCTTTTCGGCGCGTCTGCCCGTCTGGATATTACCGAACAACTGCTTACAATCGGCGAGGAAATGGGCTTGCTTAACAACGGCTACGCTATGTATCTGGTCGCCATTAACGACAGCGTTGACGTGGAAAGCCCCGAGGCGACCACCGCCCTGTTCGCGGTAAGAGACGAGAGCGAATCGCTTTTCGGCGACGCCTGCTACGTTACGGGTATCCCTCAAGGCGTTTACGACTTCCAAACCATTACCCCCAAGGACTTCGGAAAAATCAATATCGTTACGGTGGTACTGGTGTTTGCGGTACTGGTGCTTACCTTCGGCTCGCTGAAATACCCCTTGCTTTTGATGGCTCTTATTGAGCTTGGCTTGTGCATTAACTTCAGTCTTAATTCTATATTCGGCGCGTCAATCAACTTTTTGTCCGACCTGGTGGTAGGCTCTATACAGCTTGGAGCCACCATAGACTACGCGATTTTAGTAACGGGAAAATACCGAGAACTGCGCAAGGAAGGCAAGAACGGTATGGAAGCGGCGTACTACGCAGGCAGTTCCTGCTCGATGAGCGTACTTACCAGTGCGTCCATAATGATAACCGCTTGCGTCAGCGTGGCGATTATCACCAACAACGCAATTATAAGGGAAATCGCCCTTATGGTGGCAAGAGGAGCGTTAATCAGCTGTATTCTGGTGCTGTGCGCCCTGCCTGCCATATTAGCTTTAAGCAGCAGTCTGAAAAAACAGCGTGAGGAGGCAGGCGGAATCAAGGCGTTTACGGCTTTGGTTTTTAACAAAATCAATCAGGAGTACGAGGAGCTGAAAAAGGTCAAAAACATTCGTCAGCTAAAGGCTTTGGTTCAGGAAAAGGTCGCAGAGGACGACAACGAAATGGGCGTTGTTCCCGAAGCTCCAAAAACGAAAAAACACGGATTTTTCAAGAGAAAAACGAATGAAAGTACTACGGAAAAGACCGCCGAACAGGTAATTGAGGAGAACGGCAACAGCAACTTGAACTGCGAGGAGAACGGCAACAAAACGGCAGATAACGCCGAGGTAAACGGCACCGATAACCGCAATCAAGACGGCGAAGAGAACAACGGTTTTACAGCCGTTGACGATAACACGGACGGCACAACCGACAAGCGCGACGGCGAACCGGAGTCGATTACAGATTATAGCGGATATTCCGAAGAAAACGACGATACCGCAATAGAAAACGGCACCGATAACTGCAAGGAAACAACCGAATTAAACAGCGAAGAGGACGGCAGTTTTACCGCTATTGACAACGAAAGCGCGAAAACTGCTCAAGAAGATAACGATAACCGCAATTCTTCCGATAAATCCGAGGTTATTAACATTACGGCAGAGGACGGAAACGATGAATAGAGAAGAGCTACTGCAAGACGGCGAAAGACTGGACGACCTGCAATATAAGGGGTTGTTTTTAATCCAAAAACCCCAAGGGTACTGCTTTACCTCGGACGCGGTACTGCTTGCCAACTTTCTTAAGGTAAAAAGCGGTGAGCAATTATTGGAATTGTGCGGAGGTTCCGCGGTTATTTCGATTTTGGCGGTTGCAAAGAATCCTCTTAAGCACGCTACCTGCGTAGAGCTTCAGCCTTCCCTTGCGGATATGGCGTTAAGAAGCGTGGAATATAACGGAATGTCCGATATAATTACCGTTGTAAACGGTGACGTGAGAGAGCTGAAAAACTATTTTCCCGAGGGCGGCGCGGACGTGGTTTGCTGTAATCCTCCTTACTTTAGAGTGGGCGAGGGCGAGACCTGCCCCACCGAGGAAATCGCCGTTGCCAGACACGAGCTTAAGCTCACGCTTAATCAATGCGTTACCGCCGCCGCAAGGGCGTTAAAATACGGCGGACGGTGTTATTACGTTTACCGTGCGGACAGAATGGCGGAGCTTATCGGAGAGCTGACCGCCGCCAAATTAGCGCCGAAAAGAATTTTTATCGTATCCCCCTACTACGGCGCGGTTGCCGACACGGTACTTATCGAAGCTCTGAAAAACGGAAAGTCGGGTGCGAAGGTGCTATGCCTTAACCGCCCCGATATTGATTTGAACAAGCTTAAGGAACTATAACCGATATTGATTTGACAAGCTCGAAGAGCTGAAAAAGGAGTTACTATGCTATACGTTGTCGGCACACCCATAGGCAATATGGGCGACGTTACGAAAAGGTCGCTGGAGGTACTTGCCTCGGTGGATTTCATCGCCTGCGAGGACACCCGAAGGACAGGACTTTTCCTGAACAATTTGGGAATAAAAAAGCCCTTAATCAGCTATTACAAGCAAAAGGAAAACGAGGGCGCGGAAAAGCTTTTGGACTTACTGCGCGAGGGTAAAAACGTGGCGTTGGTCACTGACGCGGGTATGCCCTGCATCAGCGATCCCGGCAGTGTGGCGGTTACAGCCGCCCGTGAAGCAGGACTGGAGATTTGCGTTGTGCCGGGCCCCTCGGCGGCGGTTAGTGCGCTGGCTCTTGCAGGTATCTCCACAGGCTACGTTTTCATCGGTTTTTTGGAGGAAAAGCAGAAGGACCGCAAGGCACAGCTTCAGCCCTTTGTCGGCTCTCCTCTCCCCCTTGTTTTTTACTGCGGTCCCCACGACGTGGAGAAATACGTGGGTTGGTTTTTGGAAATCCTCGGCGACAGAAAACTCTACGCCGTTAAGGAGTTGACGAAAATCTACGAGGGCGTGGAAATCACCACTCTTGCCGAGGGCGTTAAAGGCGAGATAAGGGGCGAATACGTCTTGATAGTGGACGGCGCGTCTTCCTGCTGTGACCTTGCGGAAAAGCTGACGCCCGAGGAGCATCTTCAGCTGTACCTAGACCGCGGTATGGACAAAAAAGCCGCCGTTAAGCAGGTTGCGGCGGAGCGCGGAGTCAGTCGCGACAGCATATACAAGCTAACCTTAAAATAGCTTTTTTCCGTTCCTTTGGCGACATCGGATAGATAACGACTACCGGTTTTGAGAAATCGACCTATGATAACGGACGGCTTATTTATTGTTGAGGGTATAACAAAAGGACATATTCCTTGAAGGCTCTTCCCTACTTTTTCCGCTCATTACGACTTTTATCTCTTTCCCGACTTTTACCTCTTCCAGTTTTTCACCTATTTCCCGGCTTTTAACAATTTTAACGGTAAGGCTTAATTTTCACAGGTCTTATAATCCGAAAAATGCCGTAATATACGGCTTTTTTGTGTCTGCAACCTTCTTTGGGGCAAAGCGTTGACAAATCATTATTTATTTTGATATAATATAAATATTATGAGAAATTATTTCGCGCGTAACGGCAAGGTTAATGTTAACAGGGTAAGGCGGAAGCTGCGCAGCGACGGTATCGTTTACGGTGCGGTCTTTATTTTGCTTGCGATAGCTTATTCTTTGCGCGGACGTTACTACGCTATCATTTCAGGCTTCGGCGTGGAGTGGCTGTCGGTTGCCTACCTTTGGTTCAGAGGTATTGCCGTTGCCCTGCTGGGCGAAACCGCATTAGTCTATCAGCTCGCCTTTTCGGGCTTTTACGTCAACCTTATTATTTCGCTTTGTTTCTTTGCCGCGTCGGCGGCAATTACCGTTGTTTTATTTAGGCAGGGCTTCGTTATCTACGGAGTTAGCGGTCAAGCCGCTCGGTCGGTAAGAGCCGATTGCATCTGCGGCGCGAAGAATTATTTGCTTTTCTCAAGAATCATCTCCTGATCCACAACTCTTGCGCGTTTACGCATCATCGCGTCGCGCGTGCGTGTTTCGGACGAAAAACCATCGGAGGGAAAATATGAAAAAAATAATTTTGTGGACTACGGTATTTCTGCTTGCAATTAGCTGTATAACCCTTGCCGCCTGCGGCGGCGAAACAACCGAATACACCGTTACGTTTACGGTTGACGGCGAGATTTACGATACCGTTACGGGCACCGTATTCGGAACGCCCGTACAGCCCGTTAAGGAAGGCTATAGCTTTAGCGGCTGGTATTTGGACGAGGAATGTACTCAAAAATACACTTCGATTACGCAGATAAAAGAGGACGGCACGCTTACCGTTTACGCCGGTTGGAAAGAAGCCGCCGCGAAAAATAACTCCTTTACCGTCACCTTCAAGGACTGGGACGGCAGTTTGCTGGGAACGGTCATCGTTGCCAAGGACGCAGGCGTTGCCACCGCGGACGTGCCGCAACCCCCTGCGCGGCAGGGCTACAAGTGGAACGGCTGGGACGGCATTATCAGCAGAGTTACCGCCGACGTTACCGTTACCGCTCAATACACTGCGGAAAGGTACTCGGTGAGCTTTTACAGCAAGGCCGGTTCCCTAGTTCTCAAAGAAACTAAGGACTTTAACTACACCTACGACGCTCTTCCCGTAGCGGTGGCGGAATACAACGCCGTTTATGACGGTTTCCGCTTCACTGCTTGGAAAACCGCAGAAGGTCAGCGGTTTGAAACTCCCTACAGAGTTATCGGCGACGTGAGCTTCTACGCCGATTATGTGCCCGTATATGCCGTGTACTACAACGGCAACAACGCCCAAGGACAGGTTCCCACCGAAACAGCCAAGGCGGCAGGCGACGTTTTTGTTCTCAAGGACGCTTCCACCCTCACAGGCTCTAACGGTCTGGTGTTCGGCGGTTGGAACACGCAAGCGGACGGCAAGGGCACAAGCTATTCTTCGGGGGCTTCCTACACGATGCCCTCCAACGCGGTGACCTTCTACGCCGTGTGGAAAGAGCCTACCTACACCGTCACCTTTAAGGATTGGAACAACAACACCCTTGCCGCCGTCACCGACGTGCCCAAGGGCGGTACCGCGACTCCTCCCGTTTACTCGGAGGATACAGGCTACGATTACGCGTGGTCGGGCAGTTATACCAACGTGAACGCGGACGTGACCGTAACCCTTGTCAGAACTCTACATCGCTATACCGTCAGCTTCTATGCAGACGCACAGCTTACCACGCTTTTAGGCACGGACAGCACTGCTCACGGCACGGCGGCTAACGCTCCTGCTTTCCCCACGGACGAGGGATATACCTATGGCTGGAGCGGCGCGATTGACTCTGTTACTTCCGCTATCAGCGTTTACCTTGTCAAAACCCCAAAGAAGTTCGACCTGCGTTTCCTCAACGAGGATTCGACTTTAATTTCCTCCAGAAACGAGGATTACAACTACGCGCTGGCAGAGCCCACTCCCCCCGAAACCCAGACGGGTTATCAGTTCAGGGGCTGGTACAACCAGAGCTACACTACAAAATACTCCTTCCCCTACACGGTTAAGGGCAATACCGTCTTTTATGCGAAAATCGTAAGAGTCTATAACGTGACCTATCTGTTGGATAACAACGTAATCGGCGAGATTCCCACCGAAACAGCCAAGGCGCAGGGTGAACAATTTATACTGCCCACGGCGGAGTCAGCCTCTCTGTCCAAGCCTAATTACGCTTTCGCAGGTTGGCAACTCGTCACTCCCGAAGGCGCAAGCTACGAGGGCGGCGACAGCTTCACTATGCCGGACAGCGACGTGGAATTAGTCGCACTTTGGACGGCGGTGGGTTATGCCGTTACCTTCAAGGACTGGAACGGCACCCCTCTCGGTACGATTCAGCACATTCAGCACGGCGGCACGGCGGTCGCTCCCGAATACCAAAAGGAGTCGGGCTACGTTTATCAATGGGATAAGCCGCTGGATAACATCACCCAAGCTACCGAAATCACGCTGATTAGAACGGTCGATAAGCTTGCCCTCAGTCTTTCGGATACTTCGCTTATCCCCATCGGCACTACCGTCACGCTGACTGCGTTAGCCGTTCAGCCCTTAGCAGGCGACAGCTTTACTTACGTTTGGAGCAGTAACGGCGAGGTTATGGCGGGAGAAACGGGCAACAGCGTTACCCGTGACGTTAATTCCGCGGCGGTTATCTCTGTAACGGTCAGCTTCACACTCGGCGGCGTTACCTACAACGCAACCGCGGCAACCGACAGTCCGATAATTCTTACGCCCAACGACGCAACGGAGCCGTTCAGACACTATTCGGATTTGAACTTGGCTCTTAAGGATGCGGAAAGCGGCGACACCGTCACCCTGCTTGAACACTACGTTTTGGACGAGGACGCCGAGGTCAAGGACGGCGTTACCCTTAAACTCAACTTCGACTTGACTCAGCGGCTTAATCTGCCCAACTCGGTCGAATTTGACTATGAGAACGATACCGACCTTACCCGTTACCTTAATTCCGACAACGGAGCGGTACTGGAGGGCGATGGCGTGCTGACAGTAAAGGACGGCGGCACCCTGATAGAACCTATGATTTTCTACGTGGACGCGTACAGCACGGGCGTAGGCGGTACGGAAGAAGATCCCATATTGCTTTACCGCAGTGAAAAGTTCCAGTTGCTTTGGGATATCTGCTTTAACAACGCTCCCTTTGAGGAGAACTTCCCGTTCTTCCCCTTCGACGACTACACCCTCGACAGCGTTCGTACAAAAACCGTTTTCGATTACGGCGCGGAGTACCGCGGCACCACGGTTTTCGTGCTTTGCGATTACGTCGGTATGGACGTGCGCTATATAGCCAATACGCAAATCGACGCGTCAATACAATCAATTGTCCGTTCGGACAGGAACGGCAACAATACGGGCTTGATTATAATGAGCGAAAACAGCCGCATTACCAAAACCTACTCGGAGGGTAACGTAACCATCGTCTTTGACGGCGATATGAGAATGGGCGACTTCCCCGTCACCCTTGTTTGTAAGGGCAGTCTGCTTAGCAGTTTGGACAACAAAACCGCGGAAACCTTCCCCTTCCTGATACCGAAAAGCGGCAGGGCTGAGGTGAACGGCAACATAATCACCGACGGACACAGCCTTACCTTTGCAGAGGGCTCGTCCATAATCGTAAACGCGGACGGCAATCTTTACCTTAGCGACAACGGCGGCGTACATACCAAGCTCGAAGCCGCTGAAGGCGCGTTGATTATGGTTGAAGGCACGATAACCGCAACCGACGGCGCGGCAGTATCAGGCTGTATTATCGGCAAGGAGGGCGGCGAGCTGTATCTGATGTTCGAGCCCAACGCAGACGCGACCGCCACAGGCTGTGTGGACGACGTGGATAATTCCGAATTTGCCTACGGCGCTTACGTATATAGGAACGGAAGCTGGACTTCCTTGTCAGAATAGTAACTTAACGCTTGCCCTCAAGACGGCAAACGGAGGAGATTATATATGAAAATCGGAAAAAGAATAGCGTTATTTTCCGCATTGGTTCTTGTGGTCGGTTTGCTGGTGTGCCTAGCGTGCGCCTGCTCTACCGTTACCATATACTCGGTAAAGTTCAGCGTGGACGGACAGATTGTTTCCACCGTCAGTACGGCGGGAACGGAGCTAAAGCTGCCTCCCGATCCCACGCCTGCCACCGAGGAATTTGAGTTTGCGGGTTGGTACTATGACAACGGCACCTTTAACAATCCTTTCAACGCCGAGGCGTTGCAGATGGTTCCGCTTAACGCCAGCACGACGCTTTACGCCAAGTGGAACAAGCTCGTCACCACCTATACGGTGCTTTTCCTCAACTACGACGGCTCCGTTCTGGACACCCAAACGGTGGTCAAGGGCTCCTCGGCCACCGCGCCCGACGTAAGAGCGAGAGAGGGCTACGAGTTCACAGGCTGGAGCGGCAGTTTTTCCTCTGTCAATTCGGATTTGGAAATCAGAACGCTATACTCTCCCGAAACCTTTATCGTCACCTTCGTAGATTATAACGAGAAGGTAATTTCCACCGACGAGGTTGAGAAAAACGGTATGGCTACCGCTCCCTCCCTTGTGGACAGAACAGGCTACGAGTTTATCGGTTGGAGCACCGGCTTCGACAGAGTTACCTCTAACCTTAAGGTCAAGGCACAGTATCGAATCAAAACCTACGACGTTACCTTCAGAGATGAGTTCGGCAACGTCTTGAAAACCGAAAAGGTCAACTACGGCGGCAACGCAGTTCCCCCGGTTATCCCCTTGGAAAAGGAGGGCTATATTTTCTCGGAGTGGAGCGGCAGTTACCTGTCCGTCACCTCTAACGTCAACCTTACGGCAATTTACAACGTCAAAAACTTCACCGTCAACTTTATAGATACGGACGGCACCTTAATCGTCGCCAAAAACGCCGACTACGGCTCTTCCGTCATCGCTCCCGTCGTTGCGACCGCGCCCGAGGGCTACGAATTTATCGGTTGGGATAAGGATTTAAGCTACATAAAACAGGATATGACCGTAACCGCCTGCTACAAGCTAAGCTCCTTTGTCGTCACATTTAAGGGCTACGACAACGTGGATATAGCCAAGCAAAGCGTCAACTACGGCGTTTCCGCCACCGCTCCCGAGGTCACCGCACCGGCAGGCTACGAGTTCAGCGGCTGGGACGGAGATTTCACCAACGTAAAAAGAACGCTTACCATTCGCGCTCAATTCGTCCGCTCCCGTTACGCCGTCCGCTTTTTGAACTACGACGGCTCGCTGATAGGCGACTTACAGCAGATTTTTTACGGCGAGGCGGCAACCGCTCCCGATACGGCGAGCTTGTCGCGCACAGGCTATACATACCGCGAATGGGATAAGGCTTTCGATACGATTACCGCCGACACGGACGTTTACGCTCTTTACGACAAAAACGTCTATACCGTCACCTTCAAGGACAAGAGCGGTGCGCTTTTGAGCGAACAGCAGATACCCTTCGGCGAGGACGCCGTACCCCCTGCAACCACAGACGACGAGTACAACGGCTACGCCCACACAGGGTGGAGCAAGTCCTATCAGTCCATCTCGGAGAACGTGACCATTATCGCGGAATACACTCCGAAAACCTATATTCTTACGGAATTTTGGTATCAGGAAAACCAACAGCTTTTCGGCAAAACCAGCGGCGTTAAGTACGGCAGTTCCGTCAGTCTTACCGCTCTGCCCGTGCGCACGGGCTATACCTTCGAGGGTTGGTTCGCCGACGACAATTATTTAACCGCTTTCGATAACGACACTATGCCTGCCGACAACACCACCTATTACGCTAAGTGGAAGGAGCATACCTATAACCTCAGTTTTGAGGTGGGATTAGGCGCGGAAAACACCAACGCGGATCAGAACGGCATCGGCTACGCGCAGACGATTACCCTGCCTGCCGAGGACACAGTCGGCAAAATAGGTTACAACTTCGGCAACTGGAACACCAAAGCCGACGGCACGGGCACTGCCTACGCCGCAGGCGCAACGGTAAGCCGTCTGGCGGCTTCGGACGCGGAAACGGTAACTCTTTACGCGGTTTTCGTTCCCAAGGTTTTCGACATCACCCTTCTCGGTCACAACGACGTGGTTTTCAAGGAGCTACAGCTCAGCTACGGCAGTACCTACACGGTACCCGAAATCGGACCTGAAAACAAGTACGGCTGGCACTTTATCGGCTGGACGCTTAACCCGACCACAGGGGCTTTGATGAACAACCCCAACTACACCGTAAGCAACAGCGTGAATATTTACGCCGTTTACGAGATTGACCGCTTCACCGTGAGCTTCTTGGATTATGACGGCAACGTCATCGACGGCTACGTTTTCGAGGACGTGGAGCACGGCTCTTCTCTTACGCCGCCCGACGCCCCCGATCCGGGAGCAGGCTACGAGTTTAACGCTTGGGACGGCGATTACTCCTGCGTTATTTCCGATATGAATATCCGCGCAACCCGTACTCAGCTTAGCTACGGAGTCAAGTTCTTCGACTGGAACGGCTCCCAGATAGGCAACACCCAATACCTGCACTACGGTCTTGCCGCAGAAGCCCCTGCCGTCAATCCTCAAACTAAGCTCGGCTGGCATTTCTTCGGTTGGGATAAGGCTTTCGACTCCGTAACCGAGGAGCTTGACGTTACTGCCGTCTATGCCATCAACACCTATTCCGTTACCTTCAAGGACGAGGACGGCGAGATTCTCTCCACGGATACCGTTGACTACGGCAGCGGAGCAACCGCGCCCGAGGCTCCCACCGCTCACAAAATGATTAATTACAGGCTTAGTCACTTTTCCGCTTGGGATAAGGACTTCGACTCCGTAACCGCTGACCTTATCGTGACTGCCGTTTACGCGGTGGACACCTATACCGTCACCTTTAAGGATTATCTCGGCAACCAAATAGGCACTGCGCAAACCGTCCGTTACGGCGACCACGCAACGGCTCCTCTCTCGGTGGCGGAGCGCACGGGCTACACCTTCGACAAATGGCTGGGTAACGTCAACGTACCCGATGAAACGCCTGCCGTTGCATACACCACGGCTTACAGGATTTACTGCGACGTGGAGTTTGAGGCGGTTTACAAAATCAACAGCTTTACCGTTCAGGTTTACGACACGGACGATATGAGCGATTACAAGCTGAAAAGCTCCTTTACCGCCGATTACGGCAGTGACGCTTCGCTTAACGCTTCCTTCCCCTCTGCGCCTAAGGGCTTGCTTTCGCAGGAACTGAGCGCACAGTACCACTTCGTCCGTTGGGGACTTAAGGGCGGCGCGGAATATAATTACTCCTTCGTTACCGAGGATATCCGTCTTTACGCTTATTACGTCAAGAACTCCGTCAACGTCACCTTCTACAACACCGCAGATCCTACGATGAGCGCGGAATCCTACTTTGTTTACGGCGATATCCAAACCCTCAACTACGGCGACAGCGCAACGGCTCCCACTATCCCCGACAGTATAGAACACTACCATTTCAACGGTTGGAGCCGCGACTTTACCAACGTACAGGAAAATATCAAGGTTTTCGCAACCTATGCCATCGACACCTATACGGTGAGCTTTTACGACGGCGACAGCCTTATGGCGGCGGTTACAACCGCCTACGGCGCGGCGGCAGTGGCTCCCGACACCGACAAGGCTCCGTCCGATACCTTGGTTTATACCTTCAACGGTTGGGATAAGAGCTTCGACAATATAACGCAAGACATAAGCGTTTACGCCGATTATACCGCCGCAACGAGATACTACGTTGCCTCGTATTACAATTCGGACGGCAGTGAACTGACCGACTTGAGGGAGAGCCTGACCTACAACGCCACGCTTTCCGCTCCTGCCAATCCCTCTGTTGCCGACGTACCTGCTTTCACCTACGCCTTCGCCTATTGGACGGAAGAAAGCTCTGACGAGCATTACACAGCAACGGATATTGCCGCTCTGAAAGCAGTTGCCAACCGCAAATTTACCGCGGTTTATAACGCGGTACCGCGCACCTACGAAATAGTATTCCAGAACTGGGACGGAACGGAAATATCCCGTGCGGCACAGAATTACAATACCCGAATCGCCGTTCCCATTTCTCCCTCGAAGGAAGAGGACAACAGCTACAAGTATTCCTTCATCGGCTGGACAGAAGTCGGCGGCGACGGCACCGTGCTGACAGTATCCGAGACCGCTAATTTAAGAGTGCAATACGCAGTGACCTTTAAGGCGGCTTACAGCAGTACAGTCAAGCTGTACACGATAATCTTCCGCGATTTTAACAATGCGGTTATCACCTCGGTTAAGGTGGGCTACGGCACGGATATAGACACAGTTATCCCCAACGCTCCCGTTAAACCCAGTAACGGTATTTACGATTATGTATTTTCCGGTTGGTCGCCCACTCCCGTGGACGTAATCGGCGACGCAAGCTATCTGGCTAACTACCAATCCACATTGCGTAAATTCGACGTTAGATTCTTAGATTACGACGGCACAGTGCTACAGACGGAAAAGGTGGAATACGGCAGTTCCGCCGAGTACAAAGGCGCAACGCCCGACGGCAAGGTCGGTCACACCTTCAGCGGTTGGGATAAGAGCCTTGACAACGTAACGGACGATATGGACGTTACCGCGCTTTATACGCCCAACAAGCAAACCCTTACCTTCGTAATCAGCGGAGCGGTCAGCACACGCAGTGTCAACTACGGCACCGTTTATAATTATTCCCAAACCAATAACAGCTTCCCCTCGGTCAGCACCTCGGACAGTATGGACGGGTGGCTGGTTGCAGGCAGTAATACCCTGCTAATCAGCGGACAAAGCCACGTCGTTAAGGGTGACGAAACCTTTACTGCGTTAATCCGTTCCTACACCGCGGTTATCGGCAACACAGGGTATTCCACGCTTAATAAGGCTCTTACCGCCTTGACAAGCGGCGCGACCTTGGTTGTTAAGCAAAATGCGATTTTCGACCAATACGTAACGGGCGGTACTTACAACGTAGTGTCAGGGGCGACTCTTAACATACCCTACAGCGCGGCGTCAGGCGATATAACCGCGGACGGCGGCACCAGCTCAACAGAGGCAGGTGCGGCGTACCTTTACACCTCCCTTACCGTACCCGAAAACGTCACGGTTAAGGTCTTCGGCACTTTGCAGGTAGGCGGCGTTCTCAACTATGCAGGCGGCGGCGTGCAGGGGCACACCTCAGGCAACCACAGCGAAATCGTCAACAACGGAACGATTACTGTGGAAAACGGGGGCAAGATTAACTGCTACGGCTTTATAAAGGGCAGTGGCACGGTAGACGTAAAAAGCGGCGGAAGTGTTTACGAGCCTTACGTGGTGAACGATTACCGCGGCGGCACCATCACTACAATGACCTACCGCAAGGGCGACATCGCACCCTACAGACAGTACTCGGTCAACAACGTCCGCTGTACTCTGAAAATCAACGCAGGCGGCAACGAATACGGCTGGGCAAGCCTATTCGCCAGCAACAAGTACAACAAGACCACCACCAACCTAATCGGCAGTAACGGCATTATCCGCATTACAAGCGGTTATATGCTCCGTACCTGCGCCGCAAAGGAAATATTTATCGACCTGTACGGCACAGGCTCGGACGGCGCGCTGGAGCTTACCATAAGCGGAGTTACCATCTCCACAGGCGACCTTTTTGCGGCAATACCTTGGAATTATAATATCAACGTCTGTAGCGGCAGTTGGACAATGGGCTGTAAATACAAGCTGATGACGGGCGCGGCGATTACCGTTAAAAACGGCGCGACCTTGAACGTAAGCGGAAGCTTAATCGGCTATCAGGAATTTAACGGCGATTACTGGGCAAGCTCGGGCGGAGCCAACGAATACAACTCCAGAGTATATCCTTCCAATCTTCCTGCGGCGATTATCGCGCTCAACGCAGGCGGCACTTTCAAGGTTACGGGCAGTTTCGGCGGCGTGCTGACGGGCAACGGCGGCACGGCGAACCTTACCTCAGCGGCGGCTCTCTCCTTAACCTCTATCGAAGGCTTCGGCAACGCTAAAAACGCGGCGATGGCACTTGCTAATATCGGTAAATTCTACACGGTTGCAACCATCACCGAAGCCGCACGCGGCTACGTAGGCGGAACGCTTACAACGCTTGCAAAGCAGGTCTATACCATCAATAACTAGGCTCGCACTATGTTAGCATAAGCTAGGGAACGTACAATCACACGCCGTAAAAGCGAATAATATCGCGGCGGTACGGCTCTGGCAGGTACGCGGAACGCTTGCAAAGCAGGTTTATACCGTCAATAACTAGGCTCGGCTAATGCAAGTATAAGACGCATATAATAAAAACCGCCGATTCGGCTTACCCGAACGGCGGTTTTATTATCGGCTTTCGGCAGTAAAAGACATTTTCCGTCAAATACCTTCCTTTTGCTCACGGGTTATTAAGTTATACTTAACCTATGAAAAAGCTACGCGGTGTGGATTTCCTACGAATATCCGTATATTTTTTACTTTTAACAATCCTCGCCGCGGCGAGGATTAACGGTTTGAGGTTCTTTTACCTCGGACTTTTCGCCGCACTGGTTTACCACAGACAGAATTTAGTGCTTATATCCCCGTTCTTTGTAGCCGCGATGCTTCTAACGGAGTTTTCTTGGCAAAGCGCGGTATTGGCGGCTACCCCCGTCCTGATTTTCGGCGCGGCGTACTATATACATTACCTTTTCAAGAAAAAACTGCGGATTCTCAATATGCTTGCCTACTCCGCGGTGTCGCAAATACCGATTTTCTTTATTTACGGGACCTCGACCTCAACGCTGATAAATTCTTTTTTTATCCTTATAGGCTCGATTTTATTCGCATATTGCTGTATTATCTTCGGTTACGCGGTTTTTGTGAGAGGAATGAGATACCGAGCTACCGCAAGAGAAACGACCGCCGGGGGGATATTGCTTTTAGCGGTTTCCTTGGGGCTGTATTGCATAGGGATTAAGGGAGTAACACCCTTTTACTTTGTAGTAGGCGCGGCAGTTACAGCGGCTTGCTTTTGTGACGAAAAGTGCGTAGCCTACGGCATTATCGTAGGTTTGGGAGCCTCGCTTGCTCACTGGGAACCCCAAATCGCCGCTATGCTGGCGGTATGTACGCTATGCGGCTACGGCGTAAGGCGGTTGGGTTGTTACGTAATCGCGCTGACGGTAGTAATAGTAGAGGTGATTTTCTCCCTAGCCTTGGGGCTTTTTGCGGATTACGGCTGGATAAATTCTCTGCTTTTCGCGGTATCCGCAGGCGGTTTTTGCTTGCTTCCCGACAAGGTCAAAAATTCGCTTTTGGCTTTTGCAGGCACGGGCAAGGGCTACGCCGCCCGAACCATAGTCAACCGCAATCGACTGGACCTGTATTCCAGACTGACTTCGGTGGGAAAGGTGCTGAACGAAATGGAAAATACCCTGCTTGAAAGTATGGCGTCTATGCCCCCTGCCGAGGAAAACAAAAACTATTTGGCAAAGGAAGTAAGCCGCAGATTATGCGGAGCCTGCGAGAAAAAATCCTCTTGTGAGCGAGAACTGGGCACTACCACCGCTTCCGCAGTTTACGATTTGGTGGATAGCGCGGTGACACGAGGCAGGGCGACGATAGTTGACGTGCCGCCCTTCTTTGCCGGAAAGTGCCCTAACGTACCCACCCTATTGAAGCTATGCGGCGAAATTGCCGGACAATACGGAATAAAAAAGGAAATATCCGACGCGCAGGACAGCTCTAAGCTGATGATGAGCGAACAGGTTTCAGGTATCGCAGGGGTACTCAACGCCCTTGCCGCCGACGTAAAGAAAATCGTTTCCTTTGAGCTTGATATGGAAAGACGGCTGACGGACGCATTGTCCGAAGCTGGAATTATCGCCTCCGAAGCGGTGATTTACTCGGATAACAGGGAACTTTTTAACGTAATAACCGTTGTGAGGGAAAAGGACGCGGACAAGCCCTCCATAGCAGGCATAATCGGCTCCGTCTTGGGTTGTCCCGTTGTTCCTTCTACAAAGAGCAACTATACCGCAGGAATGGTAAGTCTGTCCTTCGTGACTTCCCCTGCCTTTGATATGCTTGTGGGCAGAGCCACAACCCGAAAAGCAGGAAGCGGCAAAAGCGGCGACACAAAAAGCGTTACCAAGCTTTCTCCCGAAAAACTGATGCTCGCCATCTGCGACGGTATGGGCAGCGGCGAAAAGGCAATGAAGGAAAGCAGTTGCGCGTTGGGTTTGGTTGAGAGTTTTTATAAGGCAGGCATAGAGGATACCGTTGTGCTTTCCCTTATCAACAAGCTCCTTAATATGCGCAACACCGACAGTTTTCAGGCTTTGGATATGGGGGTAATCAATCTACGCACGGGAGCCGCCGATATTATCAAGCTGGGTGCGCCCCAATCCTTAATTCGCCGTAAGGAGGGGTTTGAAATCATAGAGGGGGCGTCCTTGCCGATAGGAATTTTGGACTCGGTTAAACCCTCGGTCACGCGGAAAATACTCAGTGACGGCGATATGCTCGTGTTGGTTTCGGACGGTATAACCGAGGCGGTGGGCATAGAGGGCGTGGCACGAATCGTGGAGCAAAACAAAGTTTCCAACCCTCAAATGCTGGCGGACCTTATCTTATCCGACGCGTCGCAGGTGTGGGAGGGTGACGATATGACCGTGCTTTGCGCACGGCTTTATAAGGTTATCGGAAGAACGAAAAGAACGGGTTTTTGAAAAAATCCAAGTACAAACGGCAAGACGCCTTACGCCTCGGGGAACACCAGTTTAGTACGGGCAGAATCGATTTTCGGCCGCGGCTTATCGGGTATCAGGCGAGCCTTATTAAGCGCGATTACAACCGCAGGTATCAACAGCAAGTGGCAGATTATGCCGGGCACGGCGTTGACGAAGGCTCCGAGTAAAAACATATCGAAGGTAAAAACGCCCTTGGAAACGCTTGCCATAACGTAACGGGCAAGCCCCCAAACCAGTCTGCCGCCAATCATCGCTATGCAAAGCGTTGCGTAGGTAAAAACGGGTTTTCTGGGGAAAACGCGGTACAGCAGTCCGCTCAAGCCGCCGTAAACCGCCAGCTCGAAACACATAGCCAAGCCTGTGGGAAAAATCGGCGGCATACCGAAGAGTGCAAACCGCAGAAGGGGTGCGATAAAGCCTACGCATATTCCGTAAGGGAAGCCGCATAAAAAACCGCAAAGGAAAACGGGAATGTGCATAGGAGAAAGCGCGTTGCCGATTTGTGGGATTTGCCCCGTCAAAAAAGGAAGCACAAGGCACAAAGCCAAGCACATAGCCGCATAGGTCATTTTTACAGTTAATATCCGTCTCATATTCCGATATAGAAATAAAATGCGTTTTATAAAGCGGCTTCCTGCCGCTCACTGCGCGTAATCAAAACGTCTTCGGACGAGTAAGTTCGGCTTCCTGCCGAATAATACATTAATTATAGCCGATAAACTCCTCCGCTGTCAACTGCCGCTCGCGTTTTTTCCGCCGCGGTCTTAGAGTCCGTTTTGTTTGTTTAACCCCTTGCGTTGTCTTAGCTCTTATATACTTTTTAGTGTTTCCCTTGCTTGACTTAGCTCTTATATACTTTTTAGTATTTTCCTTGCTTAACTATCTTTGCTATTGCTCTTTTTCGGGATTATCCGCAGAATACGCCGCGAGGTATCTTATACGCATTAGCACAATCACCCTATCTATCTCCGCTTCCCTTTTGGGGATTGATTTTCTGCTCTTCTTAACTCCCCTTGTTCGGACAGCAAAAAGCCGCGCCCCTTTTCGGAACACGGCTTGCCTGTTGCAGTCATACGGCGCACTCGGTACGTTATGCCGCCGCAGAACAGCTGAACAATCTTAAAAACTACGCCTTTACCACGGGTATTTGGATTTCGGTCAGCCACTCGTCCTCGGTTTCCTTATTCCACATTCCGTCGATATAACGCTCTCTGGGGAACTCAACCGCCTTATAGCCGTTCTTCTCCACCCAGTCGAAGATAAAAGCATAAGCCTTGCCTAAACCTGAGTAAGAGCCTTTGTGATACACGCAAACCGCGTTGCCGCTCTTAAGACGGCGGAACTTGATGGTGTCCGTTTCTTTTCCTGCCGCAGTAACCGCTTGAGCGTACTCTATGTTAATATCCTTTTCCTTGTACTCGCCGTCCAAATACGTAACGAAGCAGTAATCCGGCTCGACGCATTTTATATCGGGGTTGGCGGCAATACACTCGTTAGCCGAGCCGAGAATAAACTCTGTTATTCCCGAAAAATCCTTGATAACGCCCTGCTTGTAATATACGGTGTATTCAGGTAATTCCTTGATAATAGCTTGATATTCCATACTTTGATTCTCCTTTATTCTGTTAATAAGTCCGACCAAACGGGCGCGGCGTTGCTCCGCCTCGGAAAGCTCCTTTTCCATATCGCCCAGTCGGGAATTGAGTACGCCCAGTTGAGACGCACCGCCGTTGATTTTTTTGACGTCCTCGATAGTCAAGCCTGCCTGCCTTAACGCTAACAACCGCTGAAGCTCGTTAAGCTGTTGAGTGGTGTAATAGCGGTAGCCGGTGTAGGGATCCACGTATTCAGGTTTTAGCAAGTCCGCCTCGTCGTAAAACCGAAGCGTCTTGACCGTGGTCTTGGTAAGCGTTGAAAATTCTCCTATTTTGTACATACTAATCTCCGTTTTTGTTAGCTTAACGACAGGCTGATGGTGCCTATGAGGAAATAAGATTACCCGGGTTGTGGCGGTTGACTTCGGCACTCCGAAAGGGGCTTCGGCACTTCGTTTTCCGTCATCAAGGCTATTGTAATCTCTCCAGTAAAGGGAGAGTCAAGAGGTTTTTCAAACTTTTTTAGAAAAATTTTCCGCAAGTAAAACCCCTATACCGACAAGCTTAACCCCAAGCTTCGCGGTATATTTCAATTTCCGAAAGCCGCCGTATGCTCAAGCCCGTTCAGTCGGTAAGCTGTCCTGCCGCATAACTCAAGAAAAGCCCTGTCTTTTGTCAGATTAGTTTAATCCTCAAGCGGAACTGTCGGCAACCTACAAAAACCCTATGCGCAAGCGAACCCTTAAGCGTCAACTCCTGCTAGGTACGCCATTTCCATAGCTCGCGTGTTCTTAACCTCCCACGGACGGTAAACGCCGATACCGCGGACGGTTTTGACGATTTCCGCTCCGTTAAGACAGCGCAAAAAGCCGTTAATTGCCGCTAAGCTCTCGTCAAACGTATCCTTAGCGTTATCCGCGGCGGTCATAAAGATGTAAAACTGCTTGTTGCTCAACTCGGTATAACGGGGCAGACAGCGGTCGAAAAAGGTCTTAAGCTGTGCGTTAATGCAATAAAAATACACGGGAGTCGCCAGCACCACAGCGTCCGCCTCCGCGAACTTCTGCAACAGCTCCGTCATATCGTCGTTCTGGGTGCAAACGTGCTTTTTGGCGCAACCGCCGCAAGCGGTGCAGTAATTAATGTTTTTTTCCGCAAGGCGAACCTTTTCCACCTTGTTGCCCGACTCCGTTGCGCCGCGGATAAACTCGTCGCATAAGGTGTCGGAATTACCACCCTTGCGAGGGCTTGCCGAAATAACCAAAATGTTCTTTGCCATAATTCGCTCCTTAGACAGTGTGCTATCCTCCGCGACCTGCGCGGACAAAAACCGAAAATCCGTACCCACCCCTCACGCGCGTATCTATATATAAAGCGCACCGCGGACGAGGGGGATTCTCCGCTGCCGTTTCCAAAAACAGATAAGCAATTATACCATATTAAGACAGACTTTGCAACAAGGGCGCAAGCGTTTCGCCCTACCGCCGCCCGATTTTGCGTTATCCCTTTTCCGTTTAGTCTTACAGCTACTATTCCGCTTTAGGTTTTCCTACACTCTTTCCGCACTCTTTTCTGCCATTACCTTTTTCCGTTAGATTTCACCGCTCACTTTTTCGTAAGGATTTACCTAGGAGTAGCTCTACTGCCGTCCGACTTTGCCGTTATCCCTTTCCGTTTTGTTTTAAGCTACCTATTTCGTTTTAGATTTTTTTCAACCTTTCCGAGCCCTTTTCCGACATCAGCTTTTTTTCGTTAGATTTCATCGCTCACTTTTTTGTGCGGTTGCATTTCAATAAGAAATTTACTAGGAGTAGCCGAATTACCGTCCGTCTAATTGCAATTTCTCATACTCAAGCACTCGCGTAGTTCTTTCGCGGCTTGTTGCCCCACTTATCGGGTTATTTCCAAATCTTAATAATTATTTGTTTTCAATCAGTTTGAAAATCGCCCTTTCGGTGCTATATTACCCTTGAGTAACGAGCCTACCGACTCAACGGGCTTTTGTCCGAAAACCCTTTCTCCGCGCCCGTACTTATCGAAGGAGCGTTATGAGCGAAACGGTATCGACAACCCCCAAGCTGTCCACAACTAAGGACCTTACGGTAGGCAATCCGAAAAGGAATATACTTTCCTTTGCTCTTCCCATATTTTTGAGTCAGCTTTTCCAACAGCTTTACAATACCGCCGATTCCCTGATAGTGGGGAATTTTTTGGACAAAACCGCTTTGGCGGCAGTCAGCTCCTCCAGTACGCTGATTTTCCTTTTGGTGAGCTTTTTTGAGGGGTGCGCCGCAGGCGCAGGCGTGGTTATCGCGCGTTATTTCGGCGCAGGCAACGACGAAAAGGTTTCAAAAGCAATTCACAACGACGTAATTTTCGGTCTTTTCTTCGGCGTCGCTCTCACCGTTGTCGGGGTGGCGGCAAGCCCTGCCATACTCAAGCTGATGAAAACCGATCCTGCCGTTCTCCCACAATCTATCGATTATTTCCGCTACTACTTTATCGGTGCGCTGGCGGTGGTAATGTACAACATTTTCACGGGGATTATGCGAGCCGTGGGCGACAGCAAACGCCCTCTTATCTACCTGATAATCTCCTCGGTGCTTAACGTACTGTTAGATTTGCTTTTCGTTGGCGTTTTCAAGTGGGGCGTAGGCGCGGCGGCAATCGCCACCACTATTTCGCAGGCGTTCAGCGCGGTACTTTGCCTAATTCAGCTCTGCAAAAAGGGTACGGTTTATCGGCTTTCGGTCAAAAAGCTGCGCCTTGATTTGTCAATTTTTAAGGAAATCCTGCGGAACGGACTGCCTACCGGCGTTCAAAACTCGGTTATCGGACTTGCCAACGTGATAATTCAATCCTATATCAACGCTTTCGGCGCAGGGGCGATGGCAGGCTACGGCACTTACGTGAAAATCGAAGGCTTTGCCTTTCTGCCGATTAACTGCTTTTCGCTGGCGCTGTCCACCTTTATCGGTCAGAATTTGGGCGCGGCAAAATACGATAGGGCAAAAAGCGGCGCAAAATTCGGCATTATCGTGGCACCTCTTTTAGCGGAGCTTATCGGCGTGGTGATATATTTTACCATTCCCTACCTGCTGGCTTTGTTCAACCGCGATCCCGAGGTCATTGCTTACGGAACGGAGCAAGCGCACATAATCACCCTCTTCTACTTTTTGGTGGCGTTCTCCCACAGCGTTGCCGCCGTCTGCCGCGGCGCGGGTAAAGCCGCCGTGCCTATGCTGATAATGCTGACGTGCTGGTTTATTATCCGTATTATCTATATAACGGTGATAACGCGGTTCTTCGGAGAAATCAAGTTTATCTACTGGGCGTACCCCATAACTTGGCTCCTTAGCTCCCTAATGTTCCTTATTTACTTTTTTAAATCCGACTGGATACACGGCTTTGAGAAAAAACTCTTTCCGCACTTTCACCGCGTGACGGCTGATAACGAAAAACCGACGGAGCAATAATTGCCGTCGGTTTTTTATCATTTTGTGCGCTGTTCGCGCGTTAGGTTTTTATTTTCTGTACGCCGTTCACGCGTTTACCGCTTTTGCCGCCAATCTGCACTTTTCTTTTACGATTTCCGATACGCGGTCAAGGCGTTAGATTTTTATATTCTCACTAATCGCCTGCACGTGTTTAGCGGCTTATCTGCGTATGGTATGCACCTCATTGTCTGTTGCACTTGCCGCCATTCTCATATTAACGCCGTATCGGGTTTAGGTTCACGCTGACAGCCTGTGCGTTTTTCTCGTTATAATTTTTGCCGCCAGTCTGCGCTTTTCCCAGCTTATTTGCGTTTTTCCTTGGCGCGTTTGTCGTTGATGATTTTCATTTCCGCGGCGGTTATCAGCTTAACGCCGTTTTCCTTCGCCCAGTCCACACAGCCCTGCAAAACCAGTTTCAGGAACACTCTCGGCACCTTGACCAAGGTTGCGCAAGCGTCGTCGGAGAATTTCACCACGTCGTCGATACGGTTGGCGGCGTACTTGACGGACTCAATATCCGCTTCCTTGCCGGCAGGAATCTTCATAGGTATCGGCTTACGGAATTTGCTGTACCAGAAGTTGGTGCTGTCACGATAGCCGTAATCCACAGGCACGTCGGGGAAACCCTTGGCGGTTACTCCGTCGATTATGGTTTGACGATATTTTTGCTTCATCAAAATCTTGTCGATTTTCAGAATGAAATGACAGCCGAACTTGCTCGTCACGCCGTTAAAATTGCGGTAAGGCCCCTCAATACCCTCAAGCTGTCCGACCTTAACCTTGTCCTCAAAGGCGTTCTCAAGCGTGTCGTCCCAACTGCATTCAAATACCTGAAATGCCTTGCCGATTACCAAAGGACGCTCGCCCTCCGCCTGTCCTGCCTCAAGCTCAAAGGGACAATTCGCCATTTTCTCTTTGGAGGTTTCGCCGGGGAAACCCAGCTTAACAGTCTCCGCAAAGTCCTTTTTGTCGTCCTCTAGGAAGTTAAGCGCACATTTGCCCGTCCGCAAAATGTTCTGCGCCGTGTTGGAGCTGTTGCGGCACTCTAAAAGCATAGCATAGTAGCTTTTGCCTGCGATATAGTAGGGGAAGCACAGGCTGTACGCTCCGATTGTGGTGGAACCGTCTGCCGCCAAGGTGCTGATTAGCACCGTGGGCATCGGGAAAAAACTGGAAGTTTGATAAAAATTATCTACGATTCTCAATGATTCAAACGAACTCATAAACGTCTCCTTTTTTGCGTTAATTATATACCTGAAATCTTTTTCCGCCTACACGCTTACGCCGCGGTGTGGGTTATAACCTTGATTTTGTGTTCGCTTACGCCGATTATGCCGTAGGTGACGTCGGAGGACACCACGTTGCCTGTGCTGACCGCCGCCACGCCTATGGAGCCTAAATTACCGACTACCGTTTCCACCGCGTCGCCTAACTGCTCGTTAAGCAAGGTCGCGCCGTCCGTTTCCGAGTTTTCGTCGTCAAAAGACTCCGACAGCAGGCTCATTATCACCTTGGATAAGGGATCGTCGTTGTTGCCGTTAATACATATCGACTGCGGTGTGGTCTGCATTTTGCCGCTTGCGTCAACGGTAAAACGAATCTCGCTGACGATGAAAAGCTTTTCGGGTACGGTGATAATCTTTGACGCTGCGCCGAGCTTATCCTTAACGTCGCCAAGCTTGTCGGCTATGGACATCGCCGCAACTATACGCATCGTGCCTACGCCCGTCGCGTCCTGATTGACGGTTATCTCGGAAATGGTCATAATGGCACTTTTCAGAAAACCTATCGCGTCTTCCGCATCGGAAGACTTTTGCACGATATTGTTGAAAATATACGCAAGAGTCGTATCCGAATAGGTTACAAGATACTGCTTATCGTAGGTCACAGGCGCGGTGAGCAGGGAGCTGAAATCAGGTCCGCTTTCCGCTCCGACCTGTCCGTCAAGACTGCTGTTGTCAAAGGCGTCGCCTGCGCGAGTCGCCTCGTTGGAAGCGTCGTAGGGATTGGTTACAATATCCGATTCCTTAACACCGCCCAGCCCCTTAAAGCCCTTAATCATATCGATTAGCTTGGTCTGCCCCAAGCCCAGCTCGTTGAAGCTGGAGCCTAACAGCTCCTTATCCGCAAAGCCCAGCTTTTCGGGAGTCATATTAAGTACGATCACCACCGCCACAACTAACAGAATTATGACGACAGCCACCGCTATAAAAGCGGACAAACAGCATCTGCCGCAACCTCTTCCTCTACTCATTAGCTTATCCTCCTGTCCTGCCGAATCTGTCGGCGGTACTGTTAAACCTTGTTAAGACCGTTCGTCGGTCGATTGGGAGCGTATCGAAAGCGGATTGCCGCCCCTTGAACTTACCTACGCCCCCTGCCGTACCTTAATACTTTATTTTGTAAACCGCACAACCGTGCTTGCGGAGAGATACCTTAACCGCGCCGTTGGTGCTGATTTCGTTACCGTTCCACAGGTCGGTAAGGGTGTAAGATGAGCCGGGAGCCAGCTTAACGTACTCGTCCTTAACCAGCTTGCTCACGTCGTAGCTTGCGGATTTTGCGCCGCCCTTGTTGTAGAAGCATATCGCAACGCCGTCCTTAAGGGGCTTTGCCAAAACGTCCACTCCGCCCTTTACTACGCGCTTTGCCGCCTTGCCCAAGCCGTCCTGATTAAGAGCGATAAGCTCCTTGTTGGTTACAATGCGCAATACCGCGCTTTCCTTATCCACGGTGCCGTCCGACCTTACCAACTTACGCAGATCGTTGCCTAGGATTAAGGGAGCGTTCATCATACACCACAAGCTGAAATGGGTGCGGTTTTCGTCCTCGGTAAGCTTGCCGTTGCCGACCTCAAGCATATCGGGATCGTTGTACGCGCCGATGCCGCTGTAACGGTACAGCTTAACCGTGTGGTTGTAAATCCAGTTAATCCACCACCACCAAGGGCGTATATCCATAGTCGTGCGCCACAGGTTGCCTGCGGTTTTGCCCCAAAGATAAGGCTTGTTACGTCCCCATTCGCAAATGCTGTAGGTGATAGGCTTCAACGCCGTGCCGCTGTCGGCGGCGGTCTTTTCCGCGGCATACTTCAACGCTCTGCCCATCAGTCTGTACTGGAGCATTGCGCCGTCCGCGCGGTTAGCCACGGGGTTGAAGAAGCGCAGTGTGTTGTTGCCCTTGTTAAGCTTTATATAGGTCTGTATTCTGGCGGTGTAATTGAAGATTTTGCAACCGGGAGCGTACAGCTCTATCGGTGCGCCGCCGTTGACCGAAACCATCAAAAACTTATCGAAATCGCCTGCCTTGCGGTAGGTGACGGTTAAGCTGTATTCCCCGTCCTCGTTGACGCAGACGTTCTCGAAGGTCGCCGCGCCCAAGTTGCGGTCTAAGCCCGAAAGATATACGCCTCTCGGCATTTTGGCGCAGGGACGAACCTTGGCGTAGCCCTCTAAATGTGCGCTGTCGGGAGAAAGCGTAACGCCCTCCGACTCGCCCTTTTTCGCCACCGTTACCAGTGCGATTAAGGGAGCGTAACGGGGTACGGGCTTGTTGTGGCAGTAGTCGTACTTGAAGTACTCCGCGCCCCACTTGGCAAGAGTCATAGCGTCCGCCTGCTCGCGCCCTAGGCTGGCAGGAAGATCCTCGCAGGTCAACGTGCCGTTGGAGGAATAAAGCCCCACCTTAATGCCCTTGGCGTTGAGCTTGCCGATAAGAGCGGGTATCCCCGAGGGGAAACGCTGATAGTCGCTCTGCCACTCGCCGTTTTCATCACGCTGAGAGGACTGCCAGCAATCGTCTAAGTTAAGAAAGCGGTAGCCTAAATCCACCAAACCGCTGTTAGCCATAGCGTCACCTATGCTCAATAACTGTTTTTCGTCGATATTGTTGCGGAAACAGTTCCAACTGCTCCAACCCATAGGGGGTTTCTTAACGCCGTTGTCGTAAGGCTCGGCAGTTAAAATATCCGTAATCCTTTTGACAGGTGTGAGCAACTGCTTGACAAAGCATATAGGGCACATCTTGTTACTTCTTGCCATAATGATTCTCCTTTATCAGTCAACGGCTATATAAGTCGCCGTCCTTTCCAAACCGTAATTATGTTGTCGTATTCGCCGCCCACTCTTGCCCTGTCAGGCACTTACGCGGCTTGCTTTTTCCGAATTACCTTTTTTTACCTATTATCTTTTTTTTACCGATTTCCGCTGTTCCGATTCCGCTGTTCAGTTTATCAGCTGTTCCAATTATCAGCTATTCCGATTATCAGTCGTTATCGATTGTATGCTTTCCAGATTGTTTGCTGTTCCGATTGTCTGCTGTTCAGTTTATATGCTTTTCAGCTTGTCAGCTTTCCAAATTGTCCGCCGTTCCGATTTTACCGATTGTCTGCTGTTCCGCTTTTCCGATTATCAGCCGTTACCGTTTATCTGCTTTCCTTAGCGATTTTGACTATTCGGCTGGTGCCCAGTCTGTCCGCACCCAGTTCCAAAAACCGCTCCGCGTCCGCTAGGGAGCTGATGCCGCCTGCCGCCTTGATTTTGACGCCCTCGCCCACGTTAGCCGCAAAAAGCGCAACGTCTTCGAAGGTCGCGCCCCCTGAGCCGAAGCCTGTGGAGGTCTTGATATAATCCGCGCCTGCCGCCGTTACCGTGCCGCACAGGGCGACCTTTTCCTCTCTGGTTAGGTAACAGGTTTCGATAATGACCTTGAGACTTTTGCCGCGACAGAGCTTGCGAAGAGCCTTAATCTCTTTCTCAACGGCTGTATAGTCGCCTGCCTTAACCATTCCCAGATTAATAACCATATCCAGCTCGTCCGCGCCGTCCGACAGGGCTTTCATCGCCTCGAAGGACTTGACCTCGGTGCTGTTATAGCCGTTGGGAAAACCGATTACCGTACAAATCGGCAGTTTCCCCTCAACGTATTGCTTCGCCTGTTTGACGTAGCAGGGCGGAATACATACCGAAGCAACGCCGTATTGAATACCGTCGTCGCATAAATCGCGTATCTCCTCCCAAGTTGCCGTCCGAGTTAAAAGGGTGTGGTCGCAGTGCTTTAATATCTCGTTGATTTCCATATTAATCCTCCGATTGCTATTTTTTATTTTACCATAAAACTAATATAAAAGTAAATGGTAATAAAATAATTAGGTTAGCTAATACTAGCGAATATGGAAACTTGGACTATAATTTTATGCGCAGTGGCAGGAGCGGTGGCGTTAGGCTTGTATTTTGTGCCGAGCTACCTCGCGCTGAAAAACAATCACCCTGCCAAAATATGGATAATTCTACTCAACCTCTTTTTCGGCTACACAATTGTCGGCTGGATTGCCGCCCTGTTATGGAGTACAAGCGGAAAAACAGTTCGGGAAAAGTAGGAGCGCACCGTAACCGATACCTGCTTTGGGTAGGACTGGGAGCGATTGTGGCGGTGGTCGCCTTGACTCTTGCCGTTTATGCTCTTACGGACGTAAAGAGCGAAACCGACCAAGTAATGTCGGTGGCGGTGGAGTATGAGGGCGAAACAAGAGAGCTTTGTTTCCCAGTTACGAGAGAAAGAGCGGCGGAAATTCAAGCCGTCGGGGGCTACGTCGCCTATTGCGGCACAGGAGTCAAAAACGGTTACTGCACCTATTACGAGGCTTTGAAAGGGGTAAGCGCGGTGCTTTACGCCAAGGTCGCCGAGCTTTGCGGCGCGGTTTACGAAAAACCGCAGAACGCGGAGCTGACGGTCAACAGCAAAAAGCCCTACTTCACCTACCGTCGCGAAAAGGAGGGAGTAAAGGCGGACGGCGAAAAGCTCGCCTACGATATTCTTGCTCATCTGGACGGGGGCGAGGCTCCGACAATCACGGTTAAGGCGGTTCCTGCCGACGTGACTGTGGCAATGCTGAAGGAGCGCACTCTTTTAAGGAGCCGCTTTTCCACCGATTATTCCACCTCGTCGGCAGGGCGGTGTCACAACGTAGAGCTGGCAGTAAGTGCTTTCCGCGGCGTTACTCTGCGCCCCGGAGAGATGCTTTCCTTCAACGGAATTACGGGAGAGAGGACTGTGGAACGGGGTTACAAGGAAGCCAAAATCATCTTGGGCGGCAAGTTCGTACCCGGGGTTGGAGGCGGTATCTGTCAGGTCAGCACCACCCTATATAACGCCGCGCTCCTTTCTGGGCTGAAAATCGCCGAGGTCAGGCGGCATTCTTTGCCCGTATCCTACGTTGCGCCCTCACGTGACGCTATGGTCAGCGGTTTTTCCGATTTGAAATTTGAGAACAACACGCCCTATCCCCTGTACGTCTTCGGCACGGTGAAGGACAAAAAAATAACCTTTGAGTTCTACGGTGAAAAGCAAACGGCAAAATACTCGATAAAAACCGAGGTAATAGAAAAAATCCCCGCAATATCCGTGGATAATGCAGGGAACGTGTTGACATCGACAGAAAACCTCGTTCTAATTTCGCCGCCGAAGGACGGATTGAAAAGCCGTGCGCTCCTTATAACCGAAGAGGGCGGCACACGCCGTGAAAGGATAATCCGAACGGACACCTACGCGGCTCAAAACGGAGTTTACGAAAAAGCGGCGGAAAGCCCTCCGTCCGCGATTTTCGGTTATCTTAACGGCTTGACTGCCTTGAGCCAGTTTTGACGGTTATCCGATACGTTGACCGTAAAGCTGTCAAAGCAAACGGGTAACGTGCCGTCCGTATAAACCGTAAATCCTCCGCAACTTCCGAAAGGATTGACGCCCTGCGTATCAACGGAAGCAGGGAAATAAACCATTAACAGACCGTTGCACCCTTCGAATGCGTTGCCGTCCACAGTCACCGCAGGCGGTACGTCCAAAAATTTCAGCGAGGAGCAACGGGCAAGGGCTTCGGAACCGATTTTTTCCAGTTCCTTGGGCAGGCTCAATCGTGGTAGTGCCGTACAGCCGTAGAAAACGCGCTTTGGCAAGGTCTTAAGACTGGGGGAAAGCACCGCTTTGGTAAGAGCGGAACAGCCGAAGAACGCACCCTCGCCCAGTTCCTCTACCGATTTCGGCATAAGTATCTCCGTCACGCCGCCGCCCATAAACGCTTCCGCGCCTATTGCGGTAACGGCATAGCTTTCCTCGCCCACGTTCAGGGAGGACGGCATAGCGTAACTGCCCTCTCCCGTAAACCGTATCAGCGTAGCGGTCTTAAGGTCGGCGTTTAACGCCCATCTGTCGCCTTTTTTGCCTGTAATGTAGCTTAAGCCGTTATCGGCGATTTCATTGTTTTTGCAATCCCAAATCACAGGACGAACATAATCGTCAAGCTCGTTGGCATTCCAGAATTCCGCCCACCCATCGGGCTTTTTTGCAACTACAGCCTTAATAACGGCGGCGTTGCAGTCGGCGAACGCGCCGTCGCCTATAACCTCTACCGAGGCAGGGATATAAACTTCCAGCAGATTGAGCATATTGCGCACCGCGCCCTCGGCAATTTCCTTTACAGAGGACGGCACGTACAAGGCGGTAACGTGGGCGCCGTTTTCCGCGTCACAGTTAAGCGAAAGCAGTCTGACTACCTTTTCGCCGCGGTAAGCGGAGGGGATAAACACCTTTTCAAGTTCGCCGTGAAAAGCGGTAATGCCGTAGCCGTCGTCCTGCCGCTCGAAGGTAAACAAGCTTTCAAGCTCCTGATCGGACAGCTTCGGAGCTACTATTTTCTGGGGCGGAACAGCGGCTTTTTTGATGGTTTTGGATATAATCGCAAGCACGTCGCCTGCCGCTCGGAAGGTGGATTGATACTGCCCTACGAACTCGTTGTTGATACAGAAGTAAAAACCGTGGAAATCACCGTCCGTTTCCTCCAATATCTCCGCGTTACCGTTAAGAACCGCATCGATAAAGGACTCTATATCCGCTCTCGCTTCCTCCTCGGTGTCGAATAAGTCGCCCGAAAACAGCAGGCGTTTACGTGCGGAATAATAGTTGTAGTAGTATCCGTCCTCGTTCTTTTCCAACACAAAACGCGCACCCTCTCCGCTTACGTCCTCAATATCTCTAATATCGGGATCGAAAAACGGATTTTCATCGGATACTTCGGCGGTTTCGTCCTCGTCTGCCTCGCTTTGCGGCGGCAATTCGGACGTTATTGACTGTTCTTCAGTGGAATTATCGTTGCCGATACTTGTTTCTGCAATATTTATGTCAGCATTATTTGTGTCTGCGGTATTAGAGTCTACGGTATTTGCATCAGCGTTATTTGCCGTGTCCGTATTTACGTTGCTTTCCGTATCAACGGTATCGATAACATCGGCATCTTCAACTATCGCGTTTGCAACGTGGGAGTTAGCCCCGTCCTTTACGTCGGTATCCGCATTGTTAGCGGTTACCGTATCGGTCGCATTGTCAATATCCACGTCGTCAAGAGTTGCGGTATCAGCGGTGTTTAACGCTTCGTCCTCTTCCGCTGCGATAGAGGTTCTGCGCTCCGACCTTACCGCCATTCTCTTAATCGCCTCTTCCAGTGCCTTATCCAAGGCGTTCCGCTCCTGCGTAAAGGAATCGTTGATTACGGGATAATCGTCTGCGTCCTCTTCCTCGCTTTCCTCTTCCTGCTGTAAAACCTCGACTGCGGTTTCTAAAAAGTCAAAATCAAATTCGTCGGATATATCCGTGTTTTTCCTGTCAATAGGCTTATCCTCGCCCTCGTCGGCGTAGAAGAACCCACCCGCGGGTTTGTCCTCGCCCTCGTCTGGAATTATATCGGATATTTCTGTGTTTTCTTCGTTCGCACCGCACTCTTGGGAATACTGCGCGGTGTCGGCATTATCCGCACTTTCCTCGGCTTGTTCGGGTTCCGCCGTAAGCTCTACTGCTAGGTCGGCTTCTTCGGTTTGGTCGGTATCTTCCTTTTCTTCGGTGTCGGCGTTAAGCTCCTCGGCTTGGTCGGAATCTTCAAGCTTAAGTTCGTGAGTTTCTTCCGCAATATCCGCACTTTCCTCGGCTTGTTCGGGTTCCGCTGTAAGCTCTACTGCTAGGTCGGTATCTTCGTCTTGTTTAACTTCCTGCGCGGACTCCTCTATTAAGTTGATTTCTTCGGTTTCCTCGGCTTTGTCCTTTTCTTCGGTGTCGACGTTAAGCTCCTCGGCTTGCTCGCTTTCCTCGGCTTGGTCGGTATCTTCAAGCTTAAGTTCGTGAGTTTCTTCCGCAATATCCGCACTTTCCTCGATTTCAGCGGCAGGAATCTCTGACAGCATACTTTCGTGATTTATAACGGTGCCTTCCTGATAAGGTATCACGTTAATGACCGTAGGCTCTACCGTATCCGTCAAAAAATCGGCGTTCAGCACGTTATAGCTTCCGACAAGCTTTTCCTCATCGGTAACGTCGGGTTCGGGAGTAATCTCGTCTTGCAAACGAAAATCACCGTATTCGTTTTTGATTATCTCGTCCTTAACGACCTCGCTTTCCTTCGCTCCGCTCTCACGCTCCAACTGTTCCAGTATATACGTCATCGGACAACCGCAAAAAATACACGCCGCCGCCTTGTCGCTGATTTTATTTCCGCACTCCACGCATTTTATCAATGCCATTACGCGCCCCTCCGTTATTGTTAATTATCCTAAGCCGCCCTCAAGCCGCTGTCTTACCTTGTTTCGTTCTGCCGTCAAACCGTATCCCTGCCAGTCCGTGCTTGCGTGTCGTCTTGCCCTCTGCTTGCTTGACCGAAGCCCTTGCCGATTTGCGTTTGTTGCTGTTTTTCTTAACGGTAGTCCTTTGCTCCTACGCACTTTTCCGCGCCGTACCGCGATACCGCTTTTCCTCTGTTTGTCCGCCTTGCCCTACGCAAATGCGATTATTTCTTTTGCAGGTTTCGCCGTTATCTGTTAAGAGCCTTGTCCAGTACCTTAACGCAACGGTTCGCGTCCTCGGAGTACAACGCCCCGATGCTCTCGGCAAATTCGGGAGTTACCACCGCGCCGCCTACCGATACGATAAGCTCGGGATAACGGGTTTTCAGCTCGGCAACGCTTTCCTTCATATTGTCTAAGGTGGTCGTCATAAGCGCGGACAAGCCCACCACCTGCGGCTTGTATTTTTCCACCGCCGCCACCAGTGCCGCCGTATCCACGCTTTTGCCTAAGTCTATCACCCGATAGCCGTAGTTGCCAAGCACCGCCTTGACAATGTTCTTGCCTATGTCGTGCACGTCGCCCTTGACGGTGGCAAGCAAAGTCACTACGCCGTTCTCCGTCTCCCTCATGTAACTGTCCTTAATGTAGGCGAGCATAGCTTTCGCGCTTTCCGCACCGCCCATAAGCTGAGGCAAAAACGCAACGCCCTTTTCGTATCGGTCGCCTAATTCGTTAAGCCCCTTTATGATATTATCCTGAATAATTCGGTTGTAATTGTCCTCGTTGCACAGCCTTTTCACCGCCGCCACGCCCTCGTCGCGCAGTCCTCTTAAAATGCACTCCTCGGGGGTTAGCTCCGCCAACACCGCTTCGGGAGCCTTGTAGCCTGCGTAACGGGCGATATAGCTTTCGGCTTTTTCGTCCTCGCCGTTAAGCACCGCCAACGCGTAGGGCAAATCCTCCGCGGCAATCTCCTTCATAGAGGGATTAAGTATCGCCGCCGTCAAGCCCGCCTTCTGCGCCATACCGTAAAAAGCGGAATTAAGCAGTTCCCTAGCAGGTAAGCCAAAGGATACGTTTGACAGCCCCAACACTGTTTTGAAGCCCCTCTCGGTCAGCTCCTTGACGGTTGCCAGGGTAATCAGTCCGTTGTTCTTATCCACGCTAACCGCCATAGTCAAGGCATCTACCAAAAGCCGCTCCTTGGGTATGCCGTACACGTTGGCTCGTTCCGCTATCCTTTCCGCTATCGCCACTCTGCCCTCAACGGTTGAGGGTATTCCCTTTTCGTCCAAGCAAAGCGCAACCAAATACGCGCCGTACTTAGCGGCAAGGGGCAGAATCGCGTTAAGGGAGCTTTCGTCACCGTTCACGCTGTTGATTATCGGCACACCGTCCACCGCTTTCAAGGCGGCTGAAATCGCGGCGGCTTTGCCGCTGTCTATCTGCACGGGAGCGTCCGTTACCGATTGTATCCGTCTGATTATCTCGGGAAGCTTCGCACTCTCGTCCACGCCTGCAACGCCTGCGTTCACGTCCAAAATATCCGCGCCCTTATCGACCTGCGAGGTGCAGATACCCAGCATATAATCGTAATCGTCGTTTAATAACGCCTGCTTAAGTCGGGGCTTTCCCGTGGGGTTAAGTCTTTCGCCTATTATGCTGCCCCTCAAAAGTCTAACTACCTTACGTCCCGAGCAAACCGCGTCCGCTCGATTAGAGTGGATAACCGCGCCAACAGACGAGGTGGCTTGTATCATTTCTTTTATATACTGCGGATTGGTACCGCAACAGCCGCCCAAGGCGGTAACGCCCAGCATAGCGATTTTTTTCATCGCCTCGCCGTAAGTAGCAGGTGTGGCGTCGTAAATGGTTTTGCCCCCCACGTAACGGGGAAGCCCTGCGTTAGGCTTGGCAAAAACGGGAATATGGGCGTAGGCTATCAGATCCTTGACGTTATCGTAAGCGTCCGCCGCGCCTGTGCCGCAGTTGACTCCTATCGCGCTTACTCCCAACGCCTGTGCGGTGATTGCAAACGCCGCCACGGAAGAGCCGACAAAGCTCCTGCCGTTCTTCTCGAAGGTCATACTGCAAATAATCGGCAGGGTGCAGTTATCCTTAAAGGCGGTAACCGCGCATTTCATTTCCATAGTGTCGCCTATGGTTTCGATAACCACGAAGTCTGCGCCGCTGTTCTCAACGGCTTTCGCCTGCTCCGCAAAAAGTCCGTACGCCGTTTCCACCGTCAGCTCGCCGTAAGGATACAGCAAGGTGCCCAAGGGGCCGCAGTCGTAGCCTACCCAACGCGCGCCTGAAGCTTTTGCGTTATCAACCGCCGCCTTAACTATCTCCTCCACGGAGTAGCCCTTGAGTTTGAGGGAGTTAGCCCCGAAGGTGTTGGTATAAACCGCGTCCGAGCCTGCTTCCACGTAAGAGCGGTGGATTGCCGTTACGACCTCGGGGTGAGTGATATTGACAATCTCCGCCTCGGTAGAGGGAAAACCGCGAGCAATAAGCTCACTGCCCATCGCACCGTCCAAATAAATACGGCGTTGAGTTAATGCTTGAAAAAAATTCATAAATTATCCTTTTCGATTGTTTTGATTGCGGCAACAGCCGTTACCGTTTTTTCGGGAATCAGCATACCGCTTTCGGTAATGCTTATGCCTAAATATTTGTCAGCCGCCAGCAGTCGGATAAGCCTTGCGTGCTCGCGGAAATCAAAATCGCCGTACCCTGCGCTGATACGTCCGCTTAGAGTCAAGCCCCTCGCCTCAAGCTCGGCTTTCCGCGCTTCAAACAGCAAATCCAAGCCGCGCTCCACTCTCGCCGTAAAAGCGGCGTTAAGTATAACCGCCTTGCGCATATCTCTGGCGGAAAGCGACCTCAACGCGTTGTCACTGGCAACGGAGAGCGTCACCGCCACCGCAAAAATCCCTTTCGCCTCCGCAAACACCCGTTTTATCAGCTCGCCCCGAAACTCTATCCTATCGGGTTGCAGTAAAATACCGTTGGCGGTATGGGTAATATCGAACTCCGCGGTAATGCGCCGCAGGTCGTAGCGTTCCGCCGCAGTCTGCGCGTCGGCTATCTCGTCGTCCGTAACCGCTTCCTGCGTTACGCCGTTAAGGTAGTGCCTTACGTATGCGGCGAACTTGTCGTCAGTCATTGGCAACGCCGTCCATAATAGGACGGATTTCTTCCAGAATATCCGCCGCCAGTTTGGGGTTGTTCATACTGTAAAGGTGTATCCCCTTAACTCCGCTTATCAGCAAATCGGTTATCTGTTCCACCGCGTAATTAACGCCTGCCTGATACATAGCCTCGGGATTATTCTCGAAGCGCGAAGCCAGCCGCGTCAGCTTGGAGGGCAGTTTACAGCCCGAAAGAGTAACTGTACGAAAAATCTGTTTGACGTTGGTTAGGGGCATAATACCTGCCTCCACGGGAACGGTAACGCCTACCTTATGTAGCTTGTCCAGCATACGGTAAAAGTCCTCGTTATCATAAAAAAGCTGACTGATAAATGCCTTAACGCCTAAATCCGCCTTTTTCTTCATTACCTCGATATCCTCGTCGAAATTGTCGCTTTCGGGGTGTCCTTCGGGGTAGCACGCGCCGTACAGGTCGAAGCCGCCCACCTCGTTGATAAACCGCATCATATCGGTGGCATAACGAAAATCCATCGTAGGTCTGTCCTCGGACAAATCCCCTCTCAACGCCAAAACACGGCTAATACCGTTTTGTTTCAAATAGGTAAGCTCACGTAAAGCCGCCGCCTTGTCCATACCTGCGCAGGTCAGGTGAGCGATACCGTTGATATGCAGTTCATTCTGAATATAGCCTGCCACCTTACCTGTAAACTCCTCGCCGCCCTTGCGGTAGGTAACGCTGATAAACTCAGGCTTAAACTGAGCAAAATGCTTAAGATTGTCCAAAACCTTGTCGATATTACTGCTGTCCTTAGGCGGAAAAACCTCAATTGAAAACGAACTCATAAACCCTCTTTACGTCCAATACTTTGTAATATATTACAACACACGGACGAGATAAGTCAACATCGGAAGCGGATTTCCTTTACACCCCGTCTTTTATTGTGTTAAAATAGCCGCGGAGGACTTGATATGCACAGAATAGTAATCGCCATAGGCGGCGGAGAGCTTAGACAGAAAGAAACCCTCGATATAGACAGATACGTAGCCGGCTTGGCGAAAAAGCACGCCGCTCCCGAAAGGGGCTACGCGGTATTCGTACCCACGGCAAGCCACGACAGCAAGCCTTATTTTAACACCTTCCGCAAAACCTACACCTCGGAATTCGACCTAAAAGCCGACCTGATACTTTTAACCCGTGACGAAATGACCATCGAAAAGGTGGAGGACAAAATCAAAAAAGCGGATATGCTTTACGTAGGCGGCGGCGATACCAAATATATGATAGAAACTTGGGAGCAAAACGGCGTGGACAGAATGATTATAGACGCGTACCTTAGGGGCGTGCCTATAGCAGGATTATCCGCAGGTGCGATTTGCTGGTTTTCAAAAATGTACACCGACTGCGACATTATGGCAGGCGAAACGGGAGAATATCGGGTTATGGACGGCTTGGGGCTTATCCCCGGATTCTGCTGTCCTCATTACAACCTGCGCCCTGAATTCGACCAACAGGTGGTACAGGCAGGCGTAACCGCGTTGGCTCTTGAAAACAACAGCGCGGCGGTCTTTGTGGACGAGGAGCTGATCGGTGCGCTCACCTCAGGCGGCACCGCGTATCTGGTGGAACCCGACGGCAAGGGCGGCGTAATCAAAACCCCCGTTCCCCTGCTGTAACCTAGACGAAAAGCGACAGTACGCCTAAGGCGGCTGTATAGACGGCAAAGGGGATATTGCCCCCCTTACTAAAGATTTTCAGCATAAACCGCAAGGACAAAAGCCCCGAACCGAAAGCGGCTACCGCTCCCGTTGCCACGGTTGCTGCCGAATACGCGCCGAAGGTAAATTCGCCGCCGATAAGGGAAACCGCCGTTCCCCCCAATATCACGGGCAGGGAAAGCAAAAAGGACGTTCGCACTGCCTTTTCACGAGGAACGCCCAGCATTGTCATTACGGTAATTGTAGCTCCGCTTCGGGAAAGCCCGGGGAGTGCCGCAATGCCCTGCGCCGCGCCCGTCACACAGGCGGTCAGCAGTTTTGATTTTTCCTTTTTCGGGTTAAGGAACATAGAAAAAATCAAGAGAATTGAGGTGGCGAAGAATCCGAAGGGAAGCAGCTCGCCGTCCACTAACTCTCTTCCTAAAAACAAAAACAGAGCGGCTATTATTCCCGTAGGCACGAGGGCTGCGTACAAAAGTCTAGCGTCCTTGGACAAGGGGTGCCTAAGCCACGCCCAAACGTCCTTTCGCATAGCAATACAAACAGCGGCAAGAGTCGCTATGTGCAGTAGCAGATTAAAGGCAAGAGAGGGTTCTCCCGAACCCAGTTTTTCCAAAAGCACCAAATGTCCACTGCTGGACACGGGCAAAAACTCCGTCATTCCCTGCACAAGTCCTAGGGTAAGTCCCTCTAATATATCCTTCCAAATCTCGGTCATAATATGATATACGCGGCAAAATATCTGATTATACTTGTATAATCGGGGCGCAGTGTGCTATAATCATTAAAAATTTACGAGGCGGTATTATGAAGCTCGGAGTAGTAGGTTTACCTAACGTGGGCAAGTCCACGCTTTTCAACGCAATCACCAAAGCCGGCGCGGAATGTGCCAATTATCCTTTTTGCACCATAGAGCCCAACGTGGGCGTGGTGGCGGTACCCGACAAGCGGTTGGACGTTTTGACGGCAATGTACGCTTCCCAAAAGACCACCCCTGCGGTACTGGAGTTCGTGGACATCGCAGGACTGGTTAAGGGCGCGTCCAAGGGCGAGGGCTTAGGCAACAAGTTTTTGTCGCACATCAGAGAGGTGGACGCCATCGTTCACGTGGTGAGATGCTTCGACGACCAGAACGTCACCCACGTCAGCAACAAGGTGGATCCTGCGTCCGATATCGAGACAATCGAACTGGAGCTTATCTTCGCCGATATGGAAACGGTGGAAAAACGCCTTAACAAGGTCAGAAGCGCGGCTAAGTCCGGTGACAAAAAGTACAAGGACGAGATAGCTGTGGTTGAGGAGATTTATTCCGCTCTTGAGCAAGGCTCCCCTATCCGCAGAGCAAATCTGTCCGACGCGGCGAAAGAGTACGTTGCCGATATGTTCCTTTTGACAGACAAGCCTGTGATTTACGTTGCCAACGTAGGCGAGAACGACATAGGCAAGCCCGATAACGCTTACGTCGTTACGGTCAAAGCCATTGCCGCCAAGGAGAACGCCGAGGTCATCGCGCTTTGCGCCAAGGTAGAGGAAGAGCTTGCCGCACTGGAGCCTGACGACAGAGAGCTTTTCGCAGGAGAATACGGCATTACCGAGAGCGGACTGGAAAGACTGATTACCGTGGGTTACGACACCCTTGGGTTAATCAGCTACCTCACCGCCGGCGAGAAGGAAACCCGTGCTTGGACGATTACCAAGGGTACGAAAGCACCTCAAGCGGCAGGTAAAATCCATTCCGACTTCGAGAAAGGCTTTATCCGTGCGGAAATCGTCACCTACGAGGACTTGGTTGCCTGTGGCAGTATCGCCGCCGCCAAGGAAAAGGGCTTGTACAGAAGCGAGGGCA
Organism: uncultured Christensenellaceae bacterium; assembly: GCA_964368645.1. Classification (GTDB taxonomy): domain Bacteria; phylum Bacillota; class Clostridia; order Christensenellales; family CAG-1252; genus JAEDHM01. The sequence goes on from CAYJBY010000001.1 coordinate 69,565, forward strand.
AGGAGTACGTCTTTAAGGACGGCGACGTGGTGCTGTTCCGCTTCAACGTATAATCTGAAATCCGCAAATAATCTGTTAAATATCCGCCCCGTCAAGGTACAATGTTGTTGTCCAAGGCGAGGCGGTTTTTTGTTGCCCTAACGCTCAACTTGCCGACAGTTGCTTTCTCGTCCGCGGCTCTTAGGGCTTTTTGCTGTTTTAATCCAAAACCGCCCCTTACGCATAAGGGGTATTCGTTGACAGCGTAGTATTTTGGTGTTATACTTTTTGCATTAAAGCAAAGGATTTTTGTACAATGTTTGAACGCGAACTATCACAGCTAATTGCAACCACTCTTAACGTAAACGGTTTCGGCGAGGAGGACGCGGCGGCGTTACTGGTTCCGCCTAAGGATATTACCCTAGGTGATATTTGTATGCCCTGCTTCAGACTTGCCAAGGCTCTCCGCAAAAGCCCCAACGCTATCGCAGAGGACTTAGCCGCATCTATCGTCAAGCCCGACTACGTTGCGGAAATCACCGCGGTTGCAGGCTATCTTAACGTCAAGTTCTGCGCCGAAAGCACAGCGGCTCCCGTCATTAAGGAGATTATCTCCAAGGGTGCCGACTACGGCTGTTCCGACGAGGGCAAGGGCAAAACCGTCTGTATCGATTACAGCTCCGTCAACATCTGCAAGCCCCTGCATATCGGACACCTTTCCACTACCGCTATCGGAGCGGCTCTTTATCGTATTTACCGTTCCTTAGGCTACACCGCAGTAGGCATTAACCACCTAGGCGACTGGGGCACCCAGTTCGGCAAAATGATTGTGGCTTACCGTATGTGGGGCGACAAGGACAAGATAGAAAGAGAGGGAGTCAAGGCTCTTCACGAGCTTTATATCAGGTATCACCGCGAGGCGGAGCAAAAGCCCGAGTTGGACGACGAGGCAAGGCTGTGGTTCAAGAATATCGAGGACGGCAAAGCCGACGCGCTGGAGCTTTATCATTGGTTCAAGACCATAACCCTTAACGAGGTGAACAGGATTTATAAGCGGTTGGATATCAGCTTCGACAGCTACAACGGCGAGGCTTTTTACAACGACAAGATGGACGCCGTGCTGGAAAAACTGCAAGCAAAGGGTTTGCTTAAGGACAGCGAGGGCGCGAAAATCGTGGAGCTGGAGGGTATGCCCCCCTGCCTGTTGGTGAAAAAGGACGGCGCGACCTTGTACGCAACGCGCGACCTTGCCGCCGCATATTACCGCAAAAACACCTATGATTTTTACAAGTGTCTGTACGTGGTTGCCTATCAGCAAAACCTGCATTTCCGTCAGTGGATTAAGGTAATGGAACTGTTGGGCGAGCCTTGGTATAAGGATCTGGTTCACGTGGCTTTCGGTATGGTTTCCTTGGAGGAAGGCTCTATGTCCTCCCGTTCGGGTAACGTGGTCTATCTTGAGGACGTTATCGACAAAGCAGTCGCAAAAGCCACCGATATAATCAACGAAAAAAGCCCCGACCTTGCCGACAAGGAAAAGGTTGCGGAGGAAGTCGGCGTAGGCAGTGTTATGCTCTCCGCCCTGATGAACGGACGTATCAAGGATATAGTGTTCAGCTACGACAAGATTTTGAATTTCGACGGCGAAACCTGCCCTTACGTGCAGTACACTCACGCCCGTTGCAACAGCCTTTTGGAAAAGGCAGGTGCCTACGATATAGGCGTTGCCGATTTTTCGCAGGTGAACGACGATACCGCCAAGGAACTGGTGAGAACCCTTGCGGAGTACCCCAAAACAGTTAAAGAGGCGGCGGCTAAATACGAGCCGTATCTGATTACGCGCTGTATTATGAATATCTGCGGACTGTTCAACAAATTTTACTTTGAAAACCGTATCCTCAACGCGCCCCAAGAGATTAAGTCGGCTCGCCTTGCCCTTACGGAAGCGGTACGCACGGTTATCCGCAACGGCTTCGGACTGTTAGGCGTTAAGCTCCCCGAAAAAATGTAAAACAAAACAACCTTATAATATAGAAAAAAGCGGATTTATCCGCTTTTTTTCATTTCATCAGCATATTTGCAAGCTAAAATCCGACATACCAAAAACCGAATTGTTTTTATTACCGACAGCTTATTTTAGATAGACTAAAAATCAAATCCTTCTTTTTTTGCTAACGGTTTAATGCGGACTTAACCTCGGGGGTTTTTCGGGAAACGTATCTGCCTTTCCCTCTCAACCTACAAACGCGGAAACCGCCCTCGTATCGTCTAAATGCAATATTTATCGGATTTTGCTTGAATATTTGTTTTTCACCGTCCATACAAAAGGCAGTTGCGGGCATTGTGAGGGTTAAGCTTTTAGCCGCGAAAAAGTCGATTTTATCCGTATGCTTTTCGCCCTTAAAGCCGATAAAGAACGCTCTGAAAAAGGGGAAAAACATCTCTATTTTGCCGATAATACCCTTATGCCGCGGACTTTTGATTAGCAAAACGTGCCCTTCCTCCGCATCTCTGTCAAAGGCGCGGTTAAACGGAAACCCAAAGCAATATCGGGATTTTACGAACATTATCAGGGTGTATTCTCCCTCATATTTATCGCCTTCCGCGTCTATTACGGCAGGGATTTTGTAGATTTTGTACTGCTTCAACGCTTCCAAATAGTAGGCTAAGCGTTTCCACCGTTTTTTCCGCTTTGAATCGGTGGCGTAGCCTATGGCGGTAAAGGAGCCGCAAGCTAAAACGTAGCTGAACTTTTTGTTATCCGCAACCCCCGTTATCAGCGTGCCGTCATTCTCCCTCGCGTAACAGTGCGCCTTGTCGTTAAGCGTACCGCAGGGATAGTAAAAAATATCGGATTTTTGTGCATATCCTCGGTTAAGAGCCACGTTTAACGTGCCGTCGCCGCCGCATACGAAAAGAGCGTCGTGGGGAGCGGAAAACGGCTCGTCCTCTGCAAAAAACACCTTGTAACCCCTCATATAGCTTTCTATCGCATCGCGGCTAACCCTTGCGCCGCCGTAGCTTTCTCTGTTGATTATCGCAAGACAACTTTTCATATCCCTAAGTATATACGTTATTTCTTAGTTTTATGCAGGATTTTCCGCGCTTAATAGGGTGAGCCGAGTCGGATTTGCACGAAAAAAGGGCGTTTTCGGCGATAACCGCCTGCCGCGCCCTTTTCTATTGCTTTGTCCTTAGTGCTTTTCCGATAGTTTTCTCCTTGCAACCAAGCGCAGGAAGTCGGAAAAATAAAGGATTATCCGATATTATTCGTTGTGGAACTTCGTCTTTTTCTGGATAACGTCGTGTGCGCCGCCCTCTACTATTGAGGTGGAGGACACAAGGGTTATTTTCGCATTTTCGTGCAAGCTCGGTATATCGGTTACGCCGCAGTTGCACATAGTGGATTTTACCTTATAAAGGCTCTTACCCACGTTGTCCTTAAGTCTGCCTGCGTAAGGAACGTAGCTGTCAACACCCTCTTCAAAGGATAGTCCGCTTTTGCCGCCTAAGTCGTAACGCTGCCAGTTACGCGCTCTGTTACTGCCCTCGCCCCAATACTCCTTAACGTAGGTGCCGTCGATATTCAGCTTATTGGTGGGGCTTTCGTCGAAACGGGCGAAATATCTGCCGAGCATAAGGAAGTCCGCGCCCATAGCAAGAGCCAAGGTCATATGGTAATCGTGAACGATGCCGCCGTCCGAGCAAACGGGAACGTAAATACCCGTCTTGCGGTAATACTCGTCACGCGCCGCGCAAACCTCGATAACCGCGGTTGCCTGACCTCTACCGATACCCTTTTGCTCACGGGTGATACATATACTTCCGCCGCCGATACCGACCTTAACGAAGTCCGCACCCGACTCGGCAAGGAACATAAAGCCGTCACGGTCAACCACGTTGCCTGCGCCCACTTTAACGGTGTCGCCGTATCTTGCGCGAATGTACTCTAAAGTTTTCTTCTGCCAAACGGTGTAGCCCTCGGAGCTGTCGATACACAGCACGTCCGCGCCTGCTTCCACCAAAGCAGGAACTCTGGCGGCATAGTCTAAGGTATTGATGCCTGCGCCTACGATATAGCGTTTTTTGTCGTCTAATATCTCAAGGGGATTAGCCTTGTGCTGTGAATAGTCCTTGCGAAAAACGAAATACATCAAATTGCCGTCGTCGTCTATAATGGGCAGGGAATTGAGCTTATGCTCCCAAATTATATCGTTAGCCTCGGGAAGAGTGGTACTGGTTTTTGCGGTAATCAGCTTGTCAAAGGGAGTCATAAACTCCTTGATTTTGAGGTCGGGAGCCATACGGCTGACGCGGTAGTCACGCCCCGTAACCACGCCTAACAGCTTGCCGTTGGGGGTGCCGTCCGCGGTAACCGCCACGGTGTTGTGCCCCTTAAGGTGAACCAAGTCCAGCACGTCGGACAGAGTGTCCTCGGGAGTTAAATTGCTGTCGCTGACCACAAAGCCCGCCTTGTGGTTCTTGACGCGTCTGACCATAGCCGCCTCGTCCTCGATGGACTGGGAGCCGTATATAAAGGAAACGCCGCCCTCTTTCGCCAACGCGATTGCAAGGGTATCGTTGCTGACAGACTGCATTATAGCCGAAACAAGGGGGATATTAAGGGTGATTGACGGTTGCTCGCCCTTGCGGAATTTCACCAAAGGCGTTTTCAAATCTACGTTTGCCGGTATGCAATCCTCGGAAGTATAGCCGGGAATTAGTAGATATTCGCTGAAAGTTCTGCTTTGCTCCTCGAAAAATTTTGCCATTAAAAATGCCTCCTGCCGTACCCTTGTACGGATAATATTCTATAATTCCCGAGTGACGATATCGTCAGCCTTAAATACGATTTTGCCGCCGACCAAGGTCAGCTTGTTAAAGCCGTACAGCGTTCTGCCAACGTAGGGCGCGTTGTGGCTTAGCGACCTAATCTCCTCCGCCGTATAGGTGTGGGGGTGGTCAATATCCAACGCCGCGAAGTCGGCAAGTCCGCCTGTCTGAATCATACCGCAGGGCACCAAAAAACGCCGTGCCGGAGAGTAGGAAATCTTTTCAATCATCATCTTGCAGGTCATAACGCCCGTCTTAACCAGATAGGTATAGACCAAGGGAAAAAGTGTTTCCAGACCCAAAATGCCCTCAGGTGCCAAAAAATAATCCTTGCTTTTGGTTTCGGGAGAGCAAGATCTGTGGTTAGAAGCCACAAAATCCGCCGCGCCCGACAATAACGCCTTAACCGTGTCCGCTCTTTCAGACGGAGATCTAAGGGGCGGATCGGTCTTGTAATTGGTGTTGATAATTGCCGTTTCGTCCAAAAACAGATGGTTGGGAGTAACGTCGCAGGTCACGTCGTAACCGTGGCGTTTCGCTTTGCGAATCAAATCAAAGCTCTTTTTGAGGGATAAGCCGCAAAAATGGTAGGGAACGGTCTTAGGTAAACGGCTCAGCTCGTACTTAACCGCCAGCCATTCCGCCTCGGGTGCGGTGCCGAACTCGCTGTCTCTTGAAAAGGATACTATCACTCTGCCGCCTGCGTCGGTGGTAAACCGCTCGAAGGCGTCGTCGGAAAGCAAAAATCCGTTACCGTAAAAGCCTCTTACCGCGTCGCGCATTGCACGAGCGTCAACTGCTTTTTTGCCCCCCTCCTCTATCATCGCCGCGTAAGGGAAAACCCTAACCACCGCGTCGCTTGCTATATAGTTCTGCTGAGTGCGGAGCTTGTCCATCGTATCGGGAACGGGGCGCAAATCGGGGGTACTCATTATACAAGTAACGCCGCCCTTAGCCGCCGCCAGCGTACCTGTCTTGACAGTCTCCTCATTGGCGTAACCGGGCTGACGGAGATGGACTCGCGTGTCAACCGCGCCGGGAACAAGCCAACAGCCGTTAAGGTCAACCACGGTAAGCGGCAGCTCTCCTGCGATTGCCCTAGCTTCGGCGTCTGAAATCTCGGGCGTATGCAAAACAACGCGGTCATCGTTGATCAGTACGTCGTTGTACTCCAGTACGTCGCCTATTAAAACCTTTCCGTTCTTAAGTAACAGCATAGTGAGCTATTACCTCCCTTAAAGCCGTCCTGCGAAGACGTGCGCCAAGCAAGCGAGCCGTCAAACGTATGGACTGCCTAATTATACTGTATATTGTATAATTTTACCATCATTGATTTTTTTAGTCAAACAAAATACGGACAACTTCCCCTTTTCTGCAAAAGCTTCCAAGATTCCGATAATAATTATCACTGGCTTTTTTGTAACGATACACTTTTTTGCATAAAAACCGTGAAGGAACCTTTTTTGCTCCGAAAGGAACGCCTTTCCCCTTATATTATCGCCCCGAACATAACCGCCGCCTATTGCTCCAAAATCGGTTTTTTAGCTTAGCTTCCGAAGTAATACCCGAAAAATCACCGATTTTGGCTGTTGACAGAAAGATGTTTCACATTTATAATTAAAGGTGCCGCGAAGGTTTTTCGACAGCTTCAGTCCGAGGCTATTTCTGCGGTAATCAAAATTTGTGAGGTATTATGAGAAAACTTATCGCCGCGGTTCTTGCCGTTTGTATTGTTTGTACGCTTTGCGCTTTTATAATGACGGGGTGCGAGGATCCCGCCGACACCACCCAACCTACCGCAGTCACCGTGGATAAGAGCGGCGATTATATCACCCTCAAGCTCCCTGTCGGCAGAGATAGCGTCAACGTAATGCAGATTACCGATGTGCATTTGGTCGGCGGTTCCGCAACAGGCTTGAGGGGCGGCGCGACGCGCGACAGCTGGACTTTGGCGTGCATTAGGGATTTAGTTGAGCTGAAAAAGCCCGATTTAGTGATTTTCACAGGAGATATTTCCTACGTTGAAAGCATGCTCAACGGTATTAACAACGGAAAAACCAAGGACAATTTAGGACGTTTCACCGACCTCGCCGACCTGATGGAAGAGCTGGACGTGTTCTGGGGCGTTACCTTTGGTAATCACGACGTAACGGGCACCTATACAAAAAAGGCTATCGCGGAGACGCTTGCGGAGGAATACGAATGCTTTTTGTACAAGCAGAGCCCCGAGGACGTGGACGGCGACAGCAACTACGTTATTAACGTAATTAACGGCGACGGCAGTTTTAACTCCTCCCTCGTTATGGTAGATACCCACGGCAACAGCGCAGGCGGCGGCTACACCTTGCCCTCTCAGGTCACTTGGTACGAAAACGTGCTCAACGCTGTCAAAACCGAGTATTCTCTAAGCCAATTACCCACTTCCTACGTTTACTGCCACGTGCCCTATATCCAGTACTCCACAGCTAACAGCCTTTACCTCTCCGAGCTGCAAAAAATCGGCGGCAATCAGGGCGACGCCGTTACATATTCCGCGGCGGACGTAACGCTCAACGTGGCGGCAGGCTCGAAAATGCGCGAGGATCTTTGCTACGCCGATGACGACGACGGCAAAATGTTTGAAAAGATTTTGGAGCTTGGCAGCACCAAGGCGGTAAGCTGCGGTCACGACCACATCAACGTGGGACGTTGGACGTATCAGGGAGTGGATTTGATTTACGGAAAGTCCATCGACTACTGCGCTTATTCCTCCACGGTAGGAGGCAAGCTCGCCGATAAGGAAATCGAAGATATCGGTATGACCAACGAGTGCCGCGGCGCAACCGTTATCAATATTTCCAAGACAGGTCACAGCGTGGACTTCGTTGCCTACGACCGCGACCTTTACACCGAGTGGGTTACGGCTAACGCCTAATTCCGCCGCGAAACAACGCACCGCCTACCCGTGTTCTATTGCCGTCCGCAAAATCGGTAAAAGACAACGGTTATCGGGCAGTCGTTACAGATAATCCAAGTTTTTCAAAAAGCTAACCGTTAAGCATAACGCTATTGCAAACAGAATTGTTTTGCGAACTAAATGGTTATTGCAGACAGAACAGTTATTGCAGACTGAATGGTTATGCTAACAGAATAGTTATTGCAGACAGAACTCCGCGCCGAAAATACCGCGCGGAGTTTTTTATTCCTTGGGGGAATGCGCGGTTAGGTTATTGCACTTAGTGGGAGATATGTGCTATTATTGGGATATGGAAGATAACAACAGCCTTTCAAGCGCAACAGATAATACCTTGCCTAATCAGCCGACCGACGCGGAGAATTGCGCCGCGCCGCAGGACGGCAATTTGCCTTGCTCACGTAAGGAGCTTTCGGCAGTGTCGGTAGAGTCTGACGGCAAGGCGGCACAGGATAAGGAGCCGCAGGGCTTTTCCGCCGATAAGGAGAATACAGACGCGGCAACCGCACCGCAAACCGAGAACAAGTCCGCGACCTCTCTTCCCGATTCCGCTTTCGATCCCGATACGTACTTTAAGAATCCGTTTAGTTCGGGCTTTTCCTTTAAGCGCAAGCAAAAAAAGGAAGAGGATATCTACGGCGACTACGACTCCCCCGTAACCAAAAAACAATACAAACTTATCGGGATAATCCTCTTTGTGGCTCTGGTCTTTTTCACCGTTTTATCGGTGGTTATCAAGTATTGTCTGAAATAGACCTTTACCGATTTTCAGCTTTATATTGCCTTTTGTTGAACCGTTTATACTACGTTTTTTGTTATAAGGACTATTTACTAGGTTTTTTGTAATCCGCTGAGAATTACATTTTTGAACCGCTTAACATTACCTCTCCGCGGAAGTACAATCCCACGTACTGTCATTCTGAGCGTAGCGAAGAATCCCATAATGCGAAGCAGACAATTTCCGTAAGGGCGCATAAATGCGAGATTCTTCGTCGTAAAACTTACTTCCTCAGAATGACAACACCAGTATAATACTCGGTCAACTGGCAAGCGTTTCTCCCTTTGCCGTCATTCTGAGCGTAGCGAAGAATCCCATAAAGCGAAGCAGTACAAAAGCCGTAAGATAGTACCGCATAAACGCGAGATTCTGCAACCACTCCTAAGAATTACAGCAAAAGAACACCCGTCGGACAATCCGACGGGTGTTGTTATTATAGAGTTGATGAAACGCTATTCTTACAGCCAATGAAACACTTTTAATACAACCGATAAAGTGCCGTCTTTACGGCAAATCCAAGTGTTTTCGGCGGTTACTTATTGCAGAACGCGGAGAAAGCCAGATGTGCTTCGTACAAATCCGCCTTGGAAATCAACTCGTAAGGCGCGTGCATCGATATTACGGGTACGCCTAAATCAACGGTATCGATATTGTAGTTCGCCAAGAATTTTGCCACCGTACCGCCGCCGCCAAGGTCCACCTTGCCCAGCTCGCCCGTCTGCCAAACCACTCCTGCCTCGGCAAAAATTCCTCTCAAATATCCGATATATTCCGCCGAAGCGTCGTTAGAGCCGGACTTACCTCTAGCTCCCGTAAACTTGTTCATTGCAACTCCGCAGGAGGCGAACGCGGCGTTCTGTTTTTCAAAGGCGTCCTGATAGGTGGGATCGTAAGCGGAAGTCACGTCTGCGGAAAGGCACTTTGATTTTGCCCTAACCACCGCCGAGGACTTGCCGAAGCTCTCCGCGATACAGTCGATAATATCCCTAATCAGTACGCACTGCATACCCGTATTGCCCTCACTGCCTATCTCTTCCTTATCGGCAAGTATGGTAAGCACCGTTTCGGCGGATTCACAGCCTAAGGTAGCGGTGATTTCAGGATAAGCGCAAACCCTGTCATCGTGTCCGTAGCTTGCCACAAAGGCGCGGTCAAAGCCTGCGTCACGGGCGCGAAGTGCGGGGACAGCCTCGATTTCCGCGCTCAAAAAGTCTTCCTCGGTAATACCGTAAGCGGTGTTCAAAAGTTGCATAACTCCTGTTTTCACGGCGTTCTTCTCGCAGTCGGCGGCAGGAATACCGCCCACCAAAATGTTAAGATGCTCCGCAGGAAAGGCTTTTACAACCGTCTTTTCGTTAAGCTCTTGGGAAAGGTGCGGAAGTAGGTCGCTGACGTAAAAAACAGGATCGCCCTCCTCCTCGCCTATCTTAACCGTCAGCTTCGTGCCGTCCTTTAAGACCACTACGCCGTGAAGCGCAAGGGGTATGGTCAGCCACTGGTATTTTTTGATGCCGCCGTAATAGTGCGTCTTGAAAAAAGCCATTCCGTCCGACTCGTAAAGCGGCACCTGCTTCAAATCCAATCTGGGGCTATCCACGTGCGCCACCAAAATACGGATACCGTTTTCGGCAACGTCAGCCGTGCCGACCTTCAGCAAAAACAGGCTTTTGCCCCTGTTGTCGTAATACAGCTTGTCGCCGCTTTTGACCTTATCGCCCAGCACGTAAGGACGGTAGCCCTGCTCCCTCGCCATAGCAACGGTGTACGCCACGGTTTCGCGCTCGGTTTTACCCTCGTCCAAAAACCGCTTATAGCCCGTCGCGTATTGACTGATAGACTCAAGCAACGCCTTGTCGGCGTTTTTATATACGTTTTTTCTCTCATATAAAAGATTATCCATATCAAAACCTCTCTTTTTCTGCGCTTGCCTTTGCGCCCGTTGTTGCGGCGCACTCTTCCGAACGGTGGGCGGCTTGCCGCCGCTTATCCGCATATTGTCTTATTGCCGTCGTTTTGTCTAAGGGGCTCGCCAAGGCACCGAAAGCTTATCCGCACCGATGGCTACAAAAGGATTATCCTTTTCGTTTTGCCCCGAAAACTCTCCCGTTAGCTATTATGCCCCGATTAATGCGTATTTACCGTTTTCCGCCAAAAATCAACCGCCTATTATCAGTCGTTAGGAACAGCTTCGCCCGTGATTTTCGCGCCGAAATAGTTGGCGTTGTTTTCCGGCCAAATCGAATAATAGGATTTGCCTGTTTCCTGTCTTAGCTTGCGGAATCTCTTGGCGTTGCACCAAATCATCGAAGGGATACCCACCGCCGCCATATACAGCGGTCCCAGCAAAAGGGATTGGATACAGTGACCGAACTCGTGAACCACCGTTGCAGGCATTTTTTCCGCAGGACGGTCGCCGTTGACGCTGATAAAAGCTCCCAAGCTCACTCCGCCCCAACCTGTGGAACCGTGTACGTACGTCACTATCGCGCCGCGATAAATGCGCGTTTCGCACTTAAACCGCAGACGGAACGACAACGCCACGCAAAAACCGATTAGGCTCTGTATAAAGCCCCAGCTAAACTGAATCAGCCAAAATAACAGATATTTTACCGCTTTCATAATATTCTCCTTTCGCCGCCGAAGTGTTTTCGCCGCCTATTAACAGGGCGAAAATTACCGTTTTTACCATTAATTATCAATCCGCCGCCTTGCCGCGGCGTAAACTGCCAACGTCCTTACGCTTGTTTTCCGTTCGGCGTTTTGCTCATCAGTCGGTGCCGTCGCCCTTTCTGCCCGACTCGCCGCCGTCAGCGTCCTTTGCCGTATCCGCGAAGAAGACATCTCCGACCTCGCCTGCGTTGTCTGTATCATCTGCCTTGTCTTCGCCCTCGCTCCTCGCTATATCCTCCGCGCCGTCGCTTTCCGTTGCGCCCGTTGCGCCCGTTGCGACCGTTGCGCCTTTCAGCGCGGCAAAACGGCTTTTGTAAAGTCTGATGCCGAGAGGGATAAAGATTATAAGATTAAGAACCTCCGCCATAGGGTAAGCGTACCACACGCCCACCAAGCCAACCGCCTTTTCCATAAGGTAGGCAATAGGTATTAGGAAAAGCACCTGTCTTGTAAGGGAAATTCCCAAGGAGCCGAGTCCGCTGTTTAAGGACTGGTAGCCCGTGGTTAGGGTGATACCGAAAGCGGCAAAGATAAAGCTGATACTGATAATACGCAGACATTTCGCGCCAAGCGCAGTCATCTCGCCGCCGGAGCCGAACATAGTCATCAGCTGAGGAGCTAAGGACATAAACAGTATCAACCCCACCGTTTCAAAAATCAGCGCAATGGAAACCGCGGTCAAAAAAGTCTTTTTGAACCGTTGAGGGCTATTATAACCGTAGTTGTACGAGAGGATAGGCAAAACGCCCTGCATAAGCCCAAAGGTCGGCATAAAGACGAAGGATTGGAGCTTAAAGTAGATTCCCAGCACGGTTATAGCGTTCCGATACGCCTTGATAATCACGTTAAGAACGGAAGTCGTAAGAGAAGCTATCGCGTTCATAATGGTGGTGGGAAGCCCGATTTTCAGAATAATGCCGATATGGTGCAGATTAAACCTAAACCCCTTGGGGCCGATACGCACTTCTTGCTTGCGGAAAATGAATTGCGAAAGGCAGAACAGCATCGCGCACCCCTGCCCGATAACCGTTGCCACCGCCGCGCCCAACACGCCCCACTCGGGGAAAATCCATATTCCGAAGATAAACAAAGGGTCGAGAACGATATTCGTCACCGCGCCGATAAGCTGAGTAATCATAGGGATACGCATATTGCCCGTGGACTGGAGAATTTTGTTGCAAACCTGCTCGATAAATACGAACACGCTACAGCACATAAGCACCTGCAAATATGAGGTTCCCATATCCACGATTTCGGGAACGGAAGAGTACAGCTCCATAAAGTACCGCGGCAGAGTCAGTCCTATAATCACAAAAAGTACCGCGCCGCACAACGCCAGCAAAATCCCGTGCTGTGCCACTTCCGTGGCTTGCTTGTTGAGCTTTTGCCCCAAAAGGCGGCTGATACACGCTCCTGCGCCCACGCCTATGCCCACGGAGAAAGCGATAATCAGGGTTTGCATAGGGAAAGCTATCGTCACCGCTTCCAAGGCAGCCTGCGGAGTTGCCAGTGCGGAAAGAGCCGCGTTGGTGTAACGGGCGACAAAAAGGGAGTCCACCACGTTATACAGCGCCTGCACCAGCATCGAAATCATTGCAGGTACGCTCATTACGAATATGAGCTTACCTATAGGCATTTCAGCCATTTTTCTGCTTGAAAGTTCGTTACTCATCTTTTCCAAAAGCAAAAGGCGGTCACTGCCGCCTCTCGCGCATTTTCACTTGTATCGCGCGAGAAACGAAAAACTTTCGCGCCGCGCGTTCCGATAATTATTTGTTGAAAAACTCGTCCAGTATGCCCTCGATGTAAACCAGTCCCGTAACCGTTCCGTTCACCTCGTTGGCGATAGGTCCGTGTTCCACGCCCTCGACAACGTGTACGTTGGAAGCGGTCATCGGCAAGCCTGCGCTCGCGCTGTAGGAGGGAACAGTACCGTCGCCCCACAAACTGGTTTCCTTATCGATAACTGCGCTGTTTTCGCTGTCCATATTGACGGTGACAATGGTAGCGATACCGTGCCCTACCACGTAATGGGTGTTGACCAAGCGCGAAACGTGCACCTTGTTGCCGTTGCCGTCGTCCTGGAAAAAGTCGCTTTGGAACTTGTCTAAGTCCGCAAGTACGGTTTTCAACTCGCCGTTACTGCCCTTCGCCCAATCCTTCTCCTTGATAAACGCCCTAAGCTGTGCGGGAGTATAGACCTCGCCGTCCATAGTAAGGCAGCTGCCGTCCGTACCGAAATACTCGGTTACGCTGTTGAAGGGATCCATCGGAAGCAGGTCGTAAACGCTTGCCATATTGTGAGTGAAGTCAATGAGGTTAATGCCGAGCACGCCCAGAAGTTCGCCTATTATATCCTGACCGGAGCTTACGGAGCTGAACAGGTTGGTAACTGCGTCCATAGAGCCGAGGAAGGGTGCGCTGAAGGGAAGGAAAAGTTCCACCTTCGCACGGTTTTCAGCTTTTTTCAGATACTCGGAAGCCACGATGCCGCCCATACTGTGGGTAACGAACATTACCTTGTCGTAGCCGCATTTTTCGATAAACTCCTCCAACTTCGCGCCTGCGCCCTGTATGGATTGACGCCAGTCGTACTGCCAGCAAAGCACGTCGTAATCGTCGATATTGTTTGCCGCGAAATACTGCTTAAAACGGTTTGCGCTGTAGCCCATACCCTTGAAAGCGTCGTAGTCCTGCACGTCCTTCATATTGGCTATCCTGTACACGTTTTCGGGTATGCAGTCCTCGTCGCAGGTTAAGAGGTTCATATAGCCGTCAAGATAAAACTGCTTTTTGCCGGGCTGAGAAATCAAACCGCCCAAAGCCTTGCCGAAGCCGTCCGCGCCCCACCAGCAATAGGGAGTGCCGTCCGGATAGGTAAGCTCGGTATCGTATAACGCACTTGCCATAAGTCCGGGAATAAAGAGAACAGCCTTATCGTGGGTAGGAGTCCAGTCCTCGTTGTACAAGGCTCCGTTATCGTGGTCGTAAACGTCCACAGTTTTTTCCTCTTCCTTCTTTTCACCGTCATCGTTGTCGCACGCGCACAAAACGGTGGGGATTACAGCAATGCAAAGTACCAAAGCGATACAAAGCAACCATCTAAACGTCTTTTTCATAACGACCTCCGAAAAAATTATGTCTATAGCCGACCTTACACACCGCAACGCGGCAAACGGGAAAATCGGCTTTTTAATTATAACGCAAAACCCCCGTCATATCAACCGTTTAAGCCATAAAGGGAACCGCCTTTTTGCGCTTTCCGTCCTCGACCGTTCCTTAGAATTGTTAAGGGTTATCCTCTAACCGCGCCTATCAAGCAGGGGGAAGCCTGTAGGCAATTGCGCTTCGTTAATGGTGGGTGTAATTATATTGACGGCAAAAACGAGCCTTTGCCGACTGCCTTGCTCGGTTACTGCTCTGCCTTGTCGCCTGCGTCGCTATCCGAAATCGCGGTAACGTCCGCCGCCGCGCACTCCGTCTGCTCCTCGCCTGCCGTTGCGTTAGCCTCAGCCGTTGCGACATTATCTCCTTTCGCGCCGATATTATATTCTACCGCCGCCTTTTCCTTGGCGATTTGCTTTTCGTAAATATTCGTGAAGTTGGTGAGGAAAAGGATTACGTACGCGCCCCAAGTGGGTATGGATTCGATTATTCCGCTTTTGCCCAAGGACGCCAGCAGTATAATCATCAAAAGAAGTACCGCGCCGAAGCCGTAAACGGTGTACATAAAGGCTTTCGTCTTTTTACGTCCGACGATTAGCCCCCACAGTATGGAGAACGCGAACGCCACCGCGAATATCAACGCACAGCTCCAATGCGCCACAAGCTGTAAACTCATTATTTCCGTACTGGGAATATGAACGCAAATCATTATCGCCACACTGCCTACGAGCATACCGACATAGCCCAACTTAGGCTTAACGTCGTACCGCGCGTACATATAATTGATATTGATTGCAAAAGCCAGCAGGGATATTAAGCCCCAAAACTTAAATGCCACAGGATATATGAGTCCTAACATACTGGCAGTGATTTTTACGTCGGGGAACTTCAAAAAACCGTAAACCGTTATGTAAACGAAGCCTATTATCAGGGAAGCGAGAGCCACCCATTTGTTCTCGATAATCTTGTGCGCCTTGAGTTTCAATTCCTGTTTCGTCATAGCTACCTTCCTTAAAAAAACGTCTTTATATTGCGCCGATTGCAGTCCGCGCCGTTGTTGTTACAATATCAAGTTGCCGTCCGCGCTAACCGACCTTTCTTCCGAAAATCGAATGCGGTCAATCGACCTTATGCGTTGTCCGTGCTTTTACAGTGCCAAGCTTTCTACTCTAACCGACCTTTTCGCCGTATCTAATTGCCATCCGCGCCGTCCTTGTTGCAATATCAATTTGCAGTCCGCGCCGTCCTTGTTACAATATCAAGTTACTGTTCGCGCTAACCGACCTTTTCGCCGTATCCGATTGCGGTCAATCGACCTTATCCGCGTCCTCGGCTGTACCGTTGTCGTCCGAGCAAGGCTCGCTCTCCGCCGCCGCGGTTTGGGTTTTCGGCTCATCTTCGGCACCCTGTCCGTCCGCCAAAAAGCTCTCGTAATCCTCGGTTAATGAACCTGATGTGACGATAGCGTTCTCCTCCGCGGAGGGTTTTTGTCTGCCCTTCTCGAAGATTGCGGTGAAGGTAAGCAGGAAAAGCAGGACATAAGCCAAGAGCAGAGGCACCGCCTCAAGGATACCCGAAATTCCCAAGGTTGCCATCAGAATAATTATCACAAGGGTAACGCCGCCCACAGCGTAGGCAGCATAGAGGAAATTATGCGTTTGGGAAATCGCCTTAACGCAAAACCAAGCGAAGGCAAACAGATATGCCGCCGCCGAAAGCGCGGCGAAGAAAATGCGGCAAACGTACGCTGCCCCCGTTGTCGCAAAAGGCAGTGCCGCGGTAATGATAATCGCCGCTCCGCCCACCGCCGCCGCGATATACGAAAGCAAGGGTTTCAGCTCGTAACGTGCAAAGCTAAAGTTAAGGGAGAGGGATAACGCCACCGCCGTGACTATACCCCAACAGACGTAGGTACTGCGGTAGGTCGCGCCCATCATAGCGAAGGAGCAGGAAACGTCGGGGAAAAAACTGCACAAAAAAGCGGCGGTATAGAAGAAACCGAACACCATCGCAATCATAACCAGATACTTGTTCTCCACCGCCTTCAAAAAATCCGCTTTTATTTTCGCTTTATCCATAAACTCTCCTCAGCCGAACTCGCACAGCTATATTATAGCTGATACAAAAGGATATTTCAATACAAAATCCGCAAAAAACCCGAACAGAGCGGAAATAAAACGCCGCGGACTTTAGGCGGCTCAGGAGATAGACGCTCACGCCGCAAAAGGTTTTTTCGGCAGGTGCGGAAAAAGCCCATAATACAGCGGTTTTCGCCGCTCCCGAAAAAATTGCATATTTACAAAAACCGATTAAGGTGTTATTATATTCTATGTAATTCTCGCGCATAATTCGCGGCGCGGTTTTGTTTCCCTTTTTGCAAAAAAACACCGAATGAAGGAGATTCTATGGAAAACACAGCCACTGTTCAGCCTCAAAAGCTTTCTATGAAAAGCAAATGCAGCTACTGCGGCGGAGGTATAGGCAGGGATATGGCGTATAATCTGGTCAACGCCCAGATTCTATCCTTTCTTATGCTTACCCGCAGTCTTAACGACGCCCAACTTCTGGTTATTACGGTCATAATGGTCTGCTGTCGAATTTTCGACGGACTTAACGATCCGATAATGGGCGCGATTATTGAGGCGACTCACAACGCCAAGGGTAAATTCAAGCCTTGGATGCTACTGGGCGTTTGCACCAACGTATGCGTGATTATGGCGATTTACGGAGTACCCATCAAGGGTTGGGAATACGTGATTTTCTTCGCCTTCGCGTACCTTTTGTGGGGTATCACCTTCACGATGAACGACATTTCCTACTGGTCTATGCTCCCCTCCCTTTCAACGGATAAAAAGGAGCGCGACGGCTTGTCCTCTTGGGCAAACCTGTTAGCAGGCGTAGGCGCAGGTATCGCTTCGGGCGTTATCCCTCTGCTGTCCGTGGGCGATTTGGCTCTCATCAAAAGCAGTATTTCCTATTCATACCTGATTATGGCAGGCGTCATCTGCGTTTGCTTTCTGGTTTGCCAGTTAATCACCTATTTCGGCACCGCGCATAAGTCCACACTTCTGCCCCCCGATATGCCTAAGCCTAAGTTTGAAAACCCCCTCAAGGATATGTGGAAGGTTATAAAAACCAACGACCAGCTCAGGTGGGTAGCGTTGGTTATGCTGCTTTATAATATCGGTGCGTCGATGCTGTCGGGAGCGATTACGATATATATTTACCTGACCTTCGGCTTCCAAGGAATGTTAGTAACCGTGTTCACCGTCCTGTTCGGTTTTGCAGGCGGCGTTCCTATGCTCTTCTACGGTGCGTTCTCCAAGCGAATGACGCGCCGCCAAATGGCAATGTTCGCAATAATCACCGCGACCTTGGGCTACGTTCTGTTCTTCTGCACAGGCGTGGTTTGGAAAACGGGGCTGACCACTTCCGGCGGTTTGGCTATCGGCGACTTCGTTTTACTGGCGTTATGCGGTATCCTCATCAATATCGGACAGTGCCTTTTCTACAACGTGCAAACAATCAGTATCAGTAACTGTATTGAGTATAACGAGTTTTTGACAGGCGAAAGGAAGGAAGGCATTATCTTTGCAATCCGTCCTTTAATGGCGAAAATCGGAAGTGCGATTCAGTTGGGTATAATCACCCTAATATACGTGCTTTTAGGCGTAAACAGCTTTACCAACCAGATTTCCCGTATCGACGGCAACGCCACGATGGGGCTTATCACCGCGGCGGAAAAGGAACAGCAGATATTAGACGTTATAGGCGGCTTCGACTACAAAACAGGCGTTAAGCTCAAGGCGTGGATATGCGCCCTTTCCATACTGCTTGTTGTGGCGTCCTGCTTGATAATGCGCAAAAAATGCACCATCACCGAGAAGAAATACGAGGAAATTCTCGTCGCAATTAAGGAACGCAAGGAAGGTGGCGCGGCGGAAAAGTCCGACGAGACGACTGAGGAAACCGAGGATAACGGCGAGAACGGAAATAGCGACAGCGTGAGCGTCAGCGATACAACCGCGGACGGTGAGAACGAGAACGAGGGTGAGAACGACGGAGAGAACGTCAACGACAACGTGAGCATCAACGACAAAGAGAACGCCGTGCAGTACGCAGAAAACAAGGGCGATACAACCGCGGAGTTTGACGGACAAAACACTCTCAAAGACGGCGAATAACAATTTTCAAGATAAAGGCTTATCAATAACTGTCCTTACGGCAAGGAAAAGACACCGCCGCATAGAGAGAATATCGGAGAGTCGGACTGCGCAACATACAACACAGTATTACGACCTATGTCAAACCTAGCCTTTTAGCAACGGAGTATTATCACTTACGCATAACAAAACCGCATACCATTTTTGGATTATCTTACCGAAGGCGTTTCCGCCGACAGCCTAATCCGCAGGTATGCGGTTTTTTATATCTTTTTTGTTCCTACTCTTTTGCTTATGCTCTTTTGCTTATGCTCTTTTGAGTCAAGCCGCGTTTTGCGGAAGTCGACCGCTACATTGCGCCTTTGGGAATATAAAACGGATCGGGCTTGATTACTTCCTTGGGCATTTCACCCTGTGGGATAAACTTAAACCTCGCCAAGAGTATTTGCTGACTGTATTGCGACTGCTGTGCTTCAGTCAAGGTTCCGATGTAACTCTCCAGTTCCGCAGAGGTGGTACAGCCGTTGATTCTTTCCTCGATTTCCGAAGTATCGGTATTGGAAGCGCCCTCACCCTCGCCGTAGCTTTCAGCCAAGGACAGCAGAACGCCGTAATACGAGCCTAGCTTGCCTTTCAGCCCCTCCGCATATTTTTTGAAGGACTCCGCGCTCTTGAAAATCAGCTTGCCCTCGCCGTCATATAGGCTGTTTAATACCGCGCTGAACATCTTGCGCTGTGTTTCGGCGGTGCTTTCCTCCGCGTCCTTGACGGTCTGTGCCTTCTTGATTTCGTTGTCAAAAGCGGCTTGCCGTTCCTCGGCCGCCTTCTCGTCATAGTACCTGCCGATATCGCTCTCCTTGTCGTTAAGCTGTGTCAGAAGCTCCGCCTGCTTGGTAATGTAGCCGCTCGCCCTCTTTTCGTTGGCGGCGTCATACTCTCCCGTAACCGTTCTGCGCTGTGCGTCGGCGGCCTGCGTTGCCGCGTTCAAATCCGTTTTCAGGGTATTCTCGGCGGCAATATACGAGGTTTCGCTTAGCCCTCCTGCCGTCAGCCCTGCGGCTTTGAGCATATCGGGTACGTACTTCATCAGTCTGCCGTAAGTTACCTCGGCAAGCTGTCGCTGTTCGCGCTCCGCCGCGTCAACGGCGGCGATTTTACCTCTATAAGCGTCGTCAGCGGCTTTTTGCTCCGCAGACTGCCGCGCTCTTACGTTTTCCGCGTCAAGGTACGCGCCGAAAAGCGCGTTGCCCGTCTCGTAATCCTTGTCGCTCATTCCCTCGGTGCGGCTGAACCCCTCCGTAGTCTCTGCGCCGTAGTAGTTTTTGTACCAGTTCAGCCATTTGTTCTTTGTGGTTTCGTAGCTCATATCCTAATCTCCTTTTTATCGTTTTTATCGGACGTTACGCTATTTTTGAACATTTGCAGATAATCCATTTTCCTGATTAAACGACTGCGGTAATTATCGGTTATAAAGAAGTAGCTTTGCATATACGCCGACACGCCCATTATCAGGAACATTACCGTCTGCAACGCCGTCCAAATCAACTGCGCCCAGCTAAAATCCGTTATCGCCTGCACGCCGAAATAGCCGAACAGCAAGCCCGTGCCGATTTTGCTCAAAAACCGCTTTGCGTCCGTCCGAGCCATATAGCGTTTTTTGGTTATTCCCAAGCGCAGAGGATCGGTGGGATTGCCCTCGTCACCCGTAAGCGAGGAGGTAGTCAGCGGCGTAATTCTCAATCTTTTGGCTTTGCCTATTGCGCGGAGCTTTTTCCGTCTGCGGGATTTCTCGCCGAGATTTATCGGCTCACCGCTCAAAAATGCAGTCATATCCGCATAAGTTAAGCCCTCTCTAGCCAGAATCGCGTTCTGGATTTCCCGTCTTGTTTCCTCTGTTTTTTTAAGGCAAAAGCCGTCCAAGCTGTCGATAAACGGAGTAATCTGTTCCACAATTTCGCTGTGACGGCGGCGCGTGGCTATGACTCTTTCGTCATTCTCGCCGCGCATAATCCCCTGCAAGCCCATAGTTTTGGAGATAAAAAACCCGAAAAGTATCGCCAGTAATCCGTCCGCGATTATCTCGTAGGGGTTCTTGCCCGTCTCCACCACCTTTATCAACCCTCTTGCTATATAAATCACGCCTGCCAAAGCCGTTACCAGTAGATAGACGTTAGCCTTCAAAAAGTTCTTCAGCCGTTCTCCGGCTCCCACATAAACAGTATCCAAAATACTTCACCCCCTTACGTGCGGCCGCTTTCGCCGCCGTTCTCCGCCAAGCCTTCTCTTACCGCCGCCCTTACAAGCTCGCGGCTTTTCCTTCCTCTTTCACGGGCGATTAAGGGGGCAAAAATCAAGCAATCTATCAGCTCCCCTAAAAAAGCCATACCCAAAAGCAGCTTTGCGTCCATAATCAGCGGTTCCAAAAGACAGACTAAGGCAAACGCCGCGCCGTATCTGAACACCCTTTTTACGTTTTTCGGCAAGCGGTTAATCGCCTTGAGGAAGAAAATCACAAGGGCAAGTACACCGCCTACGCCGAGGGAGTACGCTCCTGCCGGCGTAGCGGTATAAGCCTTGAAATTAAAGCCCACCGCCACAGCCAAGGGTGCAATGCTTGCAAAAAAACTGCAAATTGTAAGCACAGCTAGTCTGACGTTACGCCTCATCATAGCCGCCCCCTGCCGCAGTTATCGCGGTTTCTTCGGATTTATCCGCATTTTTTACATCTGACGCGTCTGCTTTTAAGCTGTCCTCACAGTTGTCGTTCGCGGTAAGAGAGAGGCTATCTCCCTCACCGAAGCAGTTAGCCGAACAGGCGTCGTCGCCGTCAAAACAGTCCTTTTCCAGTAATACGGCTATCTGTTTTGCGACGCCTCTTTTCACCAAGGAGGGCTGCGCTCCGCACACGAGAATTAACGCCAGCTTTAATTTCTTCGTAAAATCCGCTATTTTTGCATTTTGCTCCGCAGTCTTATCAAGTTTTTCCACGGTTTCGCCGCAGGTGGCAACCGCCTGCTCCAAGGTGTTTCCCAGTTGCTCGTTAAACTGTTTTCCCTTGTAATATCCGTCTTTTTCGGTTTTTAGCTTCTCCAACGCGTTCTTTATTGCCCCTATCATAGTAATCAGCGCAACCGCGGTTCCGCCTAAGGCGGACGCGCCCACCGTAGCATAGGGCAGTACGTTTTCCTTTAAGTAATCGGACAGCTTGAGTCCGTTATCCTCCGCAATTACGGGGGTTGCCGCGCTCTCTTCGCCTGCCACGCCGCCCTTTTCCGCGCCTTCCGCGCTCGCAGTCACCGCGCCGCATAATAACATCACCGCCGTGAGTGCCAATATCAACAATATCCATTTCTTCATTATTTACCTCCCTTATATCCGCAAAAATCCCGTTATATCCGAACTCTTTGCTATTTGTCGGCTTGCGGCTTTCTTGCCGCTTGCCCCTATCTTAAACCGCGCAACGTGCCGGTTTCCTTGTACCTTACCGTCAGCTCGCTCACCGTGCAAGCCGTATCCGTATCCGAGCCGAAAAAGAAGCGGATATAGTTAAAGCGTCTGCCCTTTAGCTCCAAATTGACGCTTCCTGCGAACGCGGTGTCAAAGGTAAACCGCTGAAAATCCATCTCGCGGAAATCGAAGGCGGTCAGCCTGCGCTCCGCTCTCTCCGTCAAATTTCGCGTTTCATAGCCTGCGGTCAGTCCGCCGCCGCTCAAAAGCGGAGATGACAGGCTTATGCCCGTTAGGGACTTTGCCGTCCCCGCCGCCGAGAACGACAAGGGGGGCGTTTCCCATTTGCAATTCACCGCTCGTCCTTTGCAAAACCGCAGTATCAAGCTGGCCGCAGTGCCGTTAAATGCCGCAATTCTAAGAATTCTCCCCTCGCCGTCCTTGAGCTTAAAGGTGTTATTCTCGGTATCCGCGTCATAGACAAAATACCGTGCTTTGGGGTTCAGCTTGTGGAAAACCCTGACGGCTAGAGATACGTTAGTCACCTTAACTCCTGCGTTAGAGCTTAACTCAAAGCTCAAGTCGTCAGGATTCAAGTCGGAAATATAGTACGGAGTCATCACCGCCGAGGGATTCTCGATATACACGGTTTCTCCCACTCGCAGGTTTGCGTAGGCTGTCTCCGTAACGGTGACTCTGCCGTTATCGCTGACCGAAAGCACCTCTGTAGCTTCCCCCGTAAGCGTTCCGTCCGCCAAAAGAGCGTAGCAATTCCCCGTAAAGGTAGTGGCGGAGCTGTTGACGTAGGGCATCAAAAAGTCGCATTTTTCGGGGGAAACCAAAGACGGGTTATACGTAACCTCAGAGTCCGCAACCGTCAAATCTCCCACGCCGTTCTGCACCCACTCAAGGTCGGCGTACCCCTCTCCGAAGGCGAACAGCCCCGTTCCGCGTCCCAAAAGCAAGGTGCCGTCCGACCTATGGGCATAGCAGTCGATTTTTATATCGGTCAGCTTCCACCACTCGTAGTTAAAAGCGTCCGACATATCGCCGCTAAGTCTAAAGGTGTACGCGGCGTCGGCTACGTAGCAGTCGCCGTTGTTCAACGCAACGTAAAGTCTGTTGTCGTGGCAAAACATCAAAGCTCCCGATTTATCCGCATTTTTCAATATCGGATTAATCAAACGGCTTCTTTCTGTGGCGATTCTTTCGGTATAGGCTTGGTTAGTGCTTGCCACCAGTCCGAACACGCCCTTGTCCGACAGATGAACAAAATCTCCTGCGAAGTTGCACACACAATCGGGCGAAACGCACCCTTCGGTGGCGTTGCCTGCCGACAGAGTAAAGGAAGTGCGGAAAATGCCGCTTTGAATTTCCTTGGAATAGGACTTGCAGATATAGACGTTAGCGTCGTAATCGGAAGGCTCCTTATACACAGCCAGCGAGCCGTCCGACAGGGGCATCAGCCCCGTAATCTTGTTGTTCGGCACGCCTGCGGCGACGTAATCGTACTCAGCGAAATAGCTGAAATCGCCCGAGTTGCTGAAATACACCTTATTTCCTTCCTCCGCCGCTAAAAAAAGTCGGTCACGACTGCCCTTTTCGCCGTAGAGGGTGCCGAAGGAAACCGTTTCACACCAGTCGCCGCCGCCCTCGTAGGGGGTGGAATAGCGCAGTTCGATATTAGATACGTCCGCAACGTAAGGAGCGCAGGGAAGCGTCATTTTCAGTTCGGTGTACTCGTTGCCCGAGCCGTACAAAAAGCCCCATTGCACTCTTCCGCTGCCGTTGGGATTCGCTCCGTAAAGGTAGTTGGTCGGCGTGGAAAGCGTAGCGGTAATGCCCTTATATAACGTGCGGAAAGCCGTCAACGGCGCAAAAGCTTTGGGGTTAATCCAATAGACCTTGCCGAAGCCTTGCGGCAGTGCGAACTCAGTGACGGAATTATACGCCGCGGCGTTGATAATCATTTTCCCCAGATCGTCGGCGTTATAGCGAGAGGGGGTTTTGCCCCTGAAATTCTGCTCGGTGTAGCGGTCGGCAACGTAAAATACGTTATAGGAATTACCCGTGTACTCCACCGCTATGTAACCTCCGCTGCACATTATCAGCGGCTCGCTGGTTTTCAAACCGCTTTTTAAGGTGGTAAGCTGAGATAACAGTTCGGTGCCGAGAGTAAGGGTTTTCCCCGAAAGCTCATCGCCGAAGCAAGGCTCGCGCTCTTCGTCCGCATTCTGTCTTTCCAGCTCGTAGGTAACGGGCGCGGAGCCGTCGGTCGTAGTAACCGTAGCGGTAATAGGCAGGGTTTTGGAGCATTTGCCGTCTAGGGCAAACACCGCGGGATTATCGGCGGATACCGCCGCCCCGTCCACAGTTCCGCACCCGACAAGCCTGTTAATACGCCGCAGTGTACAGCGGTTTACGTCGTCAAGCGAGGCGCGGACCGTGTCCGTCACGCTGTCGTTTTCCATACTGATTGTGGTGACGGGAACGTAGGTTGCCGAGTCCTCCGCCACTCTCTTAAACCGCAAAGGATCATCGGCGTGAAGTACCCAGTAATCCCCCATTCCCGAAAAATACACGCTGTCGCCGCATTGATACATACGGGGTTTTTGGGGCTTTAGCCTTGCCTTATACGCGCCGCAAGTCTCCGCAGACAGCAAATCCTCGTAGCTGTAATCGGCTTTTACCCGATAAAAGGTACAGTAAGCAAGCACCCCTCTCGGGTTATCGGTATAGTCTGCGATAAGCGGATTTTTGTAGTAGTGGCTGACGTAGCACAGCGTATATTCCACCCCGTTAAGGCGGTAGCAAAACACGCCCTCGGTGTAAGCTGTGTACAGGGAACTTTCAAAGCTCACAAGCTGGGTTACGCCCTTTCGCTTGCACAGTACGCCGTTCTCCTTGATAAAGTTTTCCGCCGCCGCGGCTCGTGAGGGCAGGCTTTCGGGGTTCACGGACAAGTAATCCAAGCCGCCGAAATACAGCCTTGTTTTTTTGACCGTCCGCGCCGTCAGCGCAGTGTTCACTCTCATACCGCGCCTCCGTAAACCGACGTCACAGCCAAAAGTCTGCACTCCTGCGTTTTCGCTCTATCCACCATCGCCCGTTCAAAAATCGCTCTGGCGTTGGCGGCGAGATTAGGCTCCTCTTCCTCTAACAAATCCGCCTTTACGTGGTAGGGAATCAATGCCGCTATTTCGTAGGGCAAGCCTATATCGGAAGTATCCGAAGCGTTTTCGGGCAGACGCGCAAGCGTAGGCGCATAAACCACGGTATAGTATTCGTTAAGCAGGGTGTTAGGCAGGACAAGCACGTTTCCTTCCATTCTAAAGGCGGCGTTGCCGTGATAGCTGTAACCCTTTTCGCGGACGAGTCTTTGAATTCTGCCGTAATCGGCGATAATCGTAGGCAGGTCGTATCTGGTGTAATACAAGCCGACGGTTCCCTCATCGGCGGTTAAGGTATGGGTTTTGTAAGGAACGGCGTCCAAACTTTCCACCCGTCCCAAGGCGCGATTTACGCTTCCGTTCATTCGCGCTAAATAATCTTTGTACTCCGCACTGTCGTAAAGCGCAGCAAGGTTGTCGGGGGCAATCCCCTCTCCCGCATCGCAGAACATCAGCCGCAGAGCTTCGGTTTTTATTTCTCCCAGTGTCATATAATTTCTCCTTTCTCTCAAGCGGTATGCCGAAAATCCGCGCACGGTTCGGCGTCGAAGCAACGGTTTTAAGAGGGGCGTCAACCGCCCCCGTTAGTTAATTGACGAGCAGACGGCGGCTTACGCTAAGCGGAAAACCGCGACCTTGACGTTATCGTCGGTACCTGTGATAATTACCTTACCCTTATCGGTGCCGCTTACGTTCTTATATCGTCCGCTGTCTATGCAAAGCAAGGCGTATTCGCCGTAGCCAAGGTCGGACTTAACCAAGTCCTTACCGCTTTCAATGCCGTTGCCTGCCTTAACGGTGACGGTCTTATCCGAGCCGGACGCCGCCGTATTCTGTACCAAAATCAGGTACTTGTCGTCTCTTGCGTTCATCGTGAACTTTGCGCCGTAAACCGAGTTGTCGGCGGTTAATGCGGTAGTGATACCGCTGAAAGCCGCTACCTCGGAGAAAGCGTTTCTTTTGCTTAATGCCTGTACGGTTATAGTTGAAAATGCCATATATTACCTCCTAATTAAGCCGACTTCTTGCACTTGATAACAACCATCTCTTTGGGACGGAGTACCTTAGCGTCGTATAGAATAAAGCCCTTAACTGCGTCCGCGAAACCATTTTCGGGGCGGTAAGGCTCGGTATGGGTTAGCGGCTTAGCATAACCCACCGCTCTTTTTGTGCGCACCATAACGTAATCGTTGGTGCCGTCGTTTGCCACGTTGTTGGACATTTTGATGACGACCTTGCCGTACATACCCACCTTGCCGTTCTTAAGCAGTTCGCTGTTGGCGGTGTCAAGCGCGGTGTATTTGCGTTTCAGAGCCATATAAAAATAGGGCGGCAAAACAGCCTCGATATAGGTGCTGTCCTTCACGTCGTTCTTATAAAGCTTTTCTATCGCGCTGTCCAGCACGGTCAGCACGTTGGTGTCGCTTATTTCGCTTACCGAGTCGGAAAGCAAAACCGCGTCGTCGGACTTGGCGAGATTGGCGATGTACTTGTCCACCTCGTTGGCAAGCCCCTCGGTGGTTTCCGCCTGTAGGGTTTCCATCAAGCCCTCCACCGCCTGCGCCTTATCCACGTCGCCTACCTTATAATTAAAGTAGCTGATGCGGTTTACAGGCATAATAACGGAAGTATCCTCTACCTCCTCCGCGCTTTCGATAGTGTTGTTTGCGGAGCTTCTGTCGATTGTTCTGATTGTGGGCTTACCACAGCCTACAAAGGTGATACTTTCACCGGCTTTTTCGATTTCGCCGCTGAATTCGGTATGACAGCCGTCTGCGAAAACACAGGTTCTTCCCAGCTCGCGGTTAATGCCGGCGGCCCATACGTTAGGTATAAAATTAGCGTAACTCATATTTCCTCCTTGTTACCTTTTGATTGAGCGCATAACTCTTTCGTAATTGCGCTCTATGTCCTCAATGCTCATCTCCCTCAGCCGCTCCTTGCTGAACGGCTCGAAATCGGAGTGAGAGTCAGTCAACGTCCCGGGGGACGCCTTTGCCTTTGCCACTTCTCTTGCTAAACGCGTCTCCGCGTCGGCGGCCGCCTTTTCGGTGAGCCTGCCGCATAATTCAAGATAGTCGGCGTAGATTTTCGTCATAGGCAGTGCGCCTACGGCTTTCATTGCAAAATCGCGGAATATTCCGTCCTCGAATAAGGCTTTTTTGTCCACGTCGGGATACTTCTCCGCAAAATCCTTAGCGTCATTTTCATACCACGCCTGTTGAGGTGCGCCCTTTCGCTCCAGTCGCAAAGCCTCCTTGCGTTCCTTGACGTAATCGGATACGGGATTGCCTCCCCTCTCGTCAATTTCCTTCATCGCCAGATATTCCTCCGCGTCCAGCTCGTCGGTAATGCTTTCACCTGTATAGGGATTAGTGCCTACGGTGGCAAGTACGCCGTCGGTTTTGCCCTTTAACTCCGCCTTGCGCAGTCTTTCGCGCTGCTCTCGTTCCCGTCTTTCACGGGCAAAGCGTGCATTATCCTCCTTGCTTTGCGGCAAAGATTCCGCAACGTATTCGGCTGTATTTTCCTCCGCGGCGATAGAGGGGATAGAGGGAGCCGCCGTCTGCTCCGAATCCGTCGTTTGCGCCGTCAATAATTCTTCCATAAATCCTCCTATAAGGGGTTTACAGCCCCTTTTGCTTACTGCCCGATGGGTTTCCCTTTCACCGCGTTGCCTATTGCCTCCGCTAATCCTACCGCGTCACCGTAGGTTTCCGCCAAACTCTCCTTTAAGCGGCGGTTTTCGGCTATTAAGGTAGTTACCGCGTCTATCGCGTTGTCGCTCTGCTTTTCCTTTTGCTCCATCTGCTTTAGCTTTTCGGTAAGAGTATCCAGTTGCGCGGCTAACGCCACCGCCTTTTCCTCGTTTTGCTTTCGCACGTCCGCCAAAAGCTCTTCCTTGTTGCACAGAGCGTCCTTGGGATAATTTTCCAAATAGGTAAGCACGGTAATATCTCCCCTTGCAAGCAGATTATCAAGCATATTAATATCCCCTGCGGAAGACGCTCTCGTGCCGCTGACAGGCTCCACAACCAACGCGAATTGGGTTTTTTGATACTCTTCACCGTCAAAAACCTCTTCCTCGTCCGTCTTTGCCCTCTTAAACCGCGCACCCTTGTAATACAGCTTGAAAAACTGCTCCAGAACTCGCCCCTGCTTTTCCTTAACGCGCCAGAAACGCGCTCTTAACTCCTCGATAGGCTGATTCGCCTGTGATTGCAGACGTGCGATAGCCGTTCCTGACAAGTTGGCGTAGTTTTCCCCCATAATAACGTCCGTTGCACCTGTTGCGGAACGGGTTAGGTCGGATAAGGTATTGACGATTTGCAAAGGCATCGCGCTGAACCCCGGCTCGGATAAGCGGCGGATTCCGTCGCCGTCTGCGGAGTAGTCCACCAAAACCTGACCGGGCTCATCGGTAATATCCTGATTTTTCAGCGCGTCTTTTTTGACTATGTACTTTCCCCAAGCCAAACGCTGAGTGGAAAGTATCTGCATCGCCATCGTGAGATTAATGGATTTTTGGTTAGGCACCAACCCCTCCGCCTCGCTTATTCCGAAGATACTGCCCTCGCGCTCCTCGTAGGAGCCTGCCACCACGGGATACAAACAAGCCCTTGCCGACTGGGCTGACGTATGTGACAGCTTCAGCCGTTTTTCCGCGGCTTTGACGTCGGGAGTCATACAAAACGGAGCGTTAATCATCGTCCGTTTTACCGCTTTTTCGCACCAAACCTCCCCGTCCTTACGGAAATATCTGGTCAAAACCGTGCATAGTCCGCTGTTTTCCTGCTCCTTAACTCCTTTTTCCGCCTCGTCCGCAGTGATAAGCTCACGGTCGATACCTTGGTCGGCTTTTGCCTTAACCTCCTCACATTCCTCTCTTGAAGCAATCAAAATCCACTTTTGATTTTGCTCCGAGGGTTCGGAAGGGTTGGCAAAAAAGATATTCAAGGGATTGATAATGTCGCACCTTAACGCGCCTTGTCCGTTGCCCTTAACGCCTGCGGCGTTGCCGTCCCAATAGTAGTGATAAAAATAACTGCCCTTCAAAATCCCATCTCGCAACGCGCGGCTGTCCAACTCGTCCTGCTTCATCTCCTTTTGGATAAAGTCCGAGAACTCCGTGAAAATCCTGCCTGCGTCCGAATTATCGTCAGCCGAAAACACCAGCTTGACGGGCGTTGCCAATATAGCCGCTTTCTTACTGCGCACCACCATTTTAACCAAATTGATTACAGGTCGGGGCAAATGCTGTGTTGCCTCGGTAGGCGCAGCCCATTGTGCGCCCTGATAAAACCTGACGTTCTCCGCAATGGTTTTGCCCAATCCCAAAGAATCCTGATAGGCGCACCCCTCCTCATACATTTTCCATAAATCGGTTACTTCCATTTTCACCTCCTAATCCTGCTTACCCAAAAGGTATTCTCTGATTATTTGAGTCTGCTTTTCGTTCTCGGCAACATCGCTGACGTAGCGTTTGTCCAAAAGCCGCTCAAGCCTTTCCACCCTTTTTACCAACTCGTCAAACCTCTTTTTGCTTATCATTTTTCCTCCTTCGGGCGTTGCCCTACCACAAATTAATCTTCTTTTTCTTCACAGTCGCGAAATTCCTCTCGATAAAGCTATCGTCGGCAAACAGCGTTTCGCCGTATGTCTTGTCCGCCTTGTTGGCGGCGTACTGTGCGATGGCAAGAGCCATAACAAGGTCGTCGTGACAGCCCTTATCCGCCTCTCCTCTGCCGCTTTTCCCTCTCACGAAGGTAAGCATCTCTCTCAAGGTGGTTTTGTCGCTTTCGATACCGCTGTCCTCGCGGAAAAGTGCCACCAAATTGCTGATAATCAGCGGACGGGTTTTAAGATTCGTCTCGAAACCGACTAACCTCGTAACGCCCCCTGCGTCGTTTCTTTCCCGTCTGTAAAGGTTGGGATAGGCGAGTGCCTCCAGCGTCCTGAGCGGTGCGGAGCTGTAATTGCTTTCCACCGCCAACAGCGCGTCGTTGTAGTAACGCCCCAAACAGTAAAGTCTGTCCGCGTACAAGTCCTCGTCTATCCTCTTCACCCTTAAAGTGGCGACGGTGCGGCGGCTTATGCAGTCCACCGCTTTTGCCGTAAAGTAATCCTCGCCCGATCCCGCCGTGTCGCCTCCGATGGCGTAAGGCTTTAGCTTCAGCCCTTTTTCCCCCTTAACCCTCACCGGTAATTCGGATAGGGTTATGATACCGTTATCGTCGGGTACGAACTCTATATCCGTTATAGAGGGCGTACCGTCCGAACAGTAGCTTTTGACGTAGCGGAAATCCCCCTTAAGCACCGCCTTGTCAGGCTCGGCTAAACGCCTTACTAGCTCCTCCTTATCAAACAAGCAGTCCGAACTGCCGACGAAAGCCTCCTCCGCCGTGCAGGGATATTCCTGCTTGATCATATTTTTGTCAATGTAGCTTGCGTATTTTTTCGCATACCAAGCAAGCTGATAATCGGTCAAACCCAAGCTTTTCAGCCAGTCAAGCCGTTCCTTCAGCGGTTTTTCCACGGTTTTCAGCACCGTTACGTCCTGATCGACGTATTCGGGAGTATCCCACCACCGATAGAACAGATTGATACAGGAGCCCGTATCCCACAGGGCTTTTGCGTCGTTGAAGCCGTTGGCGGTGCTTTCGTAAATCACTATGCTCTCCGCGGTGGTCGCCTCAAGAAGCCCTGCCTGCAATCGGGTTAAATCCGCCTCGTAAAAGGCGATTTCACTAAGGTGCAGGAAGTTAAGCGTACGGCTTCGGCCTGCGTCGTCGGTGGCGGTTGCCACTCGCCAGCTACTGCCTAACTTATCGAAATACAGTTCCCTCGCGCTGTTATACTTTTCGTGGGGCTTAATCACGTCGGGCAGGGCGTTATACACCGTTTTTGCCTTGTCGTTGAATATCGCCAGCGTGTTATCGGTGCAGTCGGCAACCGTCAGTCCTGCGAAGTTTCTCATCAACAGGCTGTAGCTTAGCTGAATCGCGGTAATTAGCGAGGTGAACCCCTGCTGTCTGCCCTTCAATACGAAGTACGGCCGCCCTGCGCCGTGTTTTTCCAGTTCTGCGATAAACTTCCTTTGTACGGTGTTTAGGAAGAAAGGTACGGTACGGCGGTGCTTATCCACGATAGTGAACGCCGCCTCGATTAACAGATAGGGCTTTCGGTGCAACTCCTGCAATAGAGGAACGGAGCGGAGAATACTGTTAAAGGCACAGCGGACGAACTCCCTGTCGGTTTTTATGCTTCCCGTTCGGCTGAACAGCCTGCGGCGAGCTTCCACCGCCTCCCTTATACTTCCGAATCGAAACTTCGGATTAGACAATAAAATCCTCCAGCTTCGGCTCGCTGACGCTGTCGGCAACAGGCTTCAGCTTGTCGTTGACAGCAGTCGCCAATCCCGTAAGCTCCGAGAACTTCACCGAGCCTAGGTTTTTCAAGCCGGCAATGAGTTCGGCAACGTCACGGGGAGATATATCGTTATATACCGCAATATCCTTGGCGTTCTCCGAGAGAACGGCTATCACCGTATCCACGCGCTCCTCCGCGTCCCTAACTCTTAAAATTCGGCTCTTCAATACCTCAAGGGTGTTTTCCAATATCTCGTCGCAAAGCCTTGTAATCCTTTTATCATTCTTTCCGCTCACGCTTTTCTCCTCCTTTGATTGCCAAGGTTCTTGTCAACCAACCCAATAATAGACAAGATACTTGGCAAGTGTCAAGAGGCAAAAGGGGGTTTTTAGGGCAAAAAATCCATTTTGACATCAAATTTGGCATAAAAAGCCCAAGTTGGTCAATTAGATGGACAGGCTCTGAAAAATATGTGGTAAAATAAAAATAACGGCAGGAAAAACGGCGTCATTTGCGTATAACCCACGCAAGAGCGCGCACGACCGCACAAAAACTACGGGAGATGCTTATGAGAACTGTAAACAATCGGATAGCCGAGCTTCGCAAAAGCAAAAAGCTCACTCAACAGGCACTTGCTTGTCAATTAGAGCTTAGCCGCAGTGCTTTAAGCAACTACGAATCGGATATTAGCGTTCCTGAATTGGATATTGCGGCGCGTATCGCCAGATTTTTCGGGGTGAGCGTGGAGTATCTTTTCGGCAAAAACGACAATCCGGGCAATACGGTGCTTATTCCCGTGTACGGCAAAATCGCCGCAGGGCCGCCTATCGAGGCAAGAGAGGACGTCCTCGGCTATGAGGAAGTGGACAGAGCTATGACCTTGGGCAGAGAGCTTATGTGCCTAAAAATATCCGGTCATTCTATGGAACCGCGTATATGCGACGGCGACGTGGCGGTTATTGCCAAACAACCGGACGTGGATAACGGCGAAATCGCGGCGGTAATGGTCGGTTCGGACGAAGCCACCCTCAAAAGAATTAACCGCACGGACGGCGGTTTGCTCCTTATTCCTATCAACCCAACCTATAAGACTATGTTTTATTCAAAAGAGGAAGCGGCGGATTTACCCGTGACAATTTTAGGCAAGCTAATCGAACTTCGGGCGAAATTCTAATTTCCCCCTCTACGCGCATTCCTTTATACTTTATTAACTGTCATTCTGAGGACGTGACTTTGTCACAACGAAGAATCTCGCGTTTACGCGTTTCTTTCCCTATCCTTATTACTACCCCTTATCCCTTACCCTTTATTCTTTTTTTCTTCTTTGCTTATCTTCTCAATCCTATCAACCCTATTTTCTCAACGTATTCCGCCATTCGGCGAGATTCTTCGTTGCGACAGTTCGCCGCCTCAGAATGACACGTTTCTTTTCTTTATCCTTATTCACAAACAATCCTTTCCCTTTATACTGTTCTTTTTACTGTCATTCTGAGGAACAGCCTGCCTGTGACGAAGAATCTCGCATCTATGCGCCCCTCTCCTCTATCCTTATTACTACCCCTTATCCCCTTATCCTTCTCGCCCTCGCCTTATTGGGTTTTTTCTCCAAAAAAGCACAAAAAAAAGGACGCATTACTGCGTCCTTCTTTTGTTAAGTTAATCCTGTAATTATGCAGGAATGACTGCGTCCATAATTGAACCAACAAAGTTCATAATCTCACCGAAAGCTACGCCTGCGGCTGCGGCTACGTCTTTATATTCAACTACTGTTGCAGCAGTTGTGTCGATAACAACGATGTTACGTGCGCTGTAATCAGCACCGTACTTGAAGCTGAACTTGGTCAGGTCAAGAACGATACCGTTATCATTGCCGCCGTCAACGTTGAACAGTGCGCCAACCTTCAGCCACTCGCCATCAGCATTCTTGGTGATAACGATCTTAGCTGCATAGGTCTTATCCATAACAACGAGATTTAAGAAAGCCTGATAGGTGGTCACGTTTTCAGCGGTAACAGCAGTGAGGTCAAGGTCAAAGATCTTGGTCTCGTTGATGCTTAAGCTTACTCTGTAACCGTTAGCAATAGTGGTGATGCTGCCGGTGTAAACACCGCTAACGTCGCCGGACTCTTCGTATAGAGTAACTACTGCCTTGTAGGTAGTAACTTCAGCATCGGTAACAGCGGTTACCTTAACATTGATAGCGTTCACGTCGTCAGCCTTGAGGTTAACTTCATAACCGTTAGCGATCTTAGAAAGAACTGCCTCGTAGGTGTTATCAGCGGTTGCGGGCTTAACTGCGGTCTCTGCGGAGTAAACGCTGACCTCAACGGTGATCTCGCTTGCATCAGCAACAACGCCGTCGGTAACATTCCAAGCGGAGAGGTCGATTACGCCGTCCAAGAAGTAGAACTTATTGCCATACTTCCAGTTAGCAGCGAGCACGCCCTTGCCATTGGTGATATCCCAGCTGATATTAGCGGCAACGTAGTAAGGAACCTTGGTGCCGTCTTCTGCGATGTAATTCCACTTAACGTCAACTGCAACAGAGCTCTTAAGCTTGTTAACGATAACGGAAATGTCATTGGTGTTGACTAAACCGAACACGTCAAGCACAGCTGCCAAATTGTCCTCGGAGAGGTCAAGTTTAGCAACGATGTCGTACCAGTTCTCGCCGGTGATACCGGTGAGGTCGTAGGTAAGAATGCTGGACTTGGTGTAGTAGGTGGTGTTAGCAGCGAAAGCTGTGATTGCAGCCTTGGTGTAAACGCCGTCTGCCTCGGTGTAGTAATCAGTGTTAGCAACGAATTCAGCACCTTCAGCGACCTTGGTGTAAACGCCGTCGGTTACAAGACCGACAACAGTCGTGATCTGGTCGATAATGCTAGGTGCAGCTGCCTCTTCTTCAACCTCTGCGGGCTGCTCTTCGGGCTTCTTCAGACCGATAGCCTCAAGCAATGCAGCAAATTCGTCAGCCTCGCCTGCCTTGTAAGCCGCGACTACGTCACAGGTGTAAACATTACCGTCGAACTTCCAAGCAAGAGTGGTATTGCTCTGGGTGTACTTAGCGTCCAAGAAGGCTTCGCCGTTCTTAGTAACCTTGATACCTGCCTCTGCGCTGATAGCCTTGTAAGCGTCTGCCTTGCCGTTGAGGTAATCGAAGATACCCTTAACAAGACTGAATACGTCTACGTCGGTGTAAAGCTCGTAAGCATAGGTGGTAGCAACGCCGTCAACAACGATATCGAAAGCACCGGTGGTGTCGATATTGAGGGGGCTGAAGTACTTGTAAGTGTTCAGATCAGCAGGGAGAGTAGCGGTCTGCTCTTCGCCGAAGGAAACGTCAGCAACGCCGATAGCCATATTGAGAGGGCCGTAAGGCTTTGCAACGGTGTCCGCATTGCTCCATCTGAAGTCACTGTCGGGGATATTGAGAGAGAGCTCAACAGCGGTAGCGTTCTTAGCAGCGTCCAGCTTAGCGGTAAGCATAAGAGAACCGGCAATGCCCTTCAGCTCACCGAACTTCATACCGGTGATACCCATAACGGTAGCCTTGAGAGACTCAATCTTTTCTGCGGAAATGCCTACGTAAGAAGCGTAATCGGCGTAGTCGATGTACTCCTCAATGTAGGGGGTGATTTTGCTAACCAAACCGTCCACGATGCCGCCGACCTCAGAGAGGTTAGCGATAAGAGAACCGAGGTTAAGCTCCAGCTGGTAAGTGGTGATACCGGCATCAGTGCTGGTAGCATAGTTGAACAAGCTGGGAAGTAATGCGCCTACAACGCCGCCAACGGTGTCACCGGCAAGCTTGCCGAGCCACGCGTTAAAGGTAACGTCTTCTGCGATGGGGGTGAGGAGCACGTCATTGCCTTCTTCTACGTTGGCAACTGCGTCCTTGGTAGCGTAATCAATGATAGCGATGATGGTCTCGGGGATCTCGGCCTTGTCGAGATATCTGGTCCAGTCGCCTGCCTTGATGTACAGCTTAGCATTGTCATAGTACAGAGCAAATACGGGAGAGCTGCCGGCAGCCTTTGCCTCGATAGCAACGGAAGTTGCACCGGTGGTCTTGGCAACCTGACCGTTAATGCTTAACTCGTAACGAGCAGGAGCGGTCTTGTCAGTTTTTCTTGCAGTGCCGTAATTGAACTCAACGTAACCTACAAAGGTGAAGCCTAAAGTGCCGTCAGCCTCTGTAACCATTGCCTTGCCGTTCTTGTACGCATTGTTAATGTCGTTGATAACGCCATTGATGATGAGCTTAAGAGCGTTGGGAACGCTGGTGTCGGTGGTGAGAGCGAGGTTTTCAGATTTAGCTTCGCCTGCCCACAGACCGTAGTCAGCATACTGTACGTTAACGCTAAAGGTCTTGGTGAAAGCCGTCTTAGCATCGTCCGTCCACTTAAGCGTTACGTCGTACTTAGCTGCGGTGCTGTTCTTAACAACTGCAACAGCTGCTATGTACTGCTTGGACTTTTTGCCGGATTTTACAGAGATCGTAGCACTGTCAGAAGCAGTAATAGCCTGCTTGAGCTGAACGCTCTGGTCAGTTGTAGAACCCTCGGGGAGCTTGTTGACAGCTACCCAAGCATTGGCGTCTGCCTCCAAACTTGTAGCGGCTTTATCGACCTGAGCCTGTGTGATAGCAAACGACGAAGTCGTAGGCTTATCTTCTTCTTCGGGCTTGTCGTTGTTACAAGCGACAAGGGCTAAAGAGAGAACAACACACAGAATCATGACGAATAAGAACGCGATTTTCTTTTTCATACACAATCCTCCAAATTAATATTGCACATTCGTGCTAGATACCATTAATTCTACTACAAAGCAATACCTTTGTCAAGAATAAAATCCTTAGGGCGGGTATCGCGTAATCGGACATTAATATATGGAAATATAATAATTTTTTATAACGAAGATTAATTTAATTTAACGTGCGACACACGCGCGAGATGGAGGTTTTAGGCGAAAGTCACCGTTTTCTACGATACTTTAGACCGTTTTCG
Organism: uncultured Christensenellaceae bacterium; assembly: GCA_964368645.1. Taxonomy (GTDB): domain Bacteria; phylum Bacillota; class Clostridia; order Christensenellales; family CAG-1252; genus JAEDHM01. The sequence continues at coordinate 106,098 of CAYJBY010000001.1, forward strand.
CGTTAAAAATTCAAATAATCGCAACAAAAAAAAGGCGTTAGCACAGGAAAAAATTATTTTTCGCGGCATTGCTTTCCTATCAGTGTAAACGTCAACCCCATTACGGAATCGGAATTTCCCGTCAACGGCAGTAAAATTAAAGGCGGTAAAAATTACCATTGAGTTTAAGGCAATTTTCACTCGGAAAAAATTACCATAGGCTAAAAATATGTTTTACCGCCGTTAATTTACAGGCAAAAAGGGCGTACAAGCGAACAGGGGCTATCGTGAAACAGGGGATACCGCACAAAAGGGGCTATTGAGGAAAAAGGCTTGCTCGATATTATTTGGTGCTTTTCTTACAAGGAAATTGATATAGTGCTTTAAGGCGTTGAGAAGAACCTATTCGGCGTATTTTCCATAACCCAATTGGAAATGAGCCTATAAATCAGCGAAAAAAGGACATTTCGGATTATCTCCATAGCAGAATAAAAAACAAACCTATTTTTCACTTGCAAAAATGGGAAAGAAGTGGTCGCCCGTATTAGGTACAGCGTATTTTCAACAGCTAGAATTTTCAAAGCTAAAACAATTCCCCCGTGTATCCCGTAATTGAGGATACCGATAAAAAAATCTTAATTCACGAACGTAAGGAAAATCCGCGTCGGGAATATTGGAATGAATTAGCCACGAACGACATCGGACTTTTCAAGCCAAAGCCCCGAATTAAGCGTACTTTTTACTTCGCGTTAAGTTGACCGTTTCGCGACCGAAAAAGAAGCGAAAAAACGCTCAAAATGCAATATAGTATCGATTAAACGCATTTTTTCAGATTGCGCCGAAGTGTTGTGTAGCCTCCGCTCCGAAAGTATTTGCCCTATCAAGAGCGCGGACAAGCAGCTCCTCGGTAATCGGTTCGAAAGTATCCAACGCCGCCAAAAGTGCGCCGAAAAAGGCGTCTCCTGCGCCGGTGGTATCCAACGGTTTTACACGGATACGGGAATTAACCTCGCCGACTTTTCCTTTATAGCGGTAGGCACAGCCCTTTGCGCCCTCGGTCACAACGATTAACTGATTATCGAGTTTCGTGATGGCGGAGGCAATATCGCCCTCGCCGCAAAACACCTCCAGCTCGTCCTCGGACAGTTTCAGCAAATCCGCGCTTTTCACAAATGGTGCAAAAATCCTTGCCGCTTCCTCTCGGCTCTCGTAAAGGTCGTCTCTGAAATTAACGTCAAAGCTGATTTTAACTCCCAGTTCCTTTCCTTTTTTGAATAACGCCTTCGCAAGCTCTCTGCCGCAAGGCTCGGAAAGCATAAGACTGCCCACGTGCAAAATTCTCAAATTCGGATAAGCGTTGAAGTCAATATCGTCTATGCTCAGGTTATAGTCGGCGGTATCGTGGCGGAAAAAAGTAAAATTCCTTTCTCCGTCTTTCAAGGCAACGAACGCGAGAGTGGTATTGCGCACGGAGTCGATGGAAATATCGGTCTTATCCAAACCGTAGGACAGTGCCTTATCGATAAGGAAGTCGCCGATTACGTCGCGCCCCACCTTGCCGACAAAAGCGACCTTTGCACCTGCTCTTTTTGCCCCTACCGCCACGTTAAAGGGCGCACCGCCGCAACACGCCGAAAAACGGTTCTGCTCGTCGCCTATCATATCAGCCAAAATCTCTCCGACAGACAGTATCATAATCCACTCCTTTTTGCGTTAAAAAACGCGTTTAATCGACACTATATGCTATTTTAGCTAACAAATTAGCTCTTTCTTTCGATTTTTTGCGACCTCTTTTTCGGCCCTTTTTCAATCCGTTTTTCGCTTGTTTTCTCGGCTTTTTTACGCGACTTCCACGCTGTAAAAGAGCTGTTTTCAGTCTCAAAAAGCACGACCGAGGGCGCATTTTCCAAACTCCTTTTCAACCGATACCGATACGCGCTTTTTCAACGATTTTCACGCTTTAAGGGGTATTCGGAACAAGGCAAGCCAAAACGAAAAAATGCATAACGCTCCCGTCCAATGATAAACCCAAAAGGGTGCGGCTGTCAATATTGACTTTCGCGTATAAAGGCGTTATAATCAAGTCAGTCGGCGGTAAGCCAGCGGTTTCTGCCGCAGTACAGTTAGGGAGGACAAAAGTATGGACAAACAACAGCTTGTTTCGCAACCTATCTTTTTTGAGCGTAATCGGGTATATAGAGTTTATAAGGGCGGCGCAGGCTTCGACGCTTTTTGGCAGGACGGCAAAGAGGACAATATGTTCCCCGAGGAATGGGTAGCCAGTAAGGTCAAGGCAATTAATCCGCGGTATTTCGGAGAGAGAGACGGCGTATCCGTCATAAAGGATACGGGCTTCTTTTTCGATGATTTACTCCTTAAATACCCCGAAGAGCTTTTAGGCGGAAGACGGTACGACTGCCTTGTCAAGTTTTTGGACAGCGCGATTCGGTTGCCTATGCAGGTTCACCCCACAAAGGAATTCGCAAAGCGGCATTTTAACAGCGAGTACGGCAAAACGGAGGCTTGGCTGGTGGTAGCCACCCGTCCCAACGCAAAAATCTACTTTGGATTTAAGAACGCTATTACAAAAGAGGAGCTTTCCGCACTGGAAGAACGCAGTGAAATCGAAAAAGACGTTATGAGCGGAATTTTAGGCGGCGTGGACGCTAAGGTCGGCGATATGTATATAATCAAGGCAGGACTGATTCACGCTATCGGCGCAGGCTGTACGATTATCGAGGTTCAGGAGCCGACGGATTTTACCATTCAGCCGGAAAGGTGGTGCGGCGACTACCATATCAGCTACAATGAGGAATATATCGGACTGGACAAGGACACCGCTCTAGACTGCTTTAATTACTCCTATTACGGCGAAAAAGCACTGGAATTGGCACGAATCAACCCTACAACCGTTTTAGACGACGGCAAAACGAAAATCGAGCGTTTAATCACCTACGATAACACTCCTTGCTTCGCGGAAAACCGCTATACCTTAACAGGCGGTTCGGTTGTGCCGAGTTACGGCCCGTCGGTATGGATTTTATTAGAGGGCACGGCGGTTATCGAGGGAGAGGACTACCGCAAAGAAATCCAAAAAGGCGATTACTTTTTCCTTCCCTATGCGGCGGAAAACCGCTTCAAAATCACCGCCGAACACGCCGTATTGGTGGAGTGCCTGCCAAGCAAACAATAATCACTTTTTTTAGCTTTAATCAACACTATATTGCGGTTTAATCAACACTAAACCGCATTTTTCGCTTGTTTCCCGACATATTCCCCAACCTTAATATTGTGATTCTCGTCACTTTTTCCCGATGTTTCCGTACCCCTTTTCCCATATACTCTTACACCCCTTTCCCCCATATTTCTCCACCCTACACCGTACAAAAAAAATTGCGTTTGTTATAACTTGTTATGTTGATATTTTACATTTCAATCAGCAGTCTTTTTTTGATTACGTTTGTTATAGTTTTATATAATGTGTTATCGATTTATGGACTTTTCTCTATCCAAAGCCATATACACCCCACTGTCTTAATCCAGATTCACAGTATTTTTGCCGAACAATACTATCTGTTTGACCGTCACTTATATCAACACTTGCACGATAATATTGAACTTGCAAAAAACACATTAGCTAGTTTACGGTTCTATCCAACATACGTTTGTTACGCTTCGTTATACCGTGTACCCTATTCGCATAGTTCTGGGTTTTATCAATTTTTCTATTCGCTTCTGACTTCAATTTCTATCCGATTTATCCGCTTTTAACTGCAATTTTTTAACCAATTCTGGCTACATTTTTCTATCCGCTTTTAATTTAATTCTTATCTGTTTTTATTCAATTTTCCCCCCCCAATGCTGTTGCACCTCTACTCAAAAATACTATAATTTCTGTTTGTTATAGTTTATTATAATTCTACACAATCTATTTTTTCGATTAAGCCTTTTTGCGTTGTTCTCCTCATCTCATCTAAGGCAAGAAACACTTATTCTCATTTGTTTTAATTTGTTAAGCTGATACTTTACATTTCAATTAGCCATCTTTTTTGATTTTTTGTTTGTTATACTTTGTTATACCGTATTTCTTGTTTAACGCAGTACACAACCTTATCGATTACAATAGGTCGATTACGATAGGTTTTTGCCTTATTTTTCGGTATGTTCCTAACTATGCTTCAATGATTTACACGAGAATACCCTCTATTATCAAAGTTTTCGACATTTTCGGTTTAAGTTATCTTAATAAGGTTTGTTATAATTTTATATATTGTGCTATTGACTTAAGCAAGTTTAGTACAGTAAAATAGATTTTACGTTATATTATTTACGCGCGGGACGTAGTGCGCGTACAATTTGCAAAAAAAGTTTCGGAGGTCGTTATGAAGTTGACTAAGAAAAATTGGCTGATTATTGTGCTTACAATATTGATACTTGCGGCAACCTGTATCACGTTAAGCGCGTGTAAGGACGACGGCGGAGAGGAAGAGCCTACCATCGTACAACCCGAAAGACCTGTCGCTGTGGACGCAATCGACAGCTTCCGCATCAAGGAGGGCACACTTGCGAAGTATTACTACGTAGGCGATCAACTTTCTCTTGAGGTGGCGGTTCTGCAAATCATTCTTAAGGCAACCGAGCCTGAGACTCCTGCCGAGGGCGAGACACCTGCCGAGGGCGAAACACCTGCCGAAGGTGAGACTCCCACCGAGGGTGAACCTCCCACTGAAGGCGAGGGCGAGGGTGAAACTCCCGAACCCATTATTACCATCGTTGAAATGCCGATTACCGCCGATATGGTAAGCGGCTTCGATACCGCCGCGGTTTCCGCTGACGGCACAATGGTTATCACCTATCTCGAAGGCTACACTCTGGACTTCAAATACGAGGTTTTGGCTTCAAACGTACATTTTATAACCTTCCACCTCAACGGCGGTTCGATACCCGTTCCCCCTGCGGACGATGAAGGCGACGAGCCTGCTGCGGCAGAAGAGGGCGAAACTCCCGAGCCTCCCATTGCCGATCCCGTTGACACCACCCAGTACTACACCGTAGTAACCTTAACCGATGAAATTGTTTTCGGCAAATACAACTCTGCCGTAGGTTTAAGCGCACTGCTTAGCCTAGAACGCCTTTTCTACACCTTCGGCGGTTGGTACACCACTCCCGAATTTGACGGCGAGGCAGTGACTTCCGTAGCGGCTAACGGCGCGAATTACGATTTTTACGCAAAATGGATACCCGTTACTTACAATATCAACATTCACGGCTCCTACGGCAAGCAAACAGGCGTTGACGACGACAACAAGCCCATTATCGAAAAAGTCGAGCAGTCGTTTTCTCTTCCTTTCACCGTTGAGGACGACACGGTGGTTTTAGGCGACGCCAACGAGCTTTTCAAGACGAAATTCGCACCCTTCCTAACTGCCGCAGGCACTGACAAATTCGTTTTTGTCGGGCTTTTCGACAACGCCGCTCTTACAGGCACAGCCGTAACCGAGGTAGATCCTTCCACCGGCTTGGATAGGGATATTTATATCAAATGGACAGACTTCGTCACAGTAGAGTTAGCTTTAGGCGACTCCACCCTGCGCGTATATCCTCTTAACGCCAATAACGCACGCGTACTTGCGGAGGAAACCCTTATCATCAAGAGCGCGGACGGTACGGTCATCAACGGCGCAGTCAAACTAACTGCCGCCAACATCTCGGGCTTTGACACCACAGCGGCAACCCCTGCGGACACCACCGCCAAGCTATCCGTTACCTACCTGTACAACGGCGTAACCTACGTTTTGAAATACGATTACATAGTGGTGGACGAGGGAAAAACCGCCATTTACTACAACACCAACGGCGGTACGATTCCGCCCACCGCTCAATACATTACCGAATACAACTTCGCAGAGGGCATAGCGGCCGTTAGCTCCCTGCCGATTCCCGTGAAAACAGGATACGATTTTGCAGGGTGGTACGTTGTTGCCAACGCCGCCGCCTTGCCGAAAGCCACCGACAAGGTTTTGACCTCTTCTCCTGCCGTTGAAGCGGATGAGGAATTAGGCACCGCGGCAGTTGACGCTGTTTTGGCGGTCAAACCTGCTACTACCAATATCGGCACGCTGTTTTTAAGAGCGGCTTGGACTCCTACGGTTTACACCATACACTATATGAGCAATCAGGAGCCCAGCGAGGGCGAGGCAGCCGAGCTTATCGAGCTTTTCACCCAAGAATACAATATCGAATCCGTCACCAAGGAAGGCAAGGTTACTTACGACTACGTAACTCTTTGGACGGAAGCACAGCGCAGTAATTACTACTTTATGGGTTGGTACGACACCGAGAACCCCTTAAGCGGCGCGAGCTATATCACCACACAGCCCACAGGCACCTATGGCGAAATCTATTATTACGCCGACTGGTCGCCTATGGTTACCCGAATCGAAATCACTTCCGCCAACGTCTACAACGTCATCACCGACGCAGAGAACGGATTGACGCTCACCTCCAGTATCTTCCCCGTTAAGCCCTTATACGAATCCGTGCTTTACGTTTTGGTGGGAGAAAACACAGCCAACGTGCTGACCTACGAGCGTTATATCGAGCAGACCACAGGCGAAAAGGACGTTCATTATACCTTAGACAACGGCACCGAAATCCCCAACGTGATTTACAACGGCGTTCTCAAGGCAGAGTCCTACGCGGTAATTCAGCTAAAGGCTATCGCCCTTAACAACGGCGAGCAAGAGGACTGGACGGAAAGCGAGCCCTTCACCCTGACGGTGCAGGTGCCTTACGTACAGGTTTTGAGCCTTACCGCCGACGCGAAGGCTCTCTTCACGGGACAACCTGCCAAGCTGTTCTGCAATATCGATCCCGTTTCCGCTAAGGACGACAAAATTTCCAAAGTAACTTTCAGCGTTGAGTACGTATCTGCCGACGGTGTCAGCACTCGTATCGATGCGTCCAATGGGCCCGATCTGATTATTTCCGACACGAACAATGTCGGCGAGTGGAGCATTATATTCAGCAATGGTAATTGGGAAGGCGGTTTCGTTTACGTTACCGCGTCAATCTCCGCGGCTGACAATGCCGGCGGCAAAGCCGTCCAAAGCGAGACTTATATCTTTAATATTCCCAAGGCAGTCGGCTCAGCAGGCGAGCTGGCGGCTATGGAAAAGGACGGACACTATTATCTCCAAAACTCCATTTCTTTAACCGATTACCTAAGCAC
>CAYJBY010000001.1:113407-126728 GCA_964368645.1 uncultured Christensenellaceae bacterium
AGGCGACACTTTGGATATCCCCTACGTGGGCGGTATCGCAGGTATCGTAAGTAACAGCGAAATCCGCAACTGCACCGTAACGGGCGTTATCGACGTAATCGGCGGTCAGTACGTAGGCGGCGCGGTGGGTATGCTCTTCGCAGGCGTTTACGACAGCGTGACCTTTATCGATGTTACTCCCCAAAACACTCCTGCGGCTCAACAGCTGACCATTACCGTAACCAATCCCTACAGCGACGCATACGTAGGCGGTCTTGTAGGTTATCAGGAAAGCGGTAATATCGAGGACTGTACGGCTCAGTGCGACGTCAGCGTTTCAGGCGGCACGGCGGTATATGCAGGCGGCGTAGTCGGCTATGCCAAAGACACCTTTATCAATAACAAAACCAAGTTATCCACTATCGAAATCGGCGGCGACACCGCCGAGACCACCAATCTGGCTTATGTCGGCGGTGCGGCAGGCGCATTGCACAAGGCTACCGAAGGACTGGAAGTTACAGACACCACCGTTAAGGCGGTTCATTCAGGCAAAATACAAGCAGGCGGCATAGTAGGCTCCTCGCTTTCCGCAATCAGCGGCTGTGACGCAATAGGCATTTCTATCGAAATCGACGTTCCCGAGGCCATAACCGACGCCAAGCTGACCACCGCCAAAAACGTGGCATACGCAGGCGGCATAGTGGGTATCGGCACCGAGCTGAACGACTGTACCGTAATCTTCGTCAACCGTACCCAAACCCACGAGCCTTACGTTTTAAGCGTTAAGAGAATGGCTGATTTGTACGTAGGCGGAGCGGCAGGGCAGGCTTCCGACGTTCTCAACCTTGCAGTTACAGGCAAAATCAGCGTGGAAAAGGTCACCGCCAAGCTGTATGCAGGCGGTATCGCAGGTCAATCCGCAGGCGAGGTCGGCGGCACCTTTAACGCAGACGCGGAAACAGTGGAAAGTATGCTGGAAATCGGTTCCTTAAGCACGGTTGCCCAATACGTAGGCGGTATCGCAGGCGAGGCGGTAACGGTTAAGAACTCCGAGGTCAAGAGCCGTATTTCCATACTGGCAAACGACAGCGGCAAGGCAGGCGACTTCTACGTAGGCGGCATAGCAGGCGACGCGGACGCCGTTGAAGACTCCGCTTATAACGGAGCTATCGCGGTCAACGGCAACAAGGCAATTTACGTAGGCGGTATCGCAGGCAACGCGCTGACGGTCAAAAATTCCGACGCGCAGAGCTTCACCATAGATGTAACGGCGGCGAAAAAAGCCGACGCTTACGTTGCAGGTATCGCAGGACAGGCAACACAGGAGATAAGCGGCTGTAACGCCGTCATCAACGGCATAACGGTCAGCTGTCTTATGGACGGCACGGCGTACGTAGGCGGTATCGCAGGACAGGTCAAGGGCGCGGCGAAAGCATTGACGGCAGTGCGTTTCAACACCGTAAGCGGCACGGCGTTCACCACGGGCATCAAGGCTCTTTCCGATTACAACGATACCGCTTCCTCTAACGTCTGCGGCGCAATACTCAACGTAGGCGGCGTCGTAGGCAACGCGGCGTATGCGGATATTTCCGACTGTTCAAGTATAATTAACGTAACGGCGTCCTCCTTCGGCAAAACCGCGATAGGACAGGCGTTCGTGGGCGGTATCGCAGGTCAAACAGACGCGGCAACCCTTATCGCAAAGGCGTTTGCCACAGGCTTTACCCTCAACGGTACGGCGTACAAAACGGCGTACGTGGGCGGCGCAGTCGGTCTTAACAAGGGCACGATTACCAACGCTTACAGCTACGGCGTAACAATAGTATGCAACCTCTCCTCTACGGGACTTATCGGCAACGTCGGCGGTTTCGTAGGAAGCAACGACGGCACGGTTTCCTCCGCTTATGCGGCGAACTACGTCAACGGCACGGTGGGACAGCCCGGCACTATGAGCATAGGCGGTTTCGCAGGAAACAACACCAAGCTGATTCAAGGCTGTTTCAGCACAGGCTACAGGCTGTTCAGAATGAAAAAGGCTGACGTAGAGGGTACTAACTCCGGCGTGATGTATATGGGCGGCTTTATAGGCAAAAACGAAGACGTGAAGAACTGCGCCATCAGCAACTGCTATTCGGACTCCCGTGCGTACGCCAGCGCGTTCGTAGGCGGTTTCGCAGGTATGCAGGGCGCGTCTGCGACTATGACGAGCTGTATAGCCAAGGGCTTGGTCAACGGCGGCAGCTCGGACGCTGGCAGTAACGTCAACGGCTTCACGGGAACGGGCGCAACAGGCTACACGGGCTGCGTCAACTACTGCTACGAGAACCTTACGGAAAACGTCCTCGGCGGCACTAAGCAGGTCAATACGGTAGGCGGCACGGCAACGACCAACGGTATCCGCAACTTTGCAAAGCTCGACCTGCTCAATGCGTCTATGTTTATCAACGTACTGCAATATAACCCCGAGGTTTGGCATATCGAAAACGGCTCCGAGCCTTATCTGACAATGGACGAGGAGATTTGGGTAATGGACGAGGAAGTCGGCTGTTACGTGTTCGTTGCGGCCGAAGAGGAATAACGCAACAACCTAAAACAAAATAACTAAAAAGGACTTATAATGAAACGCAATTTTTTGATTTTGATTATCGTTACCGTTCTGCTTTTCACCGTCGGCGTAACTGTCGGCTGTGAGGACGCAGGCGGCAAAGGCGCACCTGTGCTGTCTTCCGACAGCACGACCTTAAGCTGGAACGCCATTGACGGAGCGGAAGCGTATTTCGTCAACGTGGAGATGTCACGGACCAATTCCTATCAGTTCTCCACCACGGCAACCACCTATCTTCCCTCCTTGTCGGCAGGAACCTACACCTTCAAGGTGCAGGCAAAGGTGAACGGCAAGCTCTCCGATTACAGCAATCCGCTGACGATTCTGGTGAGCAAGGACGGAGCTATAACCGTTTATAACGGAGCCAACACCTCCTGCGAAGTGATTTTCCACACGGGAACGGGAGCGGCAGAGGATCCCATCTGCATTAACAACAGAGCGGATTTAGAGGCGATTACCACAGGCACCAAGACGGTTACGGACTCGTCGGGCACAAGCACGGACGCGGTACTTTATTACAAGCAAACCGCGGACATCGACTTGAGCGGCAAGGACTGGACTCCTTTAAGCGGTTCAAAAGCGTTCAAGGGCGTTTACGACGGCAACGGGCGGGCTATCCGCAATATGAAAATCAGCGTTATGCCAAGCTCCTATAAGGTGGGTTTATTCGCCAGTACCTCAGGGGCTGTAATCAAAAATCTCCGTATCGAAAAAGCAAGCGTCAACATCAATTACAGCTCGGCGGATTGCAACGTGGCACTGCTGGCGGCTTCTGCCGCAGACAGCACGGTGACTAATTGCAGTGCGGAGGGCGTTATCAATATGCCTGCTAATCTGGCAAGCACCTATTCCTGCTTCAGCGGCCTTTTGATAGCCACCAGTAACGGCTGTACCATAAGCCGCTGCAAGACCTCAGGTTCAATTGACGTAAGATATTGCAGAGCTTATGCAGGCGGCTTGGTAGGCTATACGAAAAGCAGTACGAACGACACGATAAGCAACTGCTATTCTACGGCAGACGTATCCACTTACGGCACAGGCAAAAGCAGTTCAGGCAGCGTTACGGCAATCGCTTATTCGGGCGCGTTGGTAGGTTACGCCAGCTATTGCAAGGGTATCGAAAACTGCTACGCCACAGGTACTGTCACAATGGGCGGTATCAGCGGCACTTCCACAAGCAGCTTAGGCAAGGGCTTTATAGGCGGAAGCAACGGTTCTTCTACGCGCAGCAGTATCAAGCTGACAGGCTGTTACTTCAAGAGAGAGGGCGTTGTGACCGATTACGATAAGGAAGCATACGTTACGCCTTTGGCAATAGCCACGCGCTACGGTATAGGCAACCGCACGGCGTTAGCCACCAATAGCACGCTTTACGCCGTGGAAACGGACGCGCTTATCAACAAGGACACCTTTGCAGGGTGGAACTTTAACGAGATTTGGACAATGACGAGCGACAAGGGCCCCGAGCTTATCGGGTACGCCGCTTAAAGGGGAGGTAACTATGAGCAAAGCCGACTATACCTTTATGGATAATATCAAAACCATTTTAACCACCGGATACTCGGACGTCAACGAGCAGGTGCGCCCTCGCTGGGCGGACGACGATTCGCCTGCGCATACGCGCAAGACCTTTTGTCTGGTCAACCGCTACAACCTACAGGAGGAGTTTCCCGTGCTGACCTTGCGTTACACCAATTTCAGGGCGGCGGTAGATGAAATTCTGTGGATTTGGCAGAAAAAATCCAACAACGTCAAGGACTTGAACAGTCACATTTGGGACGCTTGGGCGGATCAAAACGGCAGTATAGGCAAGGCTTACGGCTACCAAATGTCGGTTAAGCACCATTATCCCGAGGGCGATATGGATCAGGTTGACAAGATTCTTTACGACCTGAAGAACAATCCCTCCAGTCGCCGCATAATGAGCAATATCTACGTGCACGCGGACTTATCGGAAATGCGCCTTTACCCCTGCGCCTACTCTATGACCTTTAACGTGGCAGGCGACACCCTTAACGGCATACTCAATCAGCGTTCGCAGGATATGATAGTGGCAAATAACTGGAACGTAGTCCAGTACGCCATACTTCTGCATATGTTCGCGCAGGTCAACGGCTTGAAGGCTGGCGAACTGGTACACGTCATAGCCGACGCGCACATATACGACAGGCACGAGCAGACCGCGGCGGAGCTTTTGGAAAAGGAGCCTTTAGAGGCGCCTAAGCTCATAATCGATCCGTCTGTGAAAAACTTTTACGACTTTACGCCGGACAGCTTCCAGCTTGTGGATTACAAGTACCATAAGCTAGGCTACAAGCTGCCCGTTGCTGTTTGATAGGGAGGATAATTATGAATATTTTAGACGATACCGCAAGGAAACTGAAAAACGGCGGAGCATTTTTGACCGCAGGAAGCAAGCCCAACACTATGACCGTAGGTTGGGGGCAAATCGGCGTTATGTGGGGCAAGCCCGTGTTTTTTGTTCCGGTAAGAGCCACGCGCTACACCAAACAGCTTATTGAGGAAAGCGGCGAGTTCACCGTCTCCGTTCCGTCAGACGGAGAGTTTAGCGACGCGCTTAAGACGGTGGGAACGAAAAGCGGCAGAGATTGCGACAAATGGGCAGTAGCAGGACTTACCCCCAAGGCGGCGAAAAAGGTCGGCACGGCGGTAGTTCAGGGCTGTAAGCACTATTTTGAGTGCAAGGTCATCTCCTCTTTTGAGATGAAAGCGGAATATATCTCCAAGGAAGACCTTGAGCGGTGGTACAAGGACGGCAACCTGCACACGGTTTTCGTAGGGGAGATACTGGAGCAATACTCCGAATAGTTATGGCTTTAAGCATAGTTTCCAACGATTATAACAAGCAGGGATTTACCCTTATAGATAACGTCTTTATAGACCGTTACCTGCCCTACGCCAACGAAAACGCCGTCAAGGTGTACCTTTTCGGCTTGCGCTTGGCGTTGCAAATCAACAGCGACAACAGCGCGGAAAACCTTTGCGCCTCTCTGGACCTTACGCCCGACGAGGTGGCGGAAGCCTACCGTTTTTGGCAGGAGCAGGGGCTTGTCAACGTACTTTCCGCTGAGCCTCTTACGGTGCAGTATCTTTCTCCGAGAGCGGCGTTTTCTCCCAACAAAAAATACAGCAAGGACAAGTACGCTGACTTTAACGACGCACTTCAAGCCCTTTATCCCACCAGAATGCTGGACAGAGGGGAGCTGGAGCGGTATTACGATTTTATAGAGGAAACAGGCGCGGAGCCGATGGCGTTGGTGCTGATTGCCAAGTATTGTATCGACCTTAAGGGCGGTACGATAGGCTATCCCTACATACTCACCGTTGCTCGCAGATGGACGTCCGAGGGGAACAAAACTCTCCGCGATATCGAAGAAAAACTCAAGGAAAGCGAATCCTTAAGCGAGGAACTCCGAGAGATATATCGGGTTTTGAAGAAGACGGCAGCTCCCGATTTGGAAGCGCGTCAATTCTACCTTAAGTGGACGAAGAATTTAGGCTTTGAACACGCGGCAGTGGTTGCCGCGGCAAAGAACGTGAAAAAGGGCGGTCTTGAGGGGCTTGACAGACTTTTGGAAAGCTACTTCAAGCAGGGCGTTTACACCGAGGCGGATATTAAGGCGTACAAGGCTATGCGCGACAAGCTGTACGAGCTGACGCGCGAGGTGGTGCGCACGTTGAGTCTTAGACTGGAAAGTCTGGATTTTTCCCTTGAAACCTATATCGCACCCCTAATATCGGAGGGCTTTGACGCAGAAGCGGTTAAGCTTATTGCGAGATACTGCGCCCTCACCAACAAGCGTAATTTGGCGGATATGGCGGCTGTGGCGGAGGATTTTTACAAGCAGGGCTGCATAACCGCGGACAGCGTGCAAAGCTATCTGGATTCCATAGCGAAAAACGACAGCGTGATACGGCGCATTATTTTGGCTACGGGCTTCACACGCGCAGTCACGCCCAACGACCGCAATTTTTATCAAAACTGGAGCGCGAACTGGGGCTTTTCGGACGAGGAAATATTGGACGCGGCGATGCTTTCTGAGGGGAAAGCCTACGCATTCGGCTATATTAACGGCATACTTGCCAAGCGGAAGACCGAGCAGACTCCCAAGCCGGTAACTGCGGCGGAAAAAGCCTCGGAAAAGTTACAGGCGAGCTTTGCGGCGGAAGAATTAAAGGTCAAACTGCGCGAGGACGCAACCTACCGCGACTTGGAGAGGGAAAAGCGCGTTACGGCGTTGGAGTTAAGCCGATACTTAGCGGACGGCAGTACGATTCCGCCCGACCTTGACCAAAAATACAAATTACTTTCGGAACAGCTAAAGGACAGAATCAAGCAATTAGGCTACGACAGCACGATGCTTTCCGATTAGGGGGGATTATGAAACTTACTAAACTCGATTTAGGCGCAATCGTTGCCAAGGGCTGGCTTGCCAAGGAGCTGGAGCTTCAAAAAACAGGGCTTACGGGCAATCTGCCCAAGCTGTGGTACGACGTAAGCGACGATTCCGCTTGGTTGGGCGGTAAGGGAGAGGCGTGGGAACGCGGACCTTATTACCTTACGGGGCTGATATCGCTGGCTTGGACGCTTAAGGACGAGGAGCTTCAACGGCAGGCGACGAAATGGGTTAATTCCATAATCGCAAGCCAAGGCGAGGACGGTTTTTTCGGGCCGATAAGAACGAAAGACTGGTGGAGCCGCACCTCTGCTTTAGGGGCGTTATGCTCCTATCACGAGGCGACTAAGGACGGCAGAATACTGCCCTTTTTGAAAAAATATTTTCTGTATCAATTCAACAATTTAGAGAGCTTTCCACCCTATATGTGGTCGGCGGCGCGAGCGGTTGAGGAGTTTTACGCCCTTAGATACTATTACGAAAGGACGGGGGATTTGTCCGTATTCGGACTGGCGAAAAAGCTGAGCGAAAAGGCATACGACTGGTTTTCGGTTTTTCGGGAACTTCCCTTTACCAAGCCCTCCGCGAAGTATATCAACAGGGGAGTTATCAACCTCACGCGCAAAATCGGCGCGAAATCCGACGCGGAGAAAAAATACGGCGATACGCCCATCAAGGAGCTTAGCGCAACGGCTATCCGTTTCCGCAACCGCGCTCTCAAAAATATTATGCTTACCCACGGCGTCAACGTGGCTATGGCCCTGAAATATCCCGCGTATTACAACTTTTTCATTCCGCAGGAGGGGCTGACCGACCTGCCGAAAAAAGCATACTGCGACCTTATGCGGCACCACGGCACGGCATTGGGGATTTTCACCTCCGACGAGCATTTGGACGGAGTCAAGCCCACCAAGGGCATAGAGCTTTGCGCGGTGGTGGAGCTGGCTTACACAGCGGAAAAGCTAATAGAATACACCGCCGATCCCTTCTGGGGCGACGTACTGGAAATGCTGATTTTCAACGCCCTGCCTGCTACGATAAGCGATGATTTTACCGCTCATCAGTACGTTCAGCAGCCCAATCAAATCGCCGCTTCGGTGGTAAAAAGAGATTTCTTCGACGTAGATGCGGACGGCAACACCTTCGGTCTTGCGCCTAACTACGGCTGCTGTACCGCCAATATGCATCAGGGTTTTCCGCGGTACGCCGAGCATATCTGCTACAAAAGCAACGGCGGTTTCGCCTTTTTCACCTACGCACCCTGCCTGATTTACACGGAGTTTGACGGCAAGCGGATACGCTTTAATATGGATACCTCATATCCCTTTGAGGACGAGGTACGGCTGACTGTTGAGGACTTGGAGCTTTCCGTCAGGGCGGAAATGAGCTTCAGAGTTCCTAACCGCTCCTCTATCAAGCTTTTCTGCAACGGCAGAGCGGTAGGCGAGGGCGACAATGGACTTGTTACCGTGAACCTCAACCTCATAAGGGGCGACGTCATCACCGTAAAAATCAGCTCCAAGCTCTACGTGGAAAACAACCCCGACGGCTCGGTTTCCTTAAGACGCGCCAACTTGCTTTTCGTTCCCGAAATCGCAGTCGCGGAGCGCAAACTCAAGGGCGAAGAGCCTTTTCAGGACAGAGAATACACCACCGACGGCAGATGGCGCGACGTACCCGTATTTGAAAACGGTGCGCCTGTGATACTCTCCTCGGAGCGTAAAAAAGTGGATAGAAAACTGCCCTTCGGCAGACGTAACGCGCCTATCAAAATAATGTGCGAAAGCGCGTTTATCGAAAACTGGGGAGAGAAAAACGGCGACGCAGGCACGTATCCCAAGGAGCCTAAGGTAGCAAAAGGCGACAGCTTGGTAACGCTGATACCTTACGGTTTCAGCAAGCTCCGCATAGCGCAATATCCTATGACCGCCCGTCCCGAAAGGAGCTTTATCTCTAACGAAACCCTTAATATGATGGACGAAATGGAAAAGGACTTATACGAATAATATCGGATAATAAAGGATTATTTACATTAGGAGAAAGCGAATTATGCAGTTAAACAAACAGCAGTGGACGCAAGAGGATATTATTCCGTTCAGAGAGGAGCTTATGTCCCGTTCTAAGGGCGAGGCAAAGTCGGAATGGGAACAGCGCATCGTCAATACCAAGCTACCCTGCATTGCTGTGCAGTCAGCGGATATGGGCTATATAATCAAGGAAATCGCAAAAGGCGATTTTCTCGGATTTATCCGACTTAATTTACACTCAAACCATAGCGAAGTCGTAATAAGAGGCAGTCTTATTTGCCGCATTAAGGACAAGGCGTTGTTTGAAGAGTACCTTACGGAATATCTGGCGAGCATTGACAACTGGGCGGCTTGCGACTGTCTTAAGCCGTTAATCACCGCAAAAAACACCGATTACTACTTCGCTTTGGCTGAAAAATACTTGACAATGAAGGAGATTTATCAACGCCGTTTCGGGCTTGTTCTTCTCCTTAAACTTACGAAATTCGACGGATATATCGGTAGAATTGTGGAGTTATGCAAGGGCTTTTACGATGAAAACGAGTATTACGTCAATATGGCTCTCGCTTGGCTGATAGCGGAGTGCTACACCAAGGATAAGGCGCAAACGGAACAGCTTTTCGACGGCGAGGATTTGTCAAAATTCGTATATTGCAAGGCGGTTTCAAAGTGCTGTGACAGCTTCCGTATTTCGCAGGAAGACAAGGACGCGCTGAAAAAGAAGCGCACCGCAAAATTCTCCGAGTAATCCGATATTTTTTAAGTTACAAATTATACGGGCGGCAGTCGGTTGTTCTATCGGCTGTCACCTATTTTTTTTAACGCGCATAGTCTGTACTAGCCTTACGGCTAATTTTACAGGAGGAAAAACTATGCCTTTCTACAACAAAAGCGGCTACGGCTCTTGCAGCTGTCCCCGTCAAACTGCCAATGATAATCTGGTTTACGTGGGCGTTCCCGGCCCTCAAGGGCCTGTCGGACCTCAGGGACCTATCGGACCGCAGGGAATAATGGGACCGCAAGGCAACACCGGAGCTACAGGCGCAACAGGCGCAACCGGCGCGACAGGTGCAACCGGACCTATCGGACCTATCGGTCCTACCGGAGCTACGGGTGCTACAGGCGCAACAGGAGCTACAGGTCCTGCCGGACCTCAGGGCCCCATCGGTCCTACAGGTGCTACGGGTGCAACAGGTGCTACAGGTCCTACCGGACCTCAAGGCGTTCCCGGCGTTTCGGACGCCATATATGCAGGCGATACCACAACGACTACCGCAGCAACAGGAGCGATAATACCCATTGCACAAATTGGCGCGACTCCCACAACCACAATGACTGTTGCCGCCAACACCGTCATAATTCCTGCGGGTACGTATTACGTAAACTTTTCAGTAACGGGAAGTACAGCCGACGCAGGCACAATTGACGTTAGTCTGCTGTTAGACACGACTACGCTTTACGGCGTCAGCGAAACTGTTACGGCAGCGCAGGTAATCACCGCAGGTGCAGGCGTGCTGGTCACGGCTCCTGCCTCAGCCGCACTTTCGTTATACAACGTAGGTGCGTCCGATTTGACCTTGTCCGACGTGGCGTTGACCGTTCTAAAGCTGATTTAAGTCCGCATTAGACCAAATCGGTTTACGGCTAAGTCAGCAGTTGGCTAAATCAGCGGTTGGTTAAGTCCGCAGTCGGCAAAGTCAGCGTTTACGGCAAAGTCCGCAGTCGGCAAAGTCAGCGTTCGGCTAAGTCCGCGTTTACGGCTAAGTCCACGTTCGGCTAAGTCCGAGTTTACGGCTAAGTCCACGTTAGGCTAAGTCCGCAGTCGGTTAAGTCAGCAGTTGGCAAAGTCAACAGTTGGCTAAGTCCGCGTTTAACAAAAAAAGGAAGTCCGTGTAAGCGGACTTCTCTTATTTTATATCGTTGTTTAATTTAACTTTTCTCTTCCGAGCGTATCCCGTTTAAGGGCAACGCTTAAAGCGCAAGCGACAGATACAAGCCGCCCAACGCCGCGAAAAGCGTGGGAACCGCTATTGCCGCTCCGTACCGCGTAAAGTCGATAAAGCGGAATTTCACCTCGTGTCTGTTCAGCATACCGCTCCACATAATGCCTGCCAACGCGCCTAAGGGGGTTAGGAACGCGCCTATATTAGAGCCTATAATGGCGGCGTACACCGCGGCGGTGAGGGTTTGACCGCCAAGCTCCCCGATAATCGAGGAGTAAAGCACGCTCATCGGAATATTATTGATTACGTTAGCCGCCAAGAAGGAGCTGACTCCGTAGGTTAAGGGGGTGAATTTTTCGCCCAAAAAGTCGGCTATTAGGGCGGTAAAGCCGCATTCCTTAAGCGCAAGCACCACCACGAACATAGACAGCACGAAAGGCACAAGTTGCCAAGGGGTAACGCCCAGACAGTGGACAAGTTCCACAGGGCGTTGCTTTTTCACCGCTTTATAAATCAATACGACCACAAAAAGGGATACCGCAAAGCCAAGGCTTACGTACCACATTTCCAGACCGATATAAGACGCCGCCACCAGCATAACAATACAGGCAACAAGGTGAACCAAGCCGATAATCATCAGGGGCTTATCCTTGACTGTAAAATCCTCCATATCGTGGGAAAGAGGTTTCTTGAGCTGTTTGCCGAAGAGCAGCCACAGCATTCCGAAAGCGGCAAGCCCTGCGAATACCGAGGGGAAAAACATATATTTGACGTAGGTGAGAAAGTCCAGATTAAGGGAAGTGGCGAGGTAAATATTAGTGGGATTGCCGATAATCAAAAACATACTCCAGGTATTGGCGGCGACAAATTCCGTCACCAGATAGGGAACGGGGTTGACCTCGGCGTTTTTGCAGAAATAGCAGATAAAGGGCGTAAAGGTCAGCACGATAATATCGTTAGAGGTGAAAACCGTCAGCACGGACACGATAAGGTACAGCCACAAAAACAGCTTGCGCTGACTGTTCCCTGCTTTTTTCAGCGCGAGGTTGGCAAAGTAACGGAAGAACCCGACCGAATCCAAAAAAACGGAGATAATCGTCATCGACAGGAAAAGTGTGAGGATTTTAAGGGGATTGACCGCGCTGTCGGAAGTGAATTCCGTTAGCAGTTTCGAGGGCGAAACACAGCCGCAGGCGAGCAAAACCACCGCGCCCAAAAGTGCGGCGAGCCAGTACGTGCCTATGTTAAACCGCCATATCCGCACCGACGGCTTTAACAGTACCAATAGGATAATCGCAAGGCAAGTTACGCCGCTTAAGGTCAACGCCAACACCATAAAAAGCACCTCCGCTTTCAGCCACATTATAGACTTAAGCTAAGCGGTTGGCAACCGTTTTTTTCAAAGTAAAAAAATTGCCGTTAAAACTTCCGCGGCTGTTGAATTATTGCCGAGAATATGCGATAATTAATCTAATACAAGCCCTTGCAAAAAGCACTAAGGCAAGGGATATAAGGACAAAACAGATGACGGGAGTATTGGACGTAGCCGCCTTTTGCATAGACGAGTACGAAAAGCTGTACGGCTTCGGCAAAAGGCTAATAATATGGACGCAGGGCTGTTCGCTTAGGTGCGAGGGTTGCGTCAACAGCCAAATATGGCAATTCGGCGTTGGAACGCCTATGACCATAGAGGAGTTTTCCGCACTGCTTAAGGACGATACGATAGAGGGGGTAACTCTGTTAGGCGGCGAACCTCTTGACCAAGCGGAAATTTTGCTTAGGTACGTTACGGCGGCAAAAGCTATGGGCAAAACCGTCGTTCTTTTCAGCGGCTACCGCAAAAGCGAGCTGAAAACCGCCGCCGCGCGGAAGATATGGCGGCTGTCCGACCTAACCGTATCAGGTCGCTACGTGTCCACGCGCCGTTCCGACTGTCTTGCGTTGCGCGGCTCCTACAATCAGCGTTTGACCTATAAGGGAGTCTACAAAAACCGCCGACTTAAGGACGATTCCTCTACGGAAATCCTAATCGAGATAGAGGAAGACGGCGAGCTGACGGGGCGCGGTTTTATGAATCCTGAAATCGACAAGCTCCTCAACAAGCTGAAACCAAGATAATTCCGCATATTCCTATCTTTTTGCACCGAAGCACTCTTCGCGAACAATCGCTTACTACGGCAAGCAGGCGGCAAGCCCTACGCGCCCACTATCAACACAGCCAACCTACGCAATTCCGCGTAAACCTATCCATTACACCGAAACACCATTCGCGAATAATTGCTTACCGCGAAGATAATCGCTTACTACGGCAAGCAGGCGGCAAGCCCTACGCGCCCACTATCAACACAG
>CAYJBY010000001.1:126828-197434 GCA_964368645.1 uncultured Christensenellaceae bacterium
CCAACCTACGCAATTCCGCGTAACTTCTTTCCCAATACCGATTAATAACCGACGATTAATAACCGAAAAAAAGCCCGCTGACTTCTGTGAAGCAGTGGGCTGATTTTTATTTAATGTTCCCGATTTCGGCTTAGTACGCCTTGGCGAAATAGGTCACGAAGCCCGTGACTCTCTCGTCAAACGCTTTGCCACAGCACACGCAACGGGTGCCGACAGGGGTTTGGTCAAAGGGCATACAGCGAGAAGTGGCAGAGGTAAGCTCCTTGATTTTCGCTTCGCAGGCAGGATCGCCGCACCACATAGCCTTAACGAAATTGCCGCCGCTTAATGCCTCGGAAAGCTCGTCCATATCGGCGCAGGTCTTGATATGCGCGTCACGGAAGTTTTTAGCTTGATTATACATAGTTGTTTGAATATCCGCAAGCTCCACCGCCACGGTTTCCGCCACGTTGTCCAGAGAAACCACCTTCTTCTCGAAGGTATCGCGGCGAACCAGTACACAGCTGTTGCTTTCTATATCGCGAGGTCCTAACTCGATACGGCAGGGCACGCCCTTCATTTCCCACTCGTTGAACTTCCAACCCGGGCTCTGATCGCGGTCGTCAAGCTCTACTCTCAATCCGCTTGCTCTCAGCGTTGCGGCAAGCTCCTCGCTCTTTTCGGTAACGCCGGGCTTAAACGCCGCCACGGGGATAATCACAACCTGATAAGGAGCGACCATAGGAGGAAGTTTCAAACCTCTCTCATCGCCGTGCGCCATAATAATTGCGCCGATTAATCGGGTGGAAACGCCCCAACTGCTTTGGTAAGGATATTTCAAGGTATTGTCCTTGTCCAGATACTGAATATCAAAAGCCTTGCCGAAGTTCTGTCCTAAATTGTGACTTGTACCCGACTGCAAGCTCTTGCCGTCCAGCATCATAGCTTCCATCGTATAGGTAGCCACTGCGCCTGCAAACTTTTCCTTCTCGCTCTTTCTGCCGGTAAGGACGGGGATAGCCAGTACGTTCTTGGCAAACTCCTCGTAAACGCCCAGCATCTGCATAGTTTCGGCTTGCGCCTCCTCATCGGTGCGGTGAGCGGTGTGCCCCTCCTGCCACAAAAACTCCGAAGTACGCAGGAAAGGTCTGGTAGCCTTTTCCCAACGCACCACGTTAGCCCACTGATTGAGCTTCAAGGGCAGGTCGCGGTAGCTTTTTATCCACTTGGCGTACATATGTCCGATAATAGTCTCGCTGGTAGGACGAACCACCAGTTTTTCGGGAAGCTCCTCGTTGCCGACGTGGGTAACAAGGGCGACTTCGGGGGCAAAACCTTCTACGTGTTCCGCTTCCTTAACGAGAAAGCTGTAAGGTATAAACATAGGGAAATAGGCGTTCTTGTGACCTGTAGCGGCGAAACGCTCGTTAAGCTCGCGCTGAATGTTTTCCCAAATCGCATAGGCGTAAGGACGGATAACCATAGTACCCTTGACAGGGCCGTAATCCACCAACTCGGTCTTGACCACCACGTCGGTGTACCATTGGGGGAAATCGGTTTTGATATCGGCGATATCCTGCACAAACTGCTGATTATTTTTAGCCATAAGAAGCTCCTTAAATATTGTAATCGGCATTATTTTAACTCATTTTGCGCCAATAGTAAAACGATTTATCCTCAAAGACGGATAAATCGGGCGGCAAGTCGGTAAAGCGGCGCGAAAACCCTGCCGCAAGCACCCGAAACCGCGCTATCTTTGTTCCGTTGTCCGTTATAGTTCTCCGCGCAGCTTGTCAGCTCCGATTCTTAATAACTTATTCTTTCTTGTTTTCCGCGTTTCTCTGCCTATCGCTAACGCCACACCGCTATCCGTTCCGATTTTTAACTACCTTACGCTTACCGTTTTTCTCTCTTACTATATCCGCGCCTTTGTACTCTCCGCGCTTGCCTTTTTTCTTACTTTTTCTGCGCCCTCGTCCGTTTTTAATTTTTTCGCGCTCCTCGTTCTCTCCGCTAAGATTGCAGTTATCGGCGGTTGACTTGAGAGCCTAAAGCGCATATAATATCGGTATGGAAAAATATGTAAACGAAATGTTGGAAAATCTTCTTTCTCTGCTGAAAATCGAAACCCTTCAAACCGAGCCTTCCGAGGGTGCGCCCTTCGGCGAGGGCAACCGCAAGGCTCTCGATTATCTTTTAAGCCTATGTCAATCCTACGGCTGGCGAACCTGCAACCTAGACGGCTATTGCGGTTGGGCTGAGGTCGGCGAGGGGGAGCTTTTCGGTATAACGGTGCATTTAGACGTAGTGCCCTACGGCGAGGGGTGGCTATACTCACCCTTGGGCGAGGTGACGGAGCAAAACGGCGAAAAGGTAATCTACGGTAGGGGAACCATTGACGACAAGGGACCTGCAATAGCTTCCGTATTTGCCTTGCGCTCGCTTTTGGAAAGCGGAGCCGTGCCGAAAAAGCGTATCCGCATCATTTTCTGTTGCAACGAGGAAAGCGGTTGGGAGTGCATAGAGTATTACAAGTGTCACGCCGAGATACCGTCTTTCTCCATATCTCCCGACGCAGATTTTCCCGTTATCCGCAGTGAAAAGAGGGTAATTCGTGGGGATATAACCATAGCCAAGCCCGAAACGGTGGACTATATCCAAGCAGGCAGTTTCTTCGCCAACATAGTACCCAACCGTGCGGCGGCGCGGCTGAACACGATTTCCGACGTTACGGTAATGTACGCTCTTCACCACGGACTTAAGCTCAAAAAAGAGGAGGGCAAGTACCTTCTAACAGCCGAGGGCGTAGCGGCTCACGGCTCCACGCCGCAGTTAGGCGACAATGCGCTTTCAAAAATCCTCAACGGCATAATGACTCTTTCCCCTGAACTGACCGCCGCCGCGCTGACTTTGACCGATTACACGGGCAAGGGGTGCGGACTGGACGTTGCCGACAAGAGCGGAGCTTTGACTCTCAATCTCGGCGTTGCCAAGACCGAGGGCGACACCATTTCGTTCAGCCTTGATATCCGCTGTCCCGTAACCTATTCCGCCGATTTCGTTTCCGATAAGCTAAAAGCGGCTTTCCCCGATGCAAAGGTGGAGATTGCCGAATTCCACGGTCCCGTGTACTTTGAGGAAAGCGATCCCTTGGTTCAGACTCTATTATCCGCCTACAACGACGTAACGGGCGAAAACGCAACGCCTGCGTTAATCGGCGGCGCGACTTTTGCTCGCGCGTTCCCAAATTCGGTGGCGTTCGGACCTGTTTTCCCCGATTCCGAGGGATTAGCGCACCAAGCCAACGAGAGAGTAACGCTAAAGGAATTTGTTAAAAGCGCGGAAATCTACAAGGAAGCAATCAAACGGCTAGCATTCTAAGCGGTTTAATATCCGTTTTATTCCTCACTTCTTGCTGATTTAGAAAAACGGTTAAGGTAATGCGCCTTAACCGTTTTTGTATTTGTATTAAAGATATTCGTTTTGTATAACTTATGCGGTACCTTAATTATCAGTAGGTGCCGCGCTGTCCTCCGAAAGTGCCTTAGACTCGTCCGTATCGACTGCGATTTCATTCACCTCGTTTTTGCTGTCGGTAAGGGAATCGGTGTTTTCCTCGATAACTTCTGCATTGTTATCGGCAGGGGCGTTATCGTCGGAGCCGCTTTCCGCGGTCACTGCTTCAGCCTTCTTTTTGCCGAACAACGCCGCGATTTTTTTGTAACCGCCGCACAGAACCAGCCAACGCATAACGATTACACCCACGAAAGCGCAGGTGCCACCGAAAAGCACGTCGGACATATAATGTGCGCCCATAACGATACGGCTCACCGCCACCAATCCTGTGAAGAAAACGGGAAGAGCATACCAGAATATGCGCCAGCCCTTGGTCTTAAAGCGTTCCACCAAATCGGGCAGACAAATCAAGGTATAGGTCAAGCCTGCGGAGAAGGTGTGACCGCTGGGGAAAGACTTGCAAACGTCAGATGCAAGACCTGTCGCTTCCAACGCGGACTTGTAGCCCTCGTCAATGCCGATAGCCTCGAACTTGTCGGTTAAGGAGCCGTACTGCACCCACCAGTTGCGGAAGGAAAAAGTTTCCCCGTTGATAACCGAGGTCACGTCCTTGCCAAGCTCTGTGCTTAGAGCGTTATCGTAATAAGAGGGATCGTAGGCATAAGCCTGTATCGCGCGGAAACGCGCTCTGCCCTGAGGGGATTTCGTAA
Organism: uncultured Christensenellaceae bacterium; assembly: GCA_964368645.1. Taxonomy (GTDB): domain Bacteria; phylum Bacillota; class Clostridia; order Christensenellales; family CAG-1252; genus JAEDHM01. The sequence continues at coordinate 131,034 of CAYJBY010000001.1, forward strand.
AATGAACGATAAGGTAAAAAGCCATCGTTCCCAGAATAACCAGCACCCAAGGCACCAGTTTTTCGTTAGTTTCGGGCTTAATGCGCCCCCAAAGGAGCAAGCCGAAGATGGCGGTAGGCATAGACATAACGGCGGCGAGGGCGTAAACGTACATATTATTCAGCACGTTCAGCACGCCTGTTTCCTGCATAACGTAGTTGCCGATATAGGAGAACACGTCCTTAACGGTAAGGAAAACTCCTGCGAACGCGCCCACAGCGAAAACGATACAGCAAACGATTTTCAAGCCGTCCTTACTAATTCTGCGGTAGCCGTGCCAAAAGAGAACACAGCAAGCCACGGAAGCCATAAGGTACATAGGACAGCTTCCCAACGCCTCGAAGAAAAGTCCGTAAGCGTTATTGGAGATATATCTGCCGCCCTCCAGACCGTCGCCCACGAGAATCTCGCTGATACGATAGTCGAAGAAACTGGCGATAACCACCAGTGCGCCGAAAATTACCAAGAAAATACCTATTGAAAGTAATTGTTTTTTGCGATTTGCAATTTTATCCAACATCAAAAAATCCCTCCCGAAAAAGCGGTTAATCTAATTATAACCGTAAAGGCGGAAATTTACAAGGTTTTGGAACAAAAAGGTTAAGACGGGAATATCACGCGCAAAGGCAAGCGGCGATTTAACTGCGCCTAAAAATCAGATACGCTCCGCTGTACGCCAAGAACACGCCGTTGACGGCTATGGCGGTAATGGACATCGGCGAAAGCACAGGCAGTACGAAAGCAGTGGCGTTGCCGAGCATCACAAGCTGACACAAGCCGAAAATAATATAGGCGAGGTCATAGAGGGCGGCAACTGCCGCAAGCACGATTAAAACGATAAACAAGGGTTCTTTTTTCATTATGCAGTCGCCCCCTTTGCCGCTTCAAAAGCGGCTGTAACTTCTTCCGCGGACTGATAGCCCGAGGTTCCGCCGTCCATAGCCTCGCTGAAAGAGGTGCCGCCGAAAAGGTCGGAGGACAGCACGGAGCCTATGCCGAAAGCGGCGTTGGTTTGCTTTAGATAGCAGTTAGCAGAGGAGGAGGAACGTCCGTAAATCAACCAGCCGCATATACCTCCGATATAATAACCTGCTGAGTTATCGGTGGCGTAACTGCAATACGATGCGGATTTTTGAACCGCGCCGTTGTTGTATCCCACCACACCGCCGATTAGGGCGGTGGCGTTTTCGGCGGCGGTGGCGGTAGCCTTAACCGCACCCTGCGCCGAGCTAAGCTCCACCGTTGCCAGCATATACTGCCAACCCACGGTTATATAGTAATTATACGCCGCCACGCCCCCTGCATAGGCAGTGTCGCCGGCAGTCGCCGTAACGCTCGCGTTGCTGACGCATTCTCCGACGTAATAGTAATTTACACCCGTAACACCGCCGCTTAAGCTCACGCCGTTGCCTACGCTCGTTACCGCGCCCTTGTTTGCGGACTTGATAAGATTGCCGCCCATATCGGTTTCCGCGTCGTAGTGGTTGATTGCGGTCAAGCCGCCTGCGATAGACTCGATAGAACCGTCAGAGGCGATAGAGCCGTGATTTTCGCTATCGGTGATAAGTCCGTAGTTAAGCGTTGCCGCGCCTGCGGAATAGGCGAGTCTAAGACACTTGCCCTCTACGTTGCCGCGGTTTTCGCTATCGGTGATTTTGCCCTTGCTTGTAACGGTAAGTCCGCCTGCCAAGCATTGAAGACCTGCTTTCTCGTCGGGGGTTTCCGACAAACTCGCTTGGTTGTCGCCTTTTATCGTTCCGTTATTGACGCAAGCGGTCATCGTTCCGTTATGGGTAGCGGTAATTCCCGCTACTATAACCGCCGCGCCGACAGAGGTTTCCAACCGATTAAGCGTTGCGGACAGCGCACCGTTATTAACGCAGTTGTTCAGGGTGCCGTTATTGGTAAGCGCGATACCCGCCACGTTGGGATTCCACCCGATTTGAGTGGAAGTTTGAGTTATAGCCGCGCCGCTGACGCAACCGTCTATAACGCCTTTTTCTCCGTTTTCCTTAGCTATTCCGCTCACGTCAGCGCTGTCCGTTGTCAGCCGTGACGTATCGGTGATAACGCAGTTCTTGACCGTACCCGTGTTGATTCCCGTCAAGCCGCATAAAAACACGTCGCCCTTACCGTTGCCGCTCAAGGTGACGACAGCGTCAACCGTGCAATCGGTAATAGTGCCCTTATTCTCATAGACGAAGCAGGCAAAGCAGGTATCGCCCTCGCTCTTATCAGCTACCGCGGCGGAAAGGACAACCCCCACCGACGCCAGCTCGCCCTCGTTGACGGTAATCACCGCGCCGTAATTCTCGGAAAAGCCTATATCGCCGCCGAGCTTAAAGTTAATATCAAACAATTTTCCCGTAACCTTTTCCGCAAAAACGCCTTTCAGCGTAACGGTTTTGCCGTTGCCGTCAAGGTTCCCTACGAAGCCGTCAAGTGGCTCGTCAAGAGTCAAATCCTTTTGCAAAAGATAATAACCCTCGTGAGAAGCGGCGTATTCAAGCTGTGCCGCCGTGGTTATAAGAAAAGGATTTTGCTCCGTACCGCCGCCGTAGCTTTGGGGGAGTATGGTCATCAGTAACACCGCCGCCACCAAAAGTAAGACGGAAAAAGCGCAGGAGATAGTCACAAAGGCGCGTTTCCCGACCGCGATTTTGCGGCGCGTCAGCTTGATACCCTTATCGGTAAAGGTAAGCTGTTGCCCCCACCGCATACGGTAAACCGCCGTCAGCCTTTCCTTAATCGCCTCGTCCTTATACAGGAGGTTATAACGGGAGCGAAGATACTCGTCCTCGCCCAGTACGGCAAGCATTTCAAGGGGAGTAATGGGGTTCCTGCCGAGAGCGTAGAACCTAAGCTCTCTGCCGCAACGCTTGCGGAAGTCGGAATACATACGGTAATCCTCCTCCATCGCCACGTAATCGCTTACGGCGGCAAGCTCCCTTTCGTATGCCTTGACAATGTTTTTACTGCGGTAAAGATAGCAAAGGGAGAGCAAAGGGAAACGCCCGTAGCGCAAGGCACGGGTATTCGCGCTTTTTATATACCGTCCGAAGAGAACGGGATCGTCCGTGACTATGGCGCGGTAAACCGCCTCGTAGCCCTCTCTTTCCTTTTCGTCCATTATTTTTTCACCTTGACCTTACGGCTTTCCGCCCACCTGTCCAACATCTCGAAAAGGTATATTTCGTTGACGTCGTTCTGTTCCACCACCGACTTGATAAGACGGTTAGTGTCCTGATAGGTAACGACCAAGCGTTCCAAGGTGGAATTCTGATCGTTGAGTATTCTGACAAGCTCCTCGTTGCCTTTTTTGATTTCCGCTATTTCGCCGCCGTTGTCGGACAGAGCCTTGGCAACGTCCTGATTGATAAACTCCGCAACCTTCTGTACGTTGCCGTTATAGCTGTCAAGGGTGCGTTCCAGTTCCTTGAGGTTGTAGCCCTTTTTCTTCTCCTCGATAACGCCGTCCAGCTTGCCGATTTGCTCCTCGGCGCGTTTTTCCAGCTCGTCCACCGCCTTGATTTTGGCTTCCGTCTTCTCGAAAACCTCCAAAACGCCCTCCACGCCCTTAACGTAGCGTTCCGCGGAAACCGCGAACTTGTCTATACGCGAGGAAAGGTCGGTTGCCTTAGCCGATTGATTGGAAAGGGTATCGTAAATGCTTTGGAGCTTGCCCTGAACGTCACTGCCGAAAGCGGTGTTAAGGGCGGCGATATCCCCCTTGAGGGAGTCGTAGGTATCGGCAAAGCTATGCAGGTTAGCCTGCACGGGAGTAAGCAAATCCCTATACGCTCTAAACGCTTCTATCAGCTCCTTAATCTCGTTATCCATTATTTTTCTCCTTTTTCTTTTTCAGCTTGGCGGCAATGGCTCTGTTATCGTTCAAAAGCCGCAGAGCCTCCTCCTTAACCGTTTCGGCAATCAGCCGTCTGGCTTCGCCGTTTTGTTCCAAATCCCCGTAAAAGCGAACCACGTCGCCGTTAAGTCCCGTGCCTTCCTCGGCAGAGGTGGCGTCCAAAAGCTGTATAAGCTGTTCGTCGCCCGACATCACGAACATACGCTTGGCTTCCTCGATTATGCCCTTTTCCCAAAGCTCCACACCTGCGCGGCGGTACTCGCCCTTGTTCACCAGTCTTTCGTAAATATCCACACGGGTAAGCTGGCGCATTCTGGTACGGTCGTCGGTAAGCTTTTCCGCGCTGAAACGGGCGTTGCCGTACTGACCGAGTTTCAGGAACTGCTCCACGCGCTCCATCAACTCGTCCTGATCCAACTCAGGCTTATCGACTACAGCGGTAAGGCTGTTGAACGCCTGCTCCGCAGTCATCGGCTCAAAGCTCTTAAAAAAGCCGTTAAACAGGGGAATTTCCGCCGATTCGCTCACGAAAAGGTTGACTCTCGCACGGGAAACACCCACGTAAAAGAGGTTGAAATAGTAGCGGTAAACAGAGTTTTCGTCCGCGGTTTTGCGATTGACGGAAGACCTTGTCAAAGCCTCCCATTCCCTCTTGTTATCGGATAGCAAATCGTAGAGAATAACCGTTTCCCTCTCCAAGCCCTTAACCTCGGAAACGGTAAGTATTTCCTGCCGTTTGAAGAGCTTGCGCAGTTTTTCCTTCTTCGCCGCACTGCCCACTATAAGGGTGAAGTTATCAAAATTTTCAGCCGCGACCTTTTCCGCGAAGCCCCTTTCACGGACGAAAGCGGTACAGGCTTTTGCCTCGCTGTCCACGCTTTTTCCCTGCAAAACGAAGCTGTGCGTGCCGAAAACCGAGGCGTTAAGCTCGCCCAAGCCGTTGATAATATCGGCAATTTTCGCCGCGCTCCTGTAATTGTGGGTAAGCTCAGCCGCCGCAGAGGAGATTTCCTTACGGAACAGAAGCCTTTTCAGGTAGGCGAAGGAAAAATACGAGGGATTAATCATTTGAAGCGCGTCACCCACGCAAAACATACGGCGGCAAAGGGCTTTCAGCAGGCAGAGATTGATTTGCGTCATATCCTGCACCTCGTCCGCGATAAGGAGAGAGTAATCGCAAAGCTCCGCCCCCGAGGTAAGCAGTTCTCTGGACATAGCGTTATTGTCGGTAAGTCCGTTTTTCGCCAAGTGTGCGTAGTAATCCCGATACAGCGACCAAATAACCTCGCATTCCTGACGGCTGAAACCCGAGCCGCGCAGAGCCGCATAGGACTCGGCGGTGGGCGTTTTTGAGTAATCGGTGGGATCGCCCCAGCCCGACAGCATACCGTAAAGCTCCTTATAAAGCACCTCGGCAGGATACTGTTTCAGCTTTTCCAGTCTGCCGTAAAGACGGTTTTTCGGATTGGCAAGGTATTTAATGAAATAATCCTCGTTTGCAACCGTGGGAGTTTTGCCTGTTTTCGCGGCGTAAATATCGGCAATAAGCATATAATCCACGCGGCTTGTCAGGAAGTCGGCGATACGCTTAATCTTGGCGACGATATTCTCCTCGTCGTCCGCGCCGATATACACCCCGAGCTTGTTTTCCACCGCTTTTTTGCGGTATTTGTCGGCAAAAATCACCTTGCCTGCGTCGTATTCCTCGACGAATCGGGTAAGGTTGCGCCTGAATATATCCAAACGGTTCTTGGTATCTATCAAAAGTCCTCTGGAAAAGGTGGTGTAAAGCACCTTGCCGACGTACTCTCTGCAAGCGGCAAAAACGATTTTGTCCACGCATACGTTGGTTTTTCCGCTGCCTGCCGCGCCCTGCACCAGCACGTTGCGATCCTCAAGCTCCACCAAGGCTCTCTGCTCCGCGTTCAAAAGAGGGAAATTAACGCCCGAAGCGTTAGTAAGGCGGTACAGCTTGGAAAAATCCTTTTCGGAGGGCAGTAGGGTAGTGGGGGTAATTATGAAGTCAACGGTTTTGTGAGCGGCTAAGTAGCCCGTAACCCTTAAATCGTTGCGTAAAAACTCTCCCTCGGAGCTTTCGTAACGGAAAAAAATTATATCGGAGGGCGAAACCTCCGCGGAGTTAAGCTGTGAACCGAAACGGAAAAAAACCGCGTGCTTGCCGTCCTTCGTGACTGCCTTTACGCAATCGGCGGCGGCGACCTTGGCGGTCAAAGCCTTCAACTCGTCCAACCGAAGAATAACGGCTTCGGCGAGCTTCGACAAGAGAATATCCAAATCCAGAACTCTGGCGGTATCCTTGATTAATTTTTCGGTTTTACGGATTAGACATTTACCCGAAAGAACGGTCTTGTCGGTTTCCGCGGTCAAAACAGTCTGCATAATACCTCTTACCGTTATTATAACCTATAAACTTAAAAATTCCTTAACTTTTCGCCCTATTTTGCGGATAAGATGCGAATTTTTTCCTGCAAATACAATAATTTCGCAAAAAACAGTCCGCCGCCGTTCTTCAACTCCTCAACTGGAAAGCCAAGCTCGGGAAGTCTTTTGTCCGCAACCTCTCCCGAGGTATAATCGATAGTACGGATACGCTCGCCGTTTTTCGCCGTTTTTTTCGCTTCCTCCGCACCTCTTTCCTGCTCTGCGCGGTAGTACGCGGCGACTCTTTCTTTCAGCGTTTCCAAAACCCTTTCCTTGTTTTTCAGCTGAGAACGCTCGTCCTGACAGACCGCAACGATTCCCGTAGGCAGGTGCGCGGCGCGTACCGCGGTTTCCACCTTATTGATATTCTGTCCGCCTGCTCCGCCGGAGTGAAAAAGGGTGATTTCCACGTCCTTTTTGTCAAGAGTATAGGAGTCCGCTGGCAGGGGATAGGCGCAGACTCTCACCGCCGCCTTTTTACCGCCGTCATAATATGCCGCGGCGATTCCGTTCTCGTATCTGAACAGCTTGTTGGCGTTGCGCCCCTTGACCGTAAGACCGTTGGGCGCAGATTCCGCACGCAAGCCTTCCTCCGAAGCCGCCGAGGAATAAATCTTTTTCAGCTCCCTGACAAGCTCGTCGCTATCGCGCCCGACAGGGGAAAGCTCCACCTGAACGGTGCACTCCGCGCCGTCGTCCGACAAGGCGCAATCTCCTGCCGAGCCGTCGGTTAAGGCGGTTATCAGGCAATAATCCAGAATCAGCTCCTTTCTTTTAAGCAGTCTGCGCTCTTCCTTGACGTAATCCGCAAGAAGAGGATCGGTAACGGACGCCAAAGCCGCTATCTCCGCAAGAGTAGCGTTAATGCTTTTAATCAGCCCGTCCGCCTTTTCAACCGCGCGTTTTTTCTCCGTGCAGTACATAAGATAGGGCAGGTCGGCAGTTACCTCGGGAGCGGCGATAAGACTTTCCAACTCCTTATAGCGAAGAGGCACCGCCTCCGCAGTTTTCAATAGATACTCGGTTATTTTTTCCACGCCGTCCTCCCTGCCGTCCATTATGCAACAAAAGCCGAAATTATATTATCGGCTTTCGCGTTTTCCGCTTTCAAAAGAAGCGTTATTTATATTTTAACATATTTGCCGCTCTTATCGCGCGGTTTTTCGGAATTTGCGCGAATTAATGGTTTTTCACCGCACAACTGCCGCAGTACGGCTCGGCGGAAAAGTATTCGCGTCCTCTCCGATTCGGCTCAGTCCTTGGTCTTTTTGCGTTTTCTCACCGCGTCGGTAAGGATAAACTCTATCTGCCCGTTGAGAGAGCGAAAATCCTGCTCCGCCCACTCCGCCAAATCTTCCCACAGCTTTTTGGGAAGACGGAGCGGCACTTGTTTTTTATCCTTATTGTCCTCCATAACGGCATCAATACAAGGAACCGCTGTTGACTACTGGCTGTGCGTCCTTACTTCCGCACAAAACCACCAACAGATTACTTACCATTGCCGCTTTTCTCTCGTTGTCAAGCTCGACAATGCCATTTTCGGAAAGCTTGTCAAGAGCCATCTCAACCATACCTACCGCACCCTCGACTATCTTGATACGAGCGTCGATTATCGCCTTAGCCTGCTGTCTTTGCAGCATTGCCGCCGCGATTTCGGGAGCGTAAGCAAGGTGCGCGATACGCGCTTCGATAATCTCTATACCGGCAAGCTCCACCTTCTGCTGAAGCTCCACCTTAAGCACCTCGGCGATTTCCTGCGCACTGCCTCTTAAAGACTTCTCGTCGCCGGCTTCACTGACGTCGTAAGGATACTGCCTTGCCACGTGACGGATTGCCGCGTCGGTTTGAGAGGAAATATAATTAACGTAGTTATCCACGTTGAATACCGCCTTGGCGGTGTCCTTAATACGCCAAATAACGATAACGCCGATTTCGATAGGATTGCCTTCCTCGTCGTTGACCTTCTGAATCTTGTTGTCCAGCGTCATAGCTTTAAGGGAGAGCTTGCGGCTGTAGGAAGCTATTACTTCCTTTTCCTCCGCGTTCTTCGCCTTCGCGCTTGCCGCCATCTGTTGCATCATTGCCTGACCTGCCGCAGGATTAAATACCGTGCAGAAAGGGTTTACCCAGAAAAATCCGTCCCTTGCGATAGTACCGAAATACTTTCCGAAAAGGGTAAGCACCACGGCCTCGTTAGGTCTCATTATCTTAAAGCCGGAGGAGAGCAGGGGAAGCACCACAGCAAAAATCACCACTGCGAAAGCTATCATTACCGCGCTGTTTCTCGTACCGCCGATAACCGCAAGCACGATACCGACGACAACCAACGCCACCACCGCGAAAAACATAGCATATCCGTTAGCAGGCGTAATCAGTTTTTCCCTGACGTCCTTGTTCAACTCGTTTTTATTAATCGTTTCACTCATAAAAAATCCCTCCTAAAGTGAATTTCTAGCTATTATTATGATATCATTTCGATATCACTTCTGTCAACGGCTTTTCAAAAATAATTCTTGCCTTTGCGCCGCGCTTGTGTTATATTGATAAGGAATTATTTATAATAGAGGTATTACTATGACAGTACGCACCCGTTTTGCTCCTTCCCCCACAGGCTTTATGCACATAGGCAACTTAAGAACCGCCCTGTACGCTTGGCTTTTCGCCCGTAACGCAGGCGGCAAGTTTATCATTCGCATAGAGGACACCGACCAAGGCAGATACGTGGAGGGCGCGGTGGACGTTATATTCAACACGCTTAAAACGGCAGGTATCGACTACGACGAGGGGCCTGACAAGGACGGCGGCGTAGGACCTTACGTCCAGAGCGAGCGCAAGGATATTTACAAAAAGTACGCGGATATTCTTGTGGCGAGCGGCAACGCGTATTACTGCTTTTGCGGCAAGCGCGAGGTAAGCGACGGCGGCGTGGGCAAGTATGACAAACGCTGTCTGCGCTTAAGCAAGGAAGAGATAGCCGCCAACTTAGCGGCAGGCAAGCCCTACGTTATCAGACAGAACATTCCGCAAACCGAGGGCGAAAGCGTTTACGAGGATATGGTTTACGGCAGAATCGCCGTTGCCTACAAGGATATGGACGACGCGATTCTCTTAAAGAGCGACGGTATGCCCACCTACAACTTCGCCAACGTGGTGGACGACCACCTGATGGGTATAACCCACGTCTTAAGAGGTAACGAATACCTGTCCAGCACTCCCCAGTATAATATGCTGTACGACGCTTTCGGTTGGGAACGCCCCACCTATATGCATCTGCCTCCCATTATGCGCGACCACGAGCATAAGCTGAGCAAACGCCACGGCGACGCCAATTTCGACGATTTTATCAACAAGGGCTATCTGCCCAAGGCGATTATCAACTATATCGCGCTGTTGGGCTGGAACCCCGGCGACAACCGCGAAAAAATGACTATGGACGAGCTTAAAGAGTCCTTCTCCGTCAAGGGTGTTTCCGCAAGCCCCAGTATCTTCGACGAGGCTAAGCTGAGATGGCTTAACGCGGAATACATAAGGGATTTAAGCGACGACGAATATTATGCGCTGGCGGAGCCTTGGTTTGAGAAGAGCGTTATCGCAGGCAAATACGATTACCGCTTTTTGGCAGGACTGTTAAAGCCGCGCACGGAGGTTTTCTCGGATATTCCCCAAACGGTGGAATTTTTGGAAAACTACGAGGGCTTTGACACCGCCTTATTCGTCAACCAAAAGAACAAGACCGACGCGCAAAACGCCAAAACCATACTCGCCGCCGCGCTTCCTGTACTGGAAAACGCCGTGTGGGAGAACGATCCCCTTGTGGACGCGCTTGTCGCCCTGTCCGCGGAGATAGGAGTTAAAAAGGGCGCGGTGTTGTGGTGCGTGCGTATTGCCTTAACGGGCAAGGCGAACACCCCCGGCGGAGCCAGTGAAATGGCGGTTTTGCTGGGTAAGGAACGCTCCTTAGAGCGTATCCGCTACGCAATCGCAAGACTTTAATCGGCAATCAATTCGGGGCGACTTCGCCCCGTTTTAATTTTGTTTTAAGACAAAGCGGATATAATCCCATTAACGGAGGCGAAAGTATGAGATTATTGCTTGCAGAAGACGAGAAAAGTTTATCCGACGCGCTGACCAAGATTTTCTCTAAGGAAAAATACGAGGTGGACGCGGTTTACGACGGCGAAATGGCGTTAAGCTACGGCGTTTCGGGAATTTACGACGTGATAATTCTGGATATTTTAATGCCGAAACTCAAGGGTACCGAGGTGCTTAGGGAGCTTCGCCGCAGAGAGATAGCTACGCCCGTACTTCTGCTTACCGCGCTTTCCTCCGCAGGGGATAAGGTCACGGGATTAGACTTAGGCGCGGACGATTATCTGACCAAGCCCTTCTCCATACCCGAGCTAATGGCGAGGGTTAGGGCGTTGACCAGACGGCGCGTTCAGTTAATCAGCGATAACAAACTGGTATTCAAGGACGTAACCTTGGACTTATCAGGCTACAAGCTTTCCACCTCAAGCGGCGAAATCAAGCTCTCGGTCAAGGAATTTGAGATAATGCGGTTCCTTCTGGAACGCCCCAATTTCGTGGCGAAAAAGGAGGAGCTTATTCTCAAGGTTTGGGGCTACGACAGCGAGTTCGAGTCCAACAACCTAGAAGTATATATGTCCTTTTTGAGGAAAAAATTAAAACAGCTGAACGCCGCCTTCGGTATCAATTCCGTCAGGGGCGTGGGGTATGAGTTAAGTGCCAATGAATAGAGATTCGGACGTTTTCCGCAAGATACGAATAAGATTTACCCTAGCGTTCACCCTTTTGGGCGGACTTTTTGTTTTGGTAATTTTTTCCTTGGTATGCGGAATCACCCTTCTAAACACCGCCGAGCGTATCAACAGCGAGTTGGAAAAAACCGTTGCGGAGTACAGCCGCATGCAAACGGACGCCGCTTTTGATCGCAACGACAATTCGCGGTGCGCGGTTATAATCTATTACGAGGGCACCGTCTTTACCCACCGCTTGGACAACTACTCCGACGAGGTTAAGGAAGAGATAATCGCGGCGGTAATCGCCAACAAAACCGCATTTTCGGCAGGCGAGTACCGTTTTAAGGCAAGGGGCGGAACGTACCGCAACGGCAACGGTATGGTTTACGCGATTTACGACTGCACCGCCGACCTTCAAATTTACGATATACAGGTATTCATCTCCGTATTAAGCGTAATCGGTTCTTTGTTCGCCATTATGATAATCGGGTGGGTGATTTCCAGCTACAACATTCGTCCTCTCAACGAGGCGTTCGGCAAGCAAAAGGAGCTCATTGCCAACGCTTCCCACGAGCTGAAAACCCCTCTTGCGATAATAGCCGCCAACGTAGGCGCAATGCGCGCTTCCCCCGAAACCACTATCGAAGAAAACTCAAAATGGTTGGACAACGTAGAAGCCCAAATCGCCCGTATGGACGCGCTGATTAAGGATATGCTTGAGCTTTCGCGGTTGGAGTACGACAGAGAATCCCCTATGGAAATCATAGACCTATCGGGAACGGTCAACTGCGCGGTACTGTCTATGGAAGCCACCTGCTTTGAAAAGAACGTCACCCTAACCAACAAGATTTATAACGGTATCAGCCTGCGCTGCTGTAAGGCGGAAATCGAAAGATTGGTGGTTATTCTTTTGGACAACGCTCTGAAATACACCCCGTCGGGTGGAGAGGTGACAGTCAAGCTGTATATGGCGAAAACCCCCGTGCTAAGTGTGCGCAACACAGGAAGCGGCATCAGTCCCGACAGGCTTGACAAGGTTTTCGACCGCTTTTACAAGGAAGACGACTCCCGAAAGGGCGACGGCAGTTTCGGCTTGGGCTTGGCAATAGCCAAAACCACCGTAGAAAAGCAGGGCGGTAGGATAAGCTGTAATTCGGACGGCTCCACCTTCACCGAGTTTACGGTTATCTTTTAAGGGCAATAGCGCGGTCGGTCACAAAAAAGACATAATTCAAGTTTTTCTTTTAATATCTTTTTAAGGAATATACAATACAATGGGAGTATGGAAAAGGGCAATTTTCCACAGGTCGCACTTCCTCCTCCTCAGCGTACATATACGCTTGGAACACGGCCTTCGGCAAGGGGAGCCCTCCTCAAATGTAAATGATTAATTATACCTTCCCAATGGTTCTAATTAACTCCCCTACCGAAAACGAACCACAACGCAGGGCGCAAGCTTTGCGATTGAGATAAGCGGCTAACCTACGCCGCGAAAAAAGCTGTTACGGAACTGCAAATTCCATAACAGCTTTTTTGTTGCATTAAAGTTTTTCCGCGCCGTGATTATTCCTGCTGTGCGAGAAAAGCCTCCACCGTGTTTTGCAAAAGCATAGTAACGGTCATAGGTCCTACGCCGCCGGGTACGGGGGTTATATAGGAGCATTTGTCCTTCAAGCCCTCGTAATCACAGTCGCCGCAAAGCTTTCCGTCCACGGAGTTAATGCCTACGTCCACTACCACCGCGCCGTCCTTAACCATATCCGCGGTCAAGAATTTCGGCTTGCCGATAGCTACGCACACTATGTCGGCGTGAGAGGTGTAGAAGGAAAGATTCTCCGTGCGGCTGTGGCAGATAGTCACCGTGGCGTTACGGTCAAGCAGTAACTGCGCTAGGGGCTTGCCGACAAGGTTACTGCGCCCGATTACCACCGCGTGCTTACCCTTAAGGGGAATATCGTAATACTCCAACAGTTTAATAACGCCGTAAGGGGTGCAGGAGATTATAGCCTTTTCGCCTATCCACAGCTTGCCCTTTTGAACGTAATGACAGCCGTCCGCGTCCTTTGAGGGAGCAATCAAATCCAATAAAGCCGCCTCGTTAAGGTGCTTGGGCAGGGGAAGCTGCAAAATCATTCCGTGGATTTCGGGATCGGCGTTAAGCTCCTTAATCGTATCCGCGACCTGCTCGAAGGTGGCGGTATCGGGAAGCTTACACAGTCTGGAAACCATACCTGCGTCGCGGCAGGCGTTAATCTTGTTGCGGACGTAAACCTGACTTGCAGGGTTTTCGCCTACCAAAATCACAGCCAAGCCCACGGTTTTACCGTACTTTTCCTTAATTTCGGCAACCTCGGCGGCTATTGCCGCACGGGTTTCCTTTGCTACCGCTTTTCCGTCGATTATCGCCATAAAAATCTCCTTATGTCAATGGGTTGCCGCCGCTGGGCTGTCCTGCCGTTTCACGGCTTCCCGTATCTTAATTACCGCTTGCGCGTCTATCGTCCGTTTTTATTATTTCGTTCTGCCTTTTTAATTACCTTGTCCGTCCGTTTTGCTTATTTAGCACAGCCGTTTCGTTGTTTTGTCCTGCCGTTTCGGTTGCTTCGTCCTGCCGTTTCGGTTGCTTCGTCCTGCCGTTTCGGTTGCTTCGTCCTGCCGTTTCGCTTATTTAGCACACCTTTTTTAATTATTTTGCGCCGCCGTTTCGGTTACTTCGTCCTACCGTTTCTTTGCTTGGGCGGTAAACCCTTTTATATAATTTTACTCACCCAACAGGGCGTTTTGCAAGTTATTTATAGTATTTTGCCGCCGACTCAAACAAGCCTATATCGTAATCGCCGACCACGTTGCGGTAAAGGTTGCGCCCCACTCTTTCGGAATGTCCCATTTTACCGAAAACCCTGCCGTCACGGGAGGTGATACCCTCCACCGCAAAAGCCGAGCCGTTGGGATTAAACTCCGTTTCGTAGGTGGGATTTCCCTGCAAATCCACGTACTGGGTGGCGATTTGTCCGTTTTCAGCCAGTTTTTTAAGCCACTCGCCGTCAGCCACAAACCGCCCCTCGCCGTGGGATATAGGCACGCTGTAGATTTCGCCGACTTTAGCAAGGGAAAGCCAAGGCGAAAGCACACTAGCCACACGGGTGCGGACTATGCCCGACTGGTGGCGGCTTATGACGTTAAAGGTAAGGGTGGGATCGTCCGCCTTTGGCTCGGTAATCTCGCCGTAGGGAACCAAGCCCAGTTTGATTAATGCCTGAAAACCGTTACACACGCCGCAAATCAAGCCGTCGCGCTTCTTCAAAAGATTCATAGTCTGTTCCGCAACTCTGCCGTTACGGAAAAATGAGGTTATAAACTTGCCGCTGCCGTCAGGCTCGTCGCCGCCCGAAAAACCGCCGGGGATAAAGACCGCCTGCGCTTTCGCCAGTTTTTTCGCAAAAGCCTCCGCCGATTCCGCCACCGCCGCCGCAGAAAGGTTGTTGATTACGAAGATTTCGGGGTTAAGACCGGCTTTCCGCGCCGCTCTTGCGGTATCGTACTCGCAGTTGGTACCGGGGAAAACGGGGATAAGCACCTTGGGCACCGCAAAGGTGGCGGCAGGCTTCGCTATATTCCTTGCCGTGTAGGAAAGGGTGGGAATTTCCGAGTGGGAAACTGCGGTTTTCACAGGGAAAACAGGCTCCAAAACTCCCTCGTACAGCTTTTTCAGCCGCTCCAAATCAAGATTGTACGCGCGGTGGGCGATTGCCTCCTCCGCGGTTGTTTTGCCCAATAACACGCAATAGGCGTTGGTCAGTGCCGCGCCGCCCGACTCGGTAAGGGAACAGCAGTCCGTTTTCACGTTTTCAAAAAGCTTCGCACGGTCAAATCTCTCATCGCCGTCAAGCTCCAACACAAAGGAACCGTAGCGGTAGCCGAATATCGTCTCCATATCGACGGTTTTTTCAAAGGAAAAACCTATGCCGTTGCCGATTGCCATTTTGAAAACCGCCTCCGCCGCACCGCCGTAGCCTATGGTACGGGCGGATAACGCCTTGCCCGACGCAAGCAGAGAGGAAACCGCGCAGAAAATCTTTTTCAAGGAAGCGGAATCGGGCAAGCCGTCAGCGTAGGCAGGGGATAGCATTACCACGTTGTGCCCATGACTTTTGAACTCGCCTGAACGCACGGCTTGGGCTTTGCCTGTAGTCACCGCGAAGGACACAAGAGTAGGGGGAACGTCGATATTCTCGAAAGTTCCGCTCATAGAATCCTTGCCGCCGATTGCCGCCGCGCCTAGGTCAAGCTGAGCGGATAACGCGCCCAAAAGAGCGGATAAGGGCTTGCCCCAACGGGTAGGCTCCTTCATCGGCTTTTCAAAATACTCCTGAAAAGTAAGATATACGTCCTTAAAGCTCGCGCCTGCCGCAATCAGTCTTGAAATCGACTCCACCACCGCGCAATACGCGCCGTGATAGGGGCTTTTTTCGGAAATATAGGGGTTGAACCCGTAAGCCATAAAGGATACGTCGTCGGTATCCCCCTTTTCCACAGAAATTTTGTTCACCATAACCGCTTCAGGCGTAAGCTGATATTTACCACCGAAAGGCATAAGCACCGTACCTGCGCCGATAGTGCTGTCAAAACGCTGTGCCAAGCCGCGCTTGGAGCATACGTTCAGGTCGCAAACCGTCTTTTCAAATTCCTCGCCGAAGTCCTTTCCCACCTCTTTTTCAAAAGCAAGGGGAGCCTCTGCCTTAACGCTAATATGCTTTTCCGCGCCGTTGGAGTTAAGAAAATCTCTCGATATATCCACGATTTTTACGCCGTTCCACCGCATAACCAGTCGGGGAGAGGCAGTCACCTCGGCGACCTCCACAGCCTCCAGATTTTCACCACGCGCCAGCTCGATAAACCTCGCCGCGTCCTTAGGTTCCACAACCACCGCCATACGCTCCTGCGACTCGCTGATGGCAAGCTCGGTGCCGTCCAAGCCCTCGTATTTTTTCGGAACCGCGTTAAGGTTGATTTCCACGCCGTCGGCAAGCTCGCCGATAGCCACCGAAACGCCGCCTGCGCCGAAGTCGTTGCACCGCTTGATGCATAGAGCCGCTTCCTTATTGCGGAAAAGTCTTTGCAACTTACGTTCCTCGGGAGCGTTGCCCTTCTGAACCTCCGCGCCGCAGGTATCTATGGATTTCACGCTGTGGGATTTGCTGGAACCGGTTGCACCGCCGCAGCCGTCACGCCCCGTTCTGCCGCCTAAGAGGATAATCTTATCGCCGGGTACGGGAGTTTCGCGCCGTACGTTACAGGCAGGCACCGCGCCTATCACCGCTCCAATTTCCATACGCTTGGCTACGTAGCCTTCGTGATAAATCTCGTCCACCAACCCCGTTGCCAAGCCGATTTGATTGCCGTAGGAGCTGTAACCTGCCGCCGCTGTAGTCACGATTTTACGCTGTGACAGCTTGCCCTTGACGGTTTCGCTGACGGGGGTTAAAGGATTGCCTGCGCCCGTTACGCGCATAGCGGCGTAAACGTAGGCTCTTCCCGATAAGGGATCGCGAATCGCGCCGCCGATACAGGTTGCCGCACCGCCGAAAGGCTCTATTTCCGTAGGGTGGTTATGGGTTTCGTTCTTGAAAAGCAGAAGATAATCCTCAGGCTGTCCGTCAATCTCGATTTTGATTTTGACGGTACAGGCGTTAATCTCCTCGGACTCGTCCAGCTTGTCAAGCATACCCTGTTTTTTAAGGAGTTTCGCGCCGATTGTGGCAATATCCATAAGGTTAATCGGCTTTGTGCGGTGAAGCTCCGACCGCGCCGCAACGTACCTGTTGTAAGCGCGTTCAAGAATCGGGCTTTCAAAACTCACCTTATCCAGCGTGGTTAAAAATGTGGTGTGACGGCAATGGTCCGACCAGTAGGTGTCCAGCATACGGATTTCCGTAATCGTAGGATCGCAACCCTCCTTGCGGAAATAGTCGCGGCAAACCTCCGCATCGTCCTCGTCCATTGCAAGGCGCATATCCTTGACGAAATTCGCCAGTTCACTGCGGCTGTAGGTGCAAAAACCGTGAATGGTACCCACCGTATCAGGCACCTTATAGTCGGTTGCCAGCGTCGGGGCGAGAGCTAAATCCGCCTCGCGGCACTCCACGGGATTGATAACGTATTTTTTGATAAGAGCAATATCGTCAGGAGTCAGCGCACCCTCCAAAACGTAGATTTTCGCGGTACGCACCGTAGGTCTTTCCACGGCGGAAGCCAACTGAATACACTGCGCCGCGCTGTCCGCTCTCTGGTCGAATTGACCGGGCAGATACTCCACGCCAAAAACGCAGTCCGCGCCCTCAACGTCAAGTTCGGTGGCGGCAGTATCCGTCTGCGGTTCCGAAAAAATCTTGCTCACGGCGTAATCGAACACCGCCTTATCCAAATTTTCCAAATCGTAGCGGTTGATTATTCTAAGGGAAAGCAGGGTTTTAACGCCCAGCAAATTACGCAAGTCAGACAGCAACGCCGCCGCTTCCGCTCTAAAACCTTCCTTTTTTTCAACGTAAATGCGATAAACCATAACGTCCTCCTGTACCTCTTTTTCTGTCTAATCCAAAGCATAGCCGATAAAGCACTGCGCTTATTTCTCGCCGTTGTTTCGTTGTTCCGTTGTTTTCTTGACGGCTAATAACTATTTCGCCGCCGCAAGAGCCTTTTTCCCGATATCCTTGCGGAAGTAACCGTTTTCAAACTCTATTTTCGCCGCGTTCTCATACGCCCGTTCAATCGCCGAGGGCAGGGTGTCGGCAAGGGCGGTCACACCGAGAACCCGTCCGCCTGCGCTTACCAAGCCCTTATCCGTCAGCCTTGCGCCTGCAACGTACAGCTCCGCGTCAAATCCCTGCTTAACCCTAATCGGATAACCGTTTTCATAGCTTACTGGGTAGCCCTTAGAGGCGACCACCACACAGCAGGAAGCGGCTTTTTTGAACCTGACAGCCGCAGGGTTAAGAGTGCCGTCAGCCACTTGAAGCATTATTTCCATAAGGTCGGTTTCCAGTAAGGGGAGAACGGCTTGCGTTTCGGGATCGCCGAAACGGCAGTTGTATTCTATAACGTAAGGTCCCTTGTCGGTAAGCATCAAGCCGAAGTACAAACACCCTTTAAAGGGGCGCCCCTCGGCGTTCATCGCCCTAACCGTGGGCATAAAAATCTCCTTATAGCACCGTTCTGCGATTTCCGAGGTGTAATACGGATTGGGAGCAACCGCGCCCATACCGCCCGTATTCAGTCCAAGGTCGCCGTCAAGCGCACGCTTGTGATCCATAGAGGATACCATAGGAACCAGCGTTTTGCCGTCGGTAAAGGACAGTACGCTGACCTCGACTCCCTGCAAAAATTCCTCGATTACCACACGCGCACCGCTTTTGCCGAAAAGCTTGCCGCTTAGCATATCCTCAACGGCGTCCTTGGCTTCCTGCAAGGAAGAGGCGATAATCACGCCCTTACCGAGAGCCAAGCCGTCCGCTTTTATCACCACGGGGAGAGCGTGGGTTTCCAGATAGGCAAAAGCCTTATCCTTATCCTCGAATACGGCGTACTCCGCGGTTGGAATCCCGTACTTTCTCATTAGGTTTTTGGCAAAAGCCTTACTGCTTTCGATAACGGCGGCTTTTTTATCGGGCCCGAAGCAGGGAATCCCTAGCTTGTTTAACTCGTCCACCGCTCCGAGAGCGAGAGGATCATCGGGGGCAACCACCGCGAAATCTATCGGATTTTGCTTGACAAAATTAATTATACCCTCAATATCCTTAGCCTTAATGTCCACACATTCCGCGTCGGAAGCTATACCGCCGTTGCCGGGCAAGGCAAAAATCTTTTCAACAAGGGGGCTTTGCTTTAGCTTTTTGATAATGGCGTGTTCCCTTCCTCCGCCGCCTATAACCATAATTTTCATAGCGTCCTCCGATATTTTTTCGTTTTGAGGTTACTTGTCGGCAACCTTATTGCCGTGTTAGCTGTTTTGCGTTTCGTGCTTAATAGCCGCGTTGCAATTCTAATCCGCGTTCCTTGTTCGGTAGTCTTAACCGCTTTGCGCTTAATAGCCGCGTTCCTTGTTCGGTAGTCTAACCGTTGTGTGCTTTGTATCTTATATCCGCGTTCCTTACTTTTAGTGGTGGAACAAGCGCATATCGTAGTCAAGTCGTGCGCGTTATCTGTTATAACCGCGATTTGTTCCGCAAATTCCGATGTTTTTCTATTTTTAGCAATGCGTTTTTCTCGTTGTTTCTTACTTTTAGTGGTGGAACAGGCGCATACCCGTAAAGCACATAACCATACCGTACTTATCGGCAACCGCGATAACGTCGTCGTCACGCTTAGAGCCCCCGGGCTCGGCAATGTAGCTTACTCCGCTCTTTGCCGCTCTTTCCACGTTGTCGCCGAAGGGGAAGAACGCGTCACTACCCAAGGCTACTCCGCTAACGGTGGCAAGATACGCCTTTTTTTCCGCAAGGGTAAAGGGTTCGGGCTTAACCGTAAAGTATTTCTGCCACTCGCCGTCTTTTAGAATTTCCTCGTAGTCTTCGGATAAATATATATCTATAAGGTTGTTTTTGTCAGGTCTTCCCACGGTATCGGCAAAGCAGAGGGATAAGGTCTTATCCGCCTGTCTTAAATGCCACAAATCGGCTTTTTGACCTGCTAATCTGGTGCAATGGATACGGGATTGCTGTCCTGCGCCCACGCCTATTGCCTGTCCGTCCTTGGCATAGCAAACCGAGTTGGATTGGGTGTACTTAAGGGTAATCAACGCCACGATAAGGTCGGTTTTCGCGCTGTCGGGCAGGTCCTTGTTCGCAGTTACCGCGTTATTCAAAAGCTCCGCGTCGATTTTGAAATTATTGCGGTTTTGGGTAAAGGTAACGCCGAAAACCTGCTTGGTTTCAGTTTCCGCAGGCTGATAGGCAGGGTTGATTTTCACCACGTTATAGGTACCCTTGCGCTTTGCCTTAAGTATCTCAAGAGCCTCGCCGTCATAGTCGGGAGCGATAATACCGTCGCTTACCTCTCTGGCAACGATTTTCGCGGTGGTTACGTCACATTTGTCGGATAAGGCTATCCAGTCGCCGAAGGAACTCATACGGTCGGTGCCTCGCGCTCTTGCATAAGCGCAGGCGATGGGGGAGTCGTCCAAGCCCTCTATATCGTCCACAAAACAGGCCTTTTTCAGCTTGGCGTCCATCACCTTACCCACTGCCGCAGAGGTGGGGCTAACGTGCTTAAAGCTCGCCGCGGAGGGCAAGCCCGTGGCTTCTTTCAGTTCCTTAACCAACTGCCAGCTGTTAAAGGCGTCCAAAAAGTTGATATACCCGGGACGTCCCGACAATATTTCGATAGGCAGGTCACTGCCGTCGTTCATATAAATTTTCGCGTTGGCTTGATTGGGGTTGCAGCCGTATTTAAGGTTAAATTCTTTCATTTTTCTCTCCGTGTTACGTTACGCGGTTAATCCGCTCGTTTGCGCTATGCGCCTTTAATTCTCAATAATCCTGCGTTATCCGATATTTTTCGATTTCACAACCGTTTTTCGGTTCTTATTGCTTTATTTCATTTCCGCTGAAACTTGTTGTTAAGCGGTATCGTACCGCCGTCCGTATTATCGATAATCGTACCGACGTTTGCAATATAGGTTTTTTTACACGTTGTTTGCAATATCGTTAGAGTTATCCGATATTTTTGCAGTTATATCTGCGGTTTCGGTACGCTTAGGCGTTGACGTTATACAGCTTAAACTGCTCTTCCTTGGTCGTCAGATTGACAAAGCAGGTATATAGGCTGACCTTGTAATCGGGATTGAGGTTATTCCAAATTTCCTCGGAAAACTCTTGAAAATCCTCGGGTATATACACTCTTTCGGGCTCTCCCGTAAAGGTGGGTATCGGGTTGCCGTTGCATACGTAGGTGTGGATAAAATGACCTAAGCCGTTGACAGGGGTATAGCCGAAGCCGTATCTGTTGCAGGCAGAGCCGTAGGGATCGGCGCTTTTGAGTATGCTTTCTCTGTAGCAAAAGCCTTTTTCAAAGTCCAACACGCCGCTTATTCTTGGGGTATAATTAGGCTCGTCAGGCTCGAAACAGCGGCTTTCCAACGCCTCGTCAAAGCTCAAACCCTTTTCAAAACCCTCGAAAACCGTGTCGGTCTGGTCGCCGTTGGTGACGATAATTTTATCCTTATATTTTCTTATCGGCGAATAGATAATCAGACTTGGGTCCTTAACCTTAGTAGGGTCGTAAGGATAGATAATAATACCCTCCTCGGTCTTGCTGAACACGCGGTTCTTACTGTTTTCGCTTCTTCCCATTATGAAATACGCAAAAGCGGCGTAACCGCCCTCCGCGCTCTTTCCGATAATAATTCCCCTGCCGGGGTACTCGTTGGCGGACAGTATTTCCGCCGAGCGTTTTACCTTATAAACGTCCATATTCAGCTCCTTTTCTGTAATCGTCTTGCCAGTCTTGCTTTAACCATTTTTCTATAACTGTCTTGCTTTGTCGCCTTTTTTACTATTTTTTCCTATAATCGTTTTTCGCTTTCCGTCTTGCTTGTCTTACTTTGTTCGTCTTGCTTTAACCGTTTTTCTATAACTGTCTTGCTTGTCGATATTTAATCGTCTTGTTCTAATCTTCTTGCTTGTCTATAATCTTTTTTCTAAAATCTTTTTGGCTACGGACTCCACGGCCTCGGGCAGTATAATCCATTCCGCCTCTTCCATAACCCGTCTTTGCAGTATCTGCGGCGTATCGTCAGGGTGAACCGCCACTTCTTTTTGAAAAATGATTTCACCGCCGTCCGGCACCTCGTTCACGTAATGCACGGTGGCACCCGTGACCGTCTCCTTTGCCGCTAATACCGCCTCGTGAACCCTCAAGCCGTAGTAACCCTTGCCGCAAAACTTGGGAATAAGGGCAGGGTGTACGTTGATTATTCTGTTAGGATACAGAGCAGTAAAATCACCGCTTAGGATACTAAGGAAGCCCGCAAGCACAATCAGTTCCGCACCGACCGCCTTAAGCTCGGCGTTCAGCGCGTCCTCGTAGGCCGCTTGGTCGGCAAAGCTTTTGCGAGCAATCACCGCCGTCCTTATGCCGGCGTTCTCCGCTCTTGTCAGCGCGTAGGCGTTTTCGTTGCCTGAAATCACCTCGCACAGCACGGCGGAGCTGATGACTCCGCTTTTCACCGCGTCGATAATCGCCTGCAAATTGGTGCCGCCGCCCGACACAAAAACCGCAACTCTTACCTTGTCCGTCACCGCAGTATAACCCCCTCGTCGGAACTGACGGTTTGCCCCAAAAGGTAAGCGTTCACGCCCATTTCCTTAAGCAAGGTTATTGCCTTATCCGCGTCCTTTGCGTCCACAACCGCCGTCATACCCACGCCCATATTATAGGTGTTGTACATATCCCTTTCGGGTATGCCGCCCACTCTCGCTAAGGTCTTGAAAATCGGCAGTACTTTCACGTCCTGCTTGCAAATCTCCGCGCCGATACCCTTAGGCAGGCTACGGGGAATATTCTCATAAAAACCGCCGCCTGTAACGTGCGCCGCCGACTTAACCGTAACCGTTTCAAACAGTTTCAGCATAGGCTTAACGTAAATCTCGGTGGGCGTAAGCAGGGTTTCGCCCAAGGGTGCGCCGTTAAGCTCCTCGTAACTCTTGCCGAGGTCGCAATTCTCCAAATCGAAAACCTTTCTCACCAGCGAAAAGCCGTTGCTGTGAACTCCCGACGAGGGGAGCGCGATAATAGCGTCGCCGGGCTTTATTGCGGTCTTGTCCAAAACCTTATCCCTATCCACGATACCTACCGAAAAGCCTGCAAGGTCGTATTCGTTTTCAGGGTAAAAGCCGGGCATTTCCGCCGTTTCTCCGCCGATTAAAGCGGAACCGGATTTAACACAGCCCTCGGCGACTCCCGCCACGATGTCGGCGACTCTTTCGGGTACGTTCTTACCCACCGCCACGTAGTCTAGGAAGAACAGCGGTTTCGCGCCACAGCAAATCACGTCGTTGACGCACATAGCCACGCAGTCGATACCCACCGTATCGTGCCGATTAAGCAAAAAAGCAAGCTTCAGCTTGGTGCCTACGCCGTCCGTGCCGCTGACCAAAACAGGCTTTTTGTACCCCGTCAAATCCAGAGAAAACAAGCCGCCGAAACCGCCGATATCGCCTAACGCGCCCTCGGTCAAGGTTTTCGCCACGTGCTTTTTCATAAGCTCCACAGCCTTGTAGCCTGCGGTTATATCCACGCCTGCGCTCTTGTAGCTCTCGCTAAAGGATTTTGCCATAACTCGATATCTCCTTTGCCGTCCTTAACGGCGTTGTCAATTCTTGCCGTCCTCAGGGGTGGCGGTGGGGTACACGTTGTCAAAACAAGCCGTGCAGTAGCCGCCGCATTTTCTGTTTGAACCGCAGGCGATTTGCTTCACGTTGGTAACGCTAAGGTAGCCAAGCGAGTCCACGCCGATAGCCTTTTCGATTTCGCTGTGGGTGTGGGTGCAGGCGATTAGAACGTCACGGGAAGCTATATCGGTGCCGTAATAGCAGGGATTTTTGAAGGGGGGCGCGGATACTCTCATATGCACCTCGGTAGCCCCTGCGTCCCTAAGCAGCTTGACGATACGCGCACTGGTGGTGCCGCGGACGATGCTGTCGTCGATTAAGACCACGCGCTTACCTCTTACCGTAGCGGAAACGGGATTGAGCTTTATGCGAACCAAGTCCTCTCTGAACTTCTGTCCGGGGGCGATAAAGGTTCTGCCGATATACTTATTTTTGATAAAGCCCAAGCCGTAGGGAATGCCCGACTGACGGGAGTAGCCTATTGCCGCGTCGATACCCGAATCGGGAACACCTATAACGATATCGGCTTGAACGGGGTGTTCAAGGGCGAGGAAAGCTCCTGCGCGAAGACGCGCCTCGTGAACGGAACAGCCGTCCACCACCGAGTCAGGTCTGGCAAAGTAAATGTACTCAAAAACGCAAAGGTTCTTTTCCGCCTTACCGCAATGCTCGGTAAAGCTCTTGACTCCCTCTGCGGTAAAAACGATGATTTCACCGGGGGCCACGTCGCGGACGAACTTGGCGTCCACCGCGTCCAAGGCGCAGGTTTCGGAGGCGATAACGTAACTGCCGTCCTCCTTAACGCCGTAGCATAAGGGGCGGAAGCCGTTAGGATCTCTAACGGCGACCAGCTTGTTATGAGTCATAAGGACGAGGGAATACGCACCCACCAGTCTGTCCATAACCCTGCCGATAGCCTCCTCGATGTTGTCGCAATTAAGTCTTTCCTTGGTAATGAGGTAGCTAAGCAGTTCCGCGTCGCTGACGCTGGTAAAAATCGCGCCGTTCAGCTCCTGCTCAAGTCTAAGTTCCTTGTAGTTGACTAAGCTTCCGTTGTGGGCTAAAGCCATACAGCCGTTATAATGATTGACCATCATAGGCTGTGCGTTGACCTTGCCGTCCGTACCTGCCGTACCGTAGCGGCAGTGACCGACCGCCATAGTGCCTTTGCCGAGGTACTCCATCGCGGCAGGGGTAAAAACGTCGTTGACTAACCCCACTTCCTTATAGCATTTCAAAACGCCGTTGTCGTTGACGGCGATACCTGCGCTCTCCTGACCTCTGTGCTGTAGGGCAAAAAGTCCGTAATAGGCAAGGTGCGCCACGCCGTTACGCAAGGGGCTGATAATTCCGAAAACTCCGCATTCTTCTTTCAGCTTCATTTTACGCCTCGAACTCGAAGAAGAGTTTGGAAAGAGTCATAGGCTCTACGTACTTGCCATCCTTATATACGCGCATATTGCCGCTGGCGATTTCGTCGATTAGGATAACCTTGTCGCCGCTGTAGCCGAACTCAAACTTAATATCATAAAGCTCCATACCGCGTTTTACCATCTCGTCGTTGACGACAGCGGTGATTTTTTGAGTCATAGCCTTAACGTCCTCGTACTGCTTGTCGCTCATTACGTTAAGGGCGATAAGACCGTCCTTGGTAACGAGGGGGTCGTCCTTGGCGTCATTTTTGAAGGTGGTTTCAACGTAAGAGGGGAGAATTGCGCCCTCTGCAACGTACTCCGAGTAACGGCGGTAAAAACTGCCTACCGCCCTTCGACGGCACACAACCTCAAGTCCCTTGCCGAAAACCTTTGCAGGCAAAACTTCCATTGTGGTAGCGTTAAGGTCGGCGGATACGTAATGGGTAGCAACGCCGAGTTTTTTCAGCAGCTCAAAAAAGTACACACTCATACGGAGGTTAATATTACCTACTCCGGCGATAGAAAGCCCGACGGTATTGGCACCGGGATCGAAAACGCCGTCCGTACCCGTAACGTCGTCCTTGAACTTCAGCATATAATTGCCGTTATCTAAAGCGAACACGTCCTTAGTCTTGCCTTGATAAATCTTTTTCATAGTAACCTCCGTTATTTATTAAATTTTGCCGCGGTTTCCGCGTCCTTTTTGAGTATTTTGTCACGGGCGGCAATCCGTTGTGCCGCCAATCTTTCTTTAAGCTCGCCGTCCGATAACGCGAGTATTTCGGCGGCTAAAATCGCGGCGTTTGCCGCACCGTCGATAGCAACGGTGGCAACAGGAATACCCGAGGGCATCTGCACCGTGGACAAGAGAGCGTCCAAGCCGTCCAAGGCAGAGGACTTAATAGGAACACCGATAACAGGCAGTAACGTGACGGCGGCAATAGCCCCTGCTAAGTGGGCGGCTTTGCCTGCCAAAGCGATTATCGCGCCGAAACCGTTTGCCTCCGCGGAAACAGAAAACGCCCTCGTTTCCTCGGGCGTTCTGTGTGCGGAAAATATATGTACCTCGTAAGGCACGGCAAGCCCGTTGAGGGTACTCACCGCTTTTTCGGCAATCGGCATATCGCTTTCACTTCCCATAATAATGGCAACCTTTTTCATACGACCTCCTTTTTCTCGGCGGATTAATCCGCCGCGCTTATTGAGTCGGGCTTTTGCCCGTTGCTGTTAAAGGGTTACAGGAATTGCGGCTTTACAGTGCCGCAAACTGTCTTCGCAACCGCTTATACCGTCGTTCCTAGGATTTAACTTTGTCACAAAGGACTGTCATTCTGAGGAACAACCACGTTACGACTCGGGGTTCCCCGCAAAAACACAACGTGTTATTGTGGGGTGGTTGTTCGGGGTTCCCCGCAAAAACACAACGTGTTATTGTGGGGTGGTTATAGAATCTCGCGTTTAGCGGCTATCTTCTTGTTCATTACCGCTTGTTTTAGGCGGTAAAAAACAAAAAGGGCAGAATTACCTTACGGTAAACCTGCCCAGACGGACGACATTATCTCTCTCGCTACTTCCACGTGGTAATCCACTTTCCGTCAGTTGTAACGAGCGCTTTTCCATACTTAAATATTATCATAGCAAAATCCTCTTGTCAAAGGAAAACACCACAATAAAAAACGATTTTTCGGAAAGCTGTTACCGTCATCGAAGAGGATATCTGTCATTCTGAACGAGTGGCACACGGCTGTGAAGAATCTCGCCGAAAGGCGGTTAATCGTTACACTATACGGAAACGGGCTTCCCGTCCAGTCAATGTTAATCTCTTACGATACTTTCACCTGATGTATCGGCGGTAAAAAATTATTCTTTTTTGTCATCTTCATTGCTAGTGTACATTGTCTTTAGAGCGACAACAAAAACTAACAACCCCGACACAATTAGGATACCGCCAATACCGTACAATACACTGTGAACCATATCGGCAATTGCAAATTCTTCTTCTCCATATGCAATGCTATTAAAATAATAATAATCTGCACCGTTATCAATGCACTTCGCACCCATAACTATTGCCGTTATACCTATCGCAATTAAAAAAATAATTAATACTATTTTTTTCCATTTATTCATATTTATCTCCTTTATTTAGGCATTTATTATCTGGTTTTTGAATTTTTGCAGAATTTATCAATAATTCGAAAAACCAAAATTCTTCAGGGTTACTTTATTGCTTGCACTACATACGGAGTCTATAGTTTTAATGCATAATGCATAATTGCTTTTTGTTGAAGTGTATAGCAAATCCCAAGCACTAGAATCGCCTGTACCTTCTTCAACTGGAACTTCGAATTTTTCTTTATCAACATTATAGTAGGTATAAAGTGACAGATTTTCAAGCGTTATCACAGCGGAGATGCTTGATTTATACACCGTGCCTTGTATATTACCGACGTAGTTTGTAACATAATCCCAATCGCCGTTCTTTTTAAGTGTAAATATACTTGTTATTGTGGTTGATAATGCACCATAACGATTCGCAAAAGAAAGAGTTAGCTCACCATTTGCATTTTTCTGCTTGCTAAAAGTCAGCACTTTATCATACGAAGATTCCTTGTCGGCAAGGGTAAACGGTACTAAATAATCGTATATTATATCCGTAAATAACTGATTACAGTTGCTACACCTAATAACGCCGTTATGTCCTTTCGCCAGACTGGTTTCAGCAATGATTTCGCCACAATCGCTGCATTTTGTTCTTTTTGTTCCTCCCGCTTCACACGTTGCCGTATCGCTAAGAAGGTCACAATTACTATGGTCACAATTTTTAACTATATCGGTACTCCGCGAATTATTGTTCTCTTGCAACCCGTTTTGATTGAATCCACAAGCAGATATTGACACTATAATAAGTATTACAAACACGAAAAAAATCGCTCTTTTTTTCATTTTAATTATCCTCCCTCGGCTGGTATTAAAACATTTATTCTAAGTACATTATCAATGAATTGTACCTTTCGCTTCCATTGACGACTTGTTCTGTCTCACGACTGGAATCATCATATATAATTAAAAAAGTAGTGACTTCCTCTGTCTTTTTATGCCTACTTCCCCATTTATCTTGTTCGCTGGATAGCCACGTTCCACCCAAGCCAGCTGCCAAACCAGTCAATAATCTATTTTTCTTTTTACTGGCGCTTGTTTCTTGTTCTTTGGTTGATAAGATTTTAGTTTTTACTATCGTTTTCATTATTTCCCTCCTGAAAATGCGAATATCCCATATTGGGATAAAGATACTATACCAAACTGGGATAATTTTGTCAAGAGCAAATTTCCAATGGAGGTATGTGTTTTGCGATTAAAAGAATTACGGATAAAGAAAAAAATCTCACAACTAAAGCTCGCACTTGACTTAAATACCTCTCAAAATACCATAAGCCGTTACGAAACAGGAGAAAGGGAAGCAGGTTACAGCGTGTTAATCGCAATAGCCGACTATTTTGACGTATCAATAGATTATTTGTTAGAACGCACCGACAATCCGAAAATCAATAGATAGCAAACGCCTATATCTGTCATTCGGAACGAGTGGCACTCTGTTAAGTTTATTGTGCCGCATAAACGCGAGATTCTTCGTTGTGACAAAGTCACGTCCTCAGAATGACAAACCCCGAGTGTTCCCGAGATTCTGTGCAAGAATATCTACTATTGTTGCAGAGTGGGGTTAGCGACTATTTTCTTAACAACAAAAAGCCAAAGTATTACCGACTCCGACTCTTGTTTAATACTGAGATATCTGTCATTCTGAACGAGTGGCGCACGGCTGTGAAGAATCTCGCCGAAAGGCGTTTAATCGTTATTAGGCGGCTAATCATTACACTCTACGGAAACGGATTTTCCATTAAAAATAGCCGAAGTATTGCCTACTCCGACTCTTGTTTAATACTGAAGATATGTCATTCTGAACGAGTGGCACACGGCTGTGAAGAATCTCGCCGAAAGGCGGCTAGTCATTATCAGGCGTTTAATCGTTATTAGGCGGCTATCATTACACTGTATGAAAACGGGCTTTTCATTAACAACAAAAAGCCGAAGTATTACCTACTCCGACTTTTTTATTGGTGTTTTATTCCGTTGTGTAATTATCCGTTCCTTGTCCTTACATTATATACACTCTGGACTCGTAGGGGCGCAGGGTAATCGCCGCCGCCGTCTTGCAATCGGGATAATTGGCGGTAAGCAAGGTCGCTTTGCTTAAGTCGATACCATTAGGCACCGTCATTTCGGTATCGGTTTCGGAGAAGTTCATACACACGAAGAGCTTTTTGCCCTCGTAATTACGCTCGTAAACGAACAGCTTTTTAGAGCCCTTGTAGTAGAGCTTAAAATCGCCGTAGATTACCACGGGATTCTCTTTACGCAGAGCCAACAGCTTGCGGTAGTAATTAAGGATACTGTCGGGATCTTTTTCCGCCGCTTCGACGTTGATTTCCGTATAATTGGGGTTGACAACGAACCAAGGCTTTTCAGCGGTGGTAAAGCCTGCATTCTTGCCGCCGTTCCACTGCATCATAGTACGGGCGTTGTCGCGGCAGGCGTAACGCGCCAGTTTCATAACCGTTTCGTGCTTAAAGCCCAGTTTGCGGAACAGGTTATAGCAAGCGTGGGTATTGACGTCGGGATAGTCGTCAAGCTCGTTAAGAGGGCAGTTGACCATACCGATTTCCTGTCCCTGGTAGATGAAAGGCGTACCGCCCAGACACAGGTACATAGTGGCTAAGGTTTTGCCGCTTTCCACGCGGAACTTTTCACTGCCGTAACGGGAAATAACTCTGGGCTGGTCGTGGTTCTCTATGTAGTTGGCGTTCCACGCCTTGTGATAGAGCTTAGTCTGCCAGTTGTTATAGACCTTTTTCAGCTTTTTGAGCTTAAAGCCCGTATGCACCCAGCTGTAAAGGAAGCAGTCCGCCTCCATATGCTGGAAGTTGAACATCATATTCAATTCTTGATTGCCGTTGCTGACGTACTTTAACGCCACCTTAGGAGTCATCATCGGAGCCTCGCCCACGGTCATAGCATCGTATTTACCCCAAACGGTCTTGAACTCCTGCAAAAACTCGTGAATCCGAGGGCCGTTCTTGTAATGCTCCATACCTCTTGCGGCAGGCATAAGGGGGAAGCCGTTGGGTAAGCCCTCTTTTTTGCTGATAAAGGTGATAACGTCCTCACGGAAGCCGTCCACGCCCATATCCAGCCAAAACTTCATTATATCCTTAACCTCTTGTCTGACCTTAGGGTTATCCATATTGAGGTCGGGCTGTTCCACCGCGAAAAGGTGCAGGTAGTATTCGCCTCTTACCTCGTCGTACTGCCAACCGTCGCCGGGGAAGGTGGAAGTCCAGTTATTGGGGAACTTTTTGCCGTCCTTGCCCTTGCCCTTGCGCCAAATATAATAATCCTTATAGGGGTTGTCGTCACCGCCCTTGCGGCTTTCCAAAAACCACTTATGCTGATTGCTGGTGTGGTTGATAACCAAATCCATTATGACCTTAAGTCCCAAGGCGTGAGCCTTCTCCAAAACCGCCTTAAAGTCGTCTAACGTGCCGTATTCAGGCGCGATATTGCGGTAATCGGCTATGTCGTAGCCGTAGTCCGCCTGCGGTGAAACGTATAACGGTGAGAACCAAATCGCGTCCGCGCCTACGCTCTTGACGTATTCCAGCTTGCCGAGAATACCCTTAAGGTCGCCGATGCCGTCGCCGTTGCCGTCGCAAAAGCTACGAGGCCAAATCTGATACACAGCCATCTCTTTCCACCAAATCTTTTCCATAAACACTCTCCGTAAAAAAATTAGCGCATAAGAGGACTTGCCGCAATAAACGGCAACACCGCCTGTACGCGCTTAATAATTTTACCATACTTCAAGAGGTTTTTCAATAGCGAAAAGCCTTTTTAGGGGAGATAAAGCCTGTTTTTTCCGTTCAAACGGCGGCGGACAAAAGGAATTCCGCGATTATCCGCGCGATTTTTTCCGCCAAGCTCTCCACCAGAGCAAAGGGAGCCTCCAAAAGCGATGTCATAACGCTGTCGCTTTTCACCGCCACCACGCCCATTACGCTGACGTCGCCTAGGGGAGCGTGTCCCTCGCCCAACGCGCCGCCTGCTTTAACGCCCCCTCTGCGGAACTTGATTTTGCCCAAGTCGCTCCGCTCGCCCACGGCGGCATCCACAGCCAAGGTGAACGCGCAAGGGTGGTTTTGCGCCGCCATACGCCTGTATTCGGGAAGGTTTACGCCGTTGACGGGAGTTCCCTCCACGCCGTAAACGTAACAAGGCACGTTATATTTGTACCTAAGAAGACTGCCCACCTCGGGGCCCAGTCTGTCACCGCTTATCCTATCGCTGCCTATGCAAAAAATCACCGTTTCTCTCATACTCATTGATTATTACCAACCCAACCCATAATTAAACGCAAGGAAAGGATATTCCGACGGCAACAGCCGCAATTAATTTCCGCTCAATCAACGACTTTCGGGGGCGCAAGGGGGCTTTTAACCGCTTCCTGCCCAAGAGGACGGGCAGGGATAAGCGCAAGCACCGATTTATACCTTATGTTCCCTATTGACAATTACGTGCATTTATAATAAAATATGTATTGATGGAAAGTTTTTCTTATCCGTCGGGAGGCTATGATGAAAAGACTGCAATTTACCAAAAAAGAGCTTTGCACTATACCCAATTTGCTTACCCTTATCCGTATTCTGTGCATACCTGCGGTTATGACGCTGGTAATTCTCGGAGCAAGAGCGGACGCGGTGCATTTTTACGTTTATATCGCGCTGGGGCTTATGGCTTTTGCCGCCGCTACGGACGTTGTGGACGGCTGGATTGCAAGGAAATTCAACCAAGGCTCCTATATAGGTCAATGCGTTGATCCCATAGCGGATAAGGTTATGCACGTAGGTACTATTATCGCCTTATCGGTTGCAGGTTATATGCACTGGGCGTTTATCATCGTGCTGGCGTTTAGAGAGCTGATGATGATTGTGGTAGGCTCTTTCGTAGTCAACAAAATCAATATCAAAGCCAATATGCTGGGTAAGGTCGCAAGCTGTACTATCAGCATAGGCGTTATCTGCTGTTTCTTCCACAACTTTATCAGCGGACTTTGGGGCGAGTTCGGTATTGACTGGATTATCGTTACCATCGGCTTAGTGCTCAACTGGGCGGCAGCTGTCAATTACGCTATCGACACCATCAAACAGCTTAAAGCCGACAAGGCGAAAAAAGCGGCAGGCATCACCGACGAGCCGTCCGCGGCAGACGCGGAGCAAGAGGCAGCCGCCACCACAACGGACAAGGAGTAACTTAAGGCTACGCACGAATGTCATTCTGCGAACAATATTTGTCATTCTGGACAAGCAATACCTGTCATTCTGAGGAAACAACTTGTTTGTGACGAAGAATCTCGCATCTATGCGATACAGCAATCTACAACCATATTAAGGGACGGTCTTCCGTCCCTTTTTGTTTTTAACCGTATTGTCCATAGCGCAGTGATTAATAATTCCGTCTGTCGGCGAGATTCTTCACTTCGCATAAACGCTTGTTCAGAATGACAAGTTAAATTCCCCGGGGTTCCCTGCAAAAACACGTAGTGTTATTGTGGGGTGGCCTTATCCACTGAGAAATAATTATTTCCGAAAACACTTTACAACTTTAACGCGATAATGTATTATAGTGATAGGGGCGGTTTTTTGAACAGCCCTTACCGCAGAACAATCCGCCTGACGCGGATAAGGAGATAATATGAAACTTTACGAGGTATTGAGCAAACTTGAAACACCGGAAGATTACCGTATGTTTTTCGAGGATTTATGCACCTATGCGGAAATCGAAAAGATGGAGCAGAGGATAGAGTCCGCCCAGCTTTTAATCGAGGGCGACACCTACAATCAGGTAATGGAAAAAACGGAGATTTCCACGGCGACGTTATCCCGTGTTTCCCGTTGTATCAAGCACGGCAGCGGCGGTTACGCCAAGCTGCTTAAGCGGATTATGGAGAGCAAATAATGATTATCGACACCAAAACGCTGGAAGCGGACGAGCGAGTTTATCTGGAGCTTCGCGCCCTATACGAGCAAAGCGGCTACAGGCAGTTCCGTATGCGGAAGTTTGAGGAGTACTCGCTGTATCTGGAAAACAAGAATTTTTTAGGCAGTGAATACGTTATCACCTTTAACGCACCGGACGGCAAGCTTTTGGCACTCAAACCTGACGTAACCCTATCCATTGTCAAGAACGCAAAAGCCTCAGGCGAAAACGAGGAAAAGCTGTATTACCGCGAGAGCGTTTACCGCAAGGGCGAATACGGCGGATTTAAGGAAATCAGCCAAATGGGATTAGAGCATATCGGCAACGTGGGCTTGGCGGAAACGGTGGAGATTTGCGCCCTTGCACGCAAAAGTCTGGCGGTCGTGGACGAGAATTACGTATTTGCGCTGTCGGATATGAGCTTTATCGGCGGACTGTTAAGGCTCGCGCCTGAAGCGTTGCAGGACGCGGTTTTGACCTGTATCCGCTCCCGTAACACCCACGAGTTAAAGGCGTTGTGCGCGGATAACGGTTTAAGCGGCGAGGTTACTGACAAAATGCTGTCTATCGCCGGCTGTCCGACGGACTTCAAAACCGCGATAAGCGTAGCGGAAAAGGTTGCGGAGGGCGACCGCACGATGACGGAGTCCTTAAGCACCCTCAAAACCCTGTTTAACGAGGTCGAAGGCACCGCGGACGAGAGCAAAATCCGTTTGGATTTCAGCATTCTCAACGATATTGCCTATTATAACGGCATTATTTTCCAAGGCTACGTATCCAAAATGCCCAAGCTGTTACTGTCGGGCGGCAGATACGACCGCCTGTTGGAAAAGTTCAACAAGACGGTAGGCGCGATGGGCTTTGCGCTGTCGCTTAACGACGTGGTAGCCTACTATAACGGAGAGCAATTATGATTAGCGTAGCATTACCCAAAGGACGATTGGGAAACAAGGCGTACGGACTGCTGGAAAAGTGCGGCTATACGGTAGCCGAGAGCTTTGACGACAGCCGCAAGCTGATATTCGAAAACGAAGACAAGGGAATACGATATTTTTTGGTTAAGCCCTCGGACGTACCTGTTTACGTGGAAAAGGGCGCGGCGGATATAGGCGTAGTCGGCAAGGACGTGCTTTTGGAGTACGGCGCGGACGTTTACGAGCTGTCCGACCTTTTAATCGGCAAATGCCGTATGTGCGTGGCGGCGAAAAAGTCCTTTATCGAGGACGTGAAACGCCCCTTGGTGGTCGCCACCAAGTTCCCCCACATAGCACGCGCCTATTACGACGGCAAAAACCGCGAAATCGAGATAATCAAGCTAAGCGGTTCCATCGAGCTTGCGCCGATTCTCAATATGTCGGACATTATCGTGGATATAGTGGAAACGGGCACCACCCTGAAGGAGAACGATTTGGAAGTCAAGGAAGTGGTTCTGCCGATAAGCGCAAGACTTATAGCCAACAAATCCTCCTACAAATTCAAGGAAAACGAAATCAGAACGATTGCCGAAAAGATAAGAGAGGTCACTAATGATTAAGCAGTACGATTTTAGTTCGGTAAAAACAAAGGATATACTCAACCGCGAGCTTACCTCCTACGGCGAGTACGAGCAGGCGGTGGACGGTATTCTTGCAGAGGTCAGGGAACGCGGAGACGCCGCGCTGTACGACTTTGGCGAGAGGTTCGACAAGGTGCGGCTTACCGCCCTTGAGGTGACGGAAGAGGAGTTTGCCGCGGCGGAAAAAGCCGTCGGAGCGGATTACAAGGCAATGCTCAACCGTTCCGCAGACAATATCCGCGCTTTCCACGCCGCACAAAGGAGAGAGGGCTTCGAGCTGAAAAAGGACGGAATAGTTTTAGGGCAGAGGATAACGCCTATCGAGAACGTGGGCGTTTACGTACCGGGCGGCACGGCAAGCTACCCCTCCACGGTTTTGATGAACGTAATTCCTGCGAGGATAGCAGGAGTTAAAAATATTTATATGACCACGCCCCCCACCAAGGACGGCGCAATCAAGGCGGAAATCCTTGTGGCGGCAAGACTTGCAGGCGTTGACAAGGTTTTCAAAATCGGCGGCGCAGGCGCAATTGCGGCGTTAGCCTACGGCACGGAGAGCGTACCCAAGGTGGATAAAATCGTAGGTCCGGGTAACATTTTCGTGGCGTTAGCCAAAAAGAAGGTTTACGGCATAGTGGGTATCGATATGATAGCAGGCCCCAGTGAAATCCTTGTGGTGGCGGACAACACCGCTAATCCCGTATGGGTAGCGGCGGATATGCTTTCGCAGGCGGAACACGACAAGCTGGCAACGGCGGTTTTGGTTACGGACGACAAGGACTTAGCGGCAGGCGTTGCGGCAGAAATCGAAAGACAGCTGCCCCTGTTACCAAGATACGAAATAGCGGCGGCGTCTATTGAGGTAAACGGCAAAATTTTGATTACCGACAGCATAGCTTCGGCAATAGAGGTTTCCAACGCCATAGCACCTGAACACTTGGAGTTGGCGGTCAAAGAGCCCTTCGCCCTCTTAAGCAAGGTGAAAAACGCAGGCTCGGTCTTTTTAGGACACTACACGCCCGAAGCGTTGGGCGACTACTACGCAGGGCCAAACCACACTCTGCCCACAAGCGGCAGCGCAAGATTCGCCTCGCCCCTAGGCGTTGACGACTTTATCAAGCGTTCGGCATATACCTGCTACGACCGCAACGCGCTGTCCAAGGCAAGTGCGGACGTTGCCGCCTTTGCCTTAAGCGAGGGCTTAACCGCACACGCAAAATCGGCAACGGTAAGGGAGAGTACGGACAATGAGTAAATTCTTAAGCAAACGCTTTGCGGACTTAGAGCCCTACGTTCCGGGAGAACAGCCTAGGGATAAGGCGTACGTTAAGCTGAACACCAACGAATCGCCCTATCCGCCCTCAAAGGCGGTAATCGACGCGCTAACCGAGAGCGAAATTTCCAATCTCAACCTGTATTCCGATCCAACTGTAACGGTTTTCCGCCTATCTGTCGCCGATTATTACAATAGGCAACTTGCAAAAAACGGCGCAGGCTTCGAGCTTTCCGCAGATAACGTCTTCCCTGTCAACGGTTCGGACGAGGCGCTTGCCTTTATCTTCCAAGCCTTTTGCGACAAGGACAAGGGTATGGCGTGTCCGTCTGTTGGCTACGGCTGTTACCCCGTATTCTGCGGAGTGCAAGGGATACCCTTCAAGCCCGTACCCGTAAATGCGGATTTCTCGGTGAATACGGCACTTTTTAATGGTATTACCCACAATATAACCATTGCTAACCCCAATGCGCAAACAGGACTTTTCCTGCCGCTTGCAAGGATTGAAGAGCTTTTGGCGGAGAATCCCGACAGACTTGTGGTTATAGACGAGGCTTATTGCGATTTCGGCGGCGAAAGCGCGGTAAAACTGCTTAATTCCTATGACAATCTGATAGTGGTTCAAACCCTCTCAAAGTCCAGACAATTAGCAGGCGCAAGAGTCGGATTTGCCCTTGCCTCCGAACAAATCGTAGCCGATCTTAACGCAATGCGCTTTAGCTTTAACCCCTACAACGTCAACCGCCTAAGCACAATTGCGGCGGCTAAGGCGATGGAGGACGAAAACTACTTCGAGCAAACCAGAGCGGAGATTATCGCCACAAGAGAGGACGCAAAAAAACGGCTGATTTCCTTAGGCTTCGAGGTTACGGACTCGCTTTCCAACTTCGTGTTGGCTACGCGCTGTGATATAGGCGGCAAGGAGCTGTACCTTAAGCTAAAGGAAAAGGGCGTTTTGGTGCGGTTTTTAAGTGACGTGCCGCTACGCAATTCTGTCCGAATAACCATAGGCTCAAAAGCCCAAATGTCCGTATTGTTCGAGAAAATCGAGGAAATCTTAAAGGAGAAAGGATTATGAGAAACGCAGTAATCAACAGAAAAACCAAGGAAACCGACGTCACACTTACGCTTAACCTTGACGGCAGCGGCACGTATTCCATAGACTCGGGCTGTAATTTTCTTAACCATATGCTGGAGCTGTTTACAAAGCACGGCAATTTTGACCTGACTCTTACCTGTAAGGGCGATACCGAGGTAGATATGCACCACTCGGTAGAGGATATAGGTATTTGCTTGGGCAAGGCGTTCAAAGCCGCTTTAGGCGACAAAAAGGGGATTAACAGATACGGCGACATTATCCTGCCTATGGACGAAGCCCTGATTTTGACAGCGTTGGATTTCAGCGGTAGGGATTATCTCAATTTCGACGTGACCTTTCCCGTGGATTACAGAGTGGGCGATTTGGATACAGAGCTTATCAAGGAATTCTTTTTCGGTTTTACACGCAACGCAGAGCTGACTCTCCACGTTAAGAAGCTGGCAGGCAACAACGTACACCATATTGCTGAGGGCATTTTCAAGGCTTTTGCTCGTGCGCTTAAGAAAGCGGTGGCGATAGATCCTGCCTGCGCGGACGTTTTACCCTCCACAAAGGGCGTTCTATGATTGCGGTTATCGACTACGGCGTAGGCAACCTATACTCCCTTGTCTGCTCCCTAAACCATATCGGCGCGGAAGCGGTTGTCACCTCGGATATAGAGGTTATCCGCTCCTCGGACAAGATTATTCTTCCGGGAGTGGGGGCTTTCGCAGACGCAAGGGCAAAACTCAACGACACAGGGCTGATACCCACCCTTAACGCAGAGGTTAAGTCGGGGAAACCCCTGCTAGGTATCTGCTTGGGTATGCAAATGCTGTACGAGCGTAGCTACGAATACGGCTGTCACGAGGGTTTGGGCTACATTAAGGGCGAGGTTGTACCCTTCAAACTGCCTGCTGAGCTAAAAGTTCCGCATATGGGTTGGAATTCCCTCAACCTCCTAAAGCCCTGTCCGCTGACCAAGTACGTAACGGACGGCGACTACGTTTATTTTGTACACAGTTATTACGCCGCAATCGGCGAAAACACCGTAGCCTCCGCAGAATACGGAGTCGGCGTTACGGCGATAACCCAGAACGGCAACGTGTTCGGCACCCAATTTCACCCAGAAAAAAGCGGAGAAACGGGGTTAAATATACTACGGGCATTTCAAGAGCTATAAATAGCAAAAATATCGGAGCTTACTATGAAAATTTATCCTGCAATAGACATACGCAACGGTAAAGCGGTACGGCTTTTAAGAGGCGATTACAATAAGGAAACGGTTTACGACTCCGATCCGCTGACGGTCGCTCTCGGTTTTTTTGCCAAGGGAGCAAGTCACTTGCACCTAGTGGACTTAGACGGAGCGGCAAGCGGCAACACGGACAACCGAGCCTTAATCGAGAGAATTGTCGGAGCTTACGGAGCTTTTGTGGAAATCGGCGGCGGTATCCGCACCCTGAAAGCGGCGGAAGATTACGTTAATAGCGGAGCAAAAAGGATAATACTTGGTTCGGCGGCATACGAGAATCCGCGGCTTTTAGCGAACTGCCTTGACAAGCTGGGCGACAAGGTTGCCGTAGGCGTGGACGCTATCAACGGACTGGTGGCTATTCACGGTTGGAAGACCGTCACCGACCTCAACGCCTTCGAGTTCTGCGACAAGCTTTATTCTCAAGGCGTAAAAACCGTGATATATACGGACATTTCCAAAGACGGCGCAATGTGCGGACCTAACTTTGAGGCGTACAACGTACTGGCAAAAACCAACCTTAATATTATCGCTTCGGGGGGCGTTAGCTCGCTAGACGACCTAGCCCGTCTTAAGACAAGCGGCGTATTCGGCGCGATACTTGGCAAATCGCTGTACGAGGGGGCAATCGACTTAACCGACGCCCTCAAGCTGGAGGATTAGTATGCTGGCAAAAAGGATAATTCCCTGCTTAGACGTGAGAAACGGACGCGTAGTCAAGGGTACGAATTTCGCAGGCTTAAAGGACGTGGAAAGTCCTGTAAAACTAGCGGAATTTTATAACGAATCGGGAGCGGACGAGCTGGTTTTTTACGATATAACCGCCTCAAGCGAGGGGCGTAAGCTGTTCACCGATACGCTTACGGAAGCCGCGTCCAAGATTTTTATTCCCTTAACGGTAGGGGGCGGCATTGGCGGCATAGAGGACTTTGACAGAGTTCTGAAATGCGGCGCGGACAAGGTCAGCGTCAACAGCGGCGCAATAAGGAACCCGTCACTGGTAGGCGAGGCGGCAAAAAAGTACGGCAATCAGTGCGTAGTGCTTTCTATGGACGTCAAGCTGATAGACGGGCGGTATATGATTTTCGCCAAGGGCGGCAGGGAGTACACGGGCATTGCCGCTTTGGAATGGGCGCACCGCGGTCAGGAGGAGGGCGCAGGCGAACTGGTAGTCAACAGCATAGACACGGACGGCGTTAAAGGCGGCTTTGACGCAGATATGCTTAACGCCATAGGTTCAAGAGTTTCTATCCCCGTAATCGCCTCGGG
Organism: uncultured Christensenellaceae bacterium; assembly: GCA_964368645.1. Taxonomy (GTDB): domain Bacteria; phylum Bacillota; class Clostridia; order Christensenellales; family CAG-1252; genus JAEDHM01. The sequence goes on from CAYJBY010000001.1 coordinate 170,462, forward strand.
CGGCGCAGGCAAAAAAGAGGATTTTTTGACTCTTTTCAAGGAAGTACCCTGTGCGGACGCAGGCTTGGCGGCAAGCATCTTCCACTATAAGGAGTTGAGTATTAAAGAGTTAAAAACCTACCTCGCGGCTAACGGAGTGGCGGTAAGGCTATAGGCGGTAAGTAACACGGACTAACCGCGATTACTGAAAACCAACCACGTGGCACTTAACCATTGACTAACTACGATTACAGCTATTTAATCACACGGCAAATAACCACGAACTAACTTAGCTTACGGTTTTTCAATCTCACAGCAAGCACGGACTAACCACGATTACTGCTATTTAACCACACGGCAAGCAAAAAAGTTTGCTACAAAAATTACTTCCCTTTACTTAACGGTAAAAGTAACTTCAATACGATTTACGGACTGCACGCAACAATTCAGCGCGGCGGCGCAACATAGGAGATAATTATGATTACATTGGAACAACTGAAATTCGACGCTAACGGTTTAATCCCTGCGGTAGTCACCGACTACTACACCAAGGAAGTGTTGACCGTAGCTTATATGAATGCCGAAAGCCTGAAAATCAGTATGGAAAAGGGCTTGACCTGTTTTTGGAGCCGTTCTCGCAAGGAGCTGTGGCTCAAGGGCGAAACCAGCGGCAACTATCAGCACATAGTGGCGATAACCGCGGACTGCGATTACGATGCACTGACCGTTGAGGTTGTCAAGGACGGACCTGCTTGTCATCTGGGCGAGGAAAGCTGTTTTCATAACGCGCTATGGGTGTCGTCGGAGCTGAAACAATTTTCTCTTAACGGACTTTACGAGCTTATTGCAGGGCGCAAAACCAACCCCAAGGAAGGCAGTTACACCACCTATCTGTTTGAAAAGGGTATCGACAAAATACTCAAAAAGGTAGGCGAGGAGTGTACCGAGGTAATCGTTGCAGGCAAGGGCGGCGACAAAACCGAAACCACCTTTGAAATCGCGGACTTGGTATATCACACAATGGTGTTGATGGTGCAAAGCGGCATAGGGATTAACGACGTTATCGACGAGTTGGCAAAACGCCACGTTATCGACAAAAAGGTCAAGCAGGAAACCCTTAAATAACCGCGGCTTTTCCAGTTCTGTACCCCCACACGGAGTGAGCATAAAAAACCTAGTCCGAGTTGTGCGCCCATACGGAGAAGGTAGCAATTTCAGCCTTAGCCAACGCGAGAGGGCAAGCCTATCCTTCGAAAAGGTGGGATAGAAAAGGCTTTTTCTTAACCTAATCGGTATTGGATAAAATTGAGTTTATCCGCAATCACTGTCGGATAAAAATGCTTGTCCGCAATTATAATCAAGGTTTATAGACAAGGGTTTATCTTTAATCAAGGTTGATAAAGACATTTATCTTCTATCACTGTCGGGTATAGGGATTTATTTTCAATCAATTTTAGATAAAGGCGTTTATCTTCTATCACTGTCGGATAAAGGTGTCTATCTTTAATCACTGTCGGATAAAGACGTTTATCTTCCATCAAAAAAGTCCGTATCGTATCGTCGATAACGGACTTTTTGTTATGCTAAGTTGTGGGTTAATGGATAGTGATAGAGAATTAGGGTTAATTAAGGTGCGCCTTAAAGAACTCCACCATTCCGCCGTTGACCTTTTTTGCCTCCTCGTGGTCGGGATAGAGAATATTGTAAACGTGCTCTAAGGTATCCCCCTCAACGATAGGCTCCGACAGGAAGAACAGCTTGCAGTCCGCGCCCTTAGCTTTTAGCTCCTCGTAATAGGAGAGGGTGAATTTGTGCAGGAAGTCATCGCGTCCGGAAATCAGCGTGCAGGGTATCATCGGAGTAGGCAGTGAGGTGTCGAAGTCCAAAGCCTTAAAGTAAGGACTGCGCTTATAGCCCTTGCCGACTATCTCGCGGAAGTAAAGTCCTGCGCCGAAGAACATCATTTTAGAGGGAGCAAGTGCGCCGCAGGTAAAGTTGACCGCGCGGAAGTTAAGGGTGGGCTTAACGCCGAAAAGCTCCTGTCTTTCCTTACTTGCCATAATATTGACGGTTAAAGCCGCAAGGTGTCCGCCTGCGGAGTCACCGGTCAAAAATGCGTTATTGAGGTCAAATCCGTACTCGTCCGCCAGCTCCGCCACCTTAGCGTACAGCGCGAAAACGTCTTTCACCTGCTCGTCAAAGCTGACCTCGAAAGCCAGTCGATAGGAAAAACTCACCACGGCAAAGCCCTGAAGAGCCAGCCATCTGTCGTAGAAGCGGTTAAGCTCCTTATCGCCGTACCACCAGCCGCCGCCGTGAATGTCCACGATTACAGGCAGCTTGCCCTCTACGCCGGTGGGGCGATAGACGTTAAGCAGTCTTGCAGGAGTGCCGCCTTCGGCATAAGGAATATCCTTAACAACGGTAACGCCCTCAGCCTCGGTCAAGGTCGCCATACGCTTGGTGTCGTTGGTATCTGCGATTTTGCAAAACATCTTACCAAATAATTTCATAATCCGCTCCTCAAAAAAGAATATCCGCAGTTAAACTGCGGATACATTATATCATACTTATCCTTGTTTTGCAATACGCTTATCGTTTAGTTTCCTTGAGGTTTGAGCCTTAACTCTCACCGTAAGACGGGGATTAACCTATGGCAACGTACACCGTTTCGCCGTCGGTAATCACGTAGGTGTAGCCATCGGGATACACAACTTGGTGTTTTTCGGTGGACTCGCTGTCCGCCTGCTCATAAATCACCAAACTCTTTTGACCTGCGGGGCTGTACGCTGTGGGTAACGTATCGCTGTCGCTGAACGAGAACGCGGTTTTTAATTTCATAAACGCGCCTTCCTCGTGATCGGCAAACATACAAAGGAAAGTAATTACCGCTACTACCGCCACGATACATACCGTCAACCCGATAACTAATTTTTTATAACCTTTATTAGTGGTGCTCATTAGTGGTTACCTCCTTGTTAAGTAATTTTGCCCCGTTTTCCTGTCTTCTACTTATATTATATTATTGACGTGCGCGTTAAAGTCAATACGGGTTTTTAATAATTTCTTAACTTTGACTTAATTTTTAATTACTCAACTATCGTAAAAAAGGCACTTCTATCCTTTTTTAGCCCAAAACCCCGATTCTACCCCTGCAACCGCTTCCACCCCTACCACTTTCCGCTTACTCCACCGATACCACCGTTTCCCCTGTACCACCGCTAACGCCCATTCCGATTATTTCTCTTTTACCCCCTATTCACGGTTTCCAATATTACCACCCTTTACGCTACACTTTCTGCCCCGTTACCACCGCTAACGACTATTCCAACTATTTCTCTTTTACCACCTATTCACGGTTTCCAATATTACCACCCTTTACGTTACACTTTCTGCCCCCGTTACCACCGATACCACCTTTACCACTTTGTTCACCTCTGCTACCATTCCTCTTTATCCTTATATTTAATTATTAAGATACGGCTTTTCTCGACTTAGTTCTTCTCGGCTTAATTCTTCTTTGTTCGGATTTCCTCGTTTTGTTTTTTTCTTTTTTCTTCTCCGTTTGCCCTTAAAGCGAAGCTGATTTTACTTTCATTTTCCATTGACCTTGAGTTTCCTTTCCCAATCTGCTATAATTGATTTACAGAAAGAAGGAGCCGACTTATGGATTACGTAATTGACAGCCGTGATATTATTACGGTTAAAGGCACAAAATACTATCTTCGTATCCGCACCTGCAACGCGTCCAATCCCGTAGTGCTGTTTTTGCACGGCGGTTGCGGAAGCCCCGACAGGGCGCAGGTTATGAAGTATCAATCCCCCCTTGCGGAACATTTCACACTGGTAGCTTTTGACCAACGGGGAGCAGGGCTTGCCTATAACAGAAAGGAAGCGCGAAGCTTAGACCTCACAAAAGAGATTTACGTTGCCGACGTATTTAACGTAGTGTGTTACTTGAAAGATAGATTTAAGCAGGATAAGGTAATAATAGTAGGGCACTCCTTCGGCTCGACGCTGGGCGTTTGGTACGCACAGCAATATCCCGAAACACTCAGGGCTTACGTGGGCATAGGGCAGTGCGTTGACTATGTGGAAAACGAAAAGCAATCCTATGACTGGACGCTTAACGAGGCTCGCCGAATCAACGACGCGAAGTCAGTCCAAACCTTGGAAGCAATCGGCGCACCACTTGCTAACGGCAGATACGATGGCGACCACCTTAGCTGTCTTATCAAGCAAAGAGCGGTACTGCACAAGTTAGGCGGTGCGACCTACGCTAACCGCAGACCTTATTGGCAGGAACTGCTTTTCCACGAATTGCCGATAATGGTTAAGGAATACAACCTTATAGGGCTGATAAAATACGTTAAGGGCTTGACTTACAGCCCGAAAACCACCCTAGGCAACACCAACCCCGATTTTTTGAACACGGCAAAGGAGCTGTCGATTCCCGTTTATCTTCTGTTGGGGCGGCACGACTTCAATTGCCCCGTGACGTTAGCGGAACAATGGTACAATCAATTAACCGCACCCGACAAAAAACTGATATATTTTGAAAATTCCGCCCACTCGCCCCAATGGGAAGAGCCGCAACAATGGAACGCCGCCTTTACCGCGCTGTTTTGCAATTAAGCGGTTGGAATTATATTAAATCACCCTTATTTTCCTTTGATTAGGTTGCGCGTATAAGCCTAACAAAGATTTTTCGCCCGTCTTAACTTACATTAGTCACTGCGCCGATTAAGTTTTTGCGCTACACGTGCTTGCTATATTTTGATATTCCAACTCCACGTCTTTCTTGAAACCCTTTCTAATAGTTTTTCATTACCATTTTCCTTGCCTCTTTTCCGATTTTTTACCCCTTTTCCGATTTTGGTTGCTTTCCTGATTTTGGTTGTAATTTTTGCCTTTCTTCCGATTTTGGTTGCTTTTCCGATTTTCCGATTTTGCCCCTTTTCCGATTTTTTACCCCTTTTCTGATTTTACGATTTTCCCTTCTGTTCTCATTCGCACACAAAAAAACGGCGCAGACTTACGTTTGCGCCGTAATTTTTGTTAGGATACTTTACAGATTACTTGTTGAGGAAGTTAGCAAAGTACTTAATCGTTCTAACCATCTGGGTGGTGTAGCTGTTCTCGTTGTCGTACCAGCTTACTACCTGAACCTGATAGGTGTCGTCGTCGATCTTAGCGACCATAGTCTGAGTGGAATCAAACAGAGAGCCGTAAGCCATACCGATAACGTCGGAAGAAACGATCTGATCTACGTTGTAACCGAAAGACTCGGTAGCAGCAGCCTTCATAGCGGCATTGATACCGTCAACGGTAACGTCCTTGCCCTTAACAACAGCAACCAAAATGGTGGTGGAACCGGTAGCGGTAGGAACGCGCTGTGCGGAACCGATGAGCTTGCCGTTGAGCTCGGGGATAACCAAACCGATAGCCTTAGCAGCACCGGTGGAGTTAGGAACGATGTTCATTGCGCCCGCTCTGGAACGGCGAAGGTCGCCCTTACGCTGAGGACCGTCAAGAATCATCTGGTCGCCGGTGTAAGCGTGAACGGTGGTCATAATACCGCTCTGGATAGGAGCGTAATCGTTAAGAGCCTTAGCCATAGGAGCCAAGCAGTTGGTGGTGCAGCTAGCCGCGGAAATGATATTGTCCTCAGCGGTCAGGATACCCTCGTTGACGTTGTAAACGATGGTGGGAAGATCGTTGCCTGCGGGAGCAGAGATAACGACTTTCTTCGCGCCGGCGTCGATGTGAGCCTGCGCCTTAGCCTTGCTGGTGTAAAAACCGGTGCATTCCAAAACTACGTCAACCTTGAGTTTCTTCCAAGGTAATTCGTTAGCCTTAGCCATTGCGTAAATAGTAATCTCCTTGCCGTCAACGATGATAGCGCCGGGAGTCTTAACGGTCTTGCCGTCTTCCGCTAATATAGCGTCCTTGAAGTCAACGGTATGACCTTTTGCAATGTAGTTACCCTGCATAGTGTCGTACTTTAAGAGGTGAGCGAGCATCTTGGGGCTGGTCAAATCGTTAATAGCAACAACCTGATAACCCTTTGCGCCGAACATCTGTCTGAAAGCCAAACGGCCGATTCTGCCGAAACCGTTAATCGCAACTCTTACATTTGCCATAATTTTATATCCTCCGAATATAGATTTTTAGTTAATGGATTGATAATCCTAGTTAATTATACACACCCGAGGGTGTGAAGACAAGCAATTTTTTACGCTTTGCCGGCGCAGCCTAATACGTCAACCAGTTTGTGTCTGACGAGTTCCTTGATATTGGCTCTTGCGGGCTTGAGGTACTCTCTGGGATCGAACTTACCGGGGTTCTCCGCCATAAACTTACGAATGGTGCCGGTCATAGCAAGGCGAAGGTCGGAGTCGATGTTGATTTTGCAAACGGACAATTCTGCCGCGTGACGGAGCTGTTCCTCGGGAACACCGATAGCGTAGGGCATATTGCCGCCGTTGTCGTTGACCATCTTAACGTAGTCCTGCGGAACCGAAGAGGAACCGTGAAGAACGATAGGGAAGCCGGGCAGACGCTTGGAAACCTCTTCCAGAATGTCGAACCGCAGAGCAGGGGGTACCAAAATACCCTTCTCGTTGACGGTGCACTGGTCGGGCTTGAACTTGTACGCGCCGTGGCTGGTGCCGATAGCGATAGCGAGGGAGTCAACACCTGTCTTGGTGACGAACTCTTCAACCTCTTCGGGACGAGTGTAGGAGCCGACTGCGTGGCTGACCTCGTCCTCGATGCCTGCCAAAGTGCCTAATTCGCCCTCAACCACTACGCCGTGGTCGTGTGCGTATTCGACGACCTTGCGAGTCATCTCGATATTATCCTGGAAGGATCTGGAGGAGCCGTCGATCATAACGGAGGAAAAACCGCCGTCGATACAGGACTTGCAGGTCTCGAAATCCGGACCGTGGTCTAAGTGCAGAACTATAGGAATCTCGGGGCATTCGATAACGGCCGCCTCGACGAGCTTAACCAAATAAGTATGATTAGCGTAAGCGCGTGCGCCCTTGCTGACCTGAAGTATAACCGGAGCGCGTTCTTCCTTGCAGGCTTCGGTAATGCCTTGAACGATTTCCATATTGTTGACGTTAAATGCGCCGATTGCATAGCCGCCGGCATAAGCCTTGGCGAACATATCTTTACTGGTAACTAATGGCATAATAATACCTCCGATATTAAATTAAGGTTAGTTTATCACAAACGCCCCGAAATTATCAAACATTTTAGAGGTGTTAGTTAAAAAGAAATGCAATCCGCACCGAAAAACCTCGGATTTCGCCCTCAAATGCGCCCAAAACGGCAAAATCGTCACCGAAACCTAAAAATAAACCGCGTTACTGTTTTATCCTTCGCCGCAACCTGTTATCGCGCCGCGCCAAACTGTTTTATTCTTAAAATCTAGTATTGTACAAGCCCGAATAGCAAATCTGCGGATATATCGTAAAGTCCGCAAAGAAAAACTATCTGCTCGTAATTCAGCTCGAACACGCCGTTTTCAAATCGGCTGTACTGTTGCTGAGTAATATGCATTAATTCGGCGACGTTCTTTTGCGTATAGCCGCAGTTTTTTCCGCTTTCTTTTAGGACGTTGCCGACGGTTTTGCTTAGTCTTTCCTCGGTCATATAAATCCCCAAAAATACAAAATGTATTGACTTATATCATCAAAAGTTGTACCTTACTATATATAGGGTTTTATTAGGACTGATCACTCATTTTGCTTTTATTCGGGGAATAAGCTACAAGGGGCAACGCCAAAGGCTCTTTAGTCTAAATGAACGGTTTAGCCTTATAGGTCGAAAATTATTGTGTTTACGCATTAATGCGTGTGTGAGGAGGTTAATGATTTTGGATAATATCGATGTAAAAATTTGCAGTAACTGCGGCGCGAGTAATCCGCCTATTCACAAGTTTTGCTCGCAATGCGGCGAGGGTTTAACGCCGAAAACGTGCCCCAAGTGCGGTGCTCCCTACGAACGGGAGCAGAAATTCTGCGGTTTTTGCGGAGCTTTACTCGATAAGCCAAAACAAGGACAGACCGCCGCAACCGTTGCGTCGGAAAACAGTTCGGAAGGCTTATTTTTTCAGCCGCAACCGCAGGTCAAGCCGATTAGGCGCAATCCGATACGATTAGTCAAAGCATTCTTGACCTCTGATAAAAAACGGGGACGTCGTATTATCCGCGACGGCTCGCTAATGCTCATCGCTGTAATATTGTTTATATTATCCTTTATGCCCGTTGTGAAAATAGATTTTATAAATAGGGGCTATTATAATTACGGTATACAACTATCACCGGTTCACTTCATCACGTTTATGAGTGATAACGCCAAGCATTACAGCGATAATGAAATAATGGATCTCTACGACAAACGGCAAGAGCTTTCCATAGACCTTGATGAAGCTTTGAAGGAGGATTACAATGAGTACACAGATAAATTAGCGATATCCTCTAACACCAAAAAGTTGGCTAGGCAATTCTATATTTGTGCGCAGAGATGTAACATAGCAAATGGCAATTTAGCTCCCGGAGATCTAAGTGCGCTTATTATCACAGGCATAGTAAGTCTTTTCTACATACTGTTTTCCATAGGCTTTGCGGCAGTTGCCGTACTCAATTTTGTATTCGGCATACAGCGAAAAAAGGATTTGTTCAAACCAATCGCCGTATTATTTTCCGTTTTCTTGGGTTTTTCTCTTACGGTTTTGTTTACAGGGAGAATGTTTTTAGTGTCAAACTATTCCTCTATCAGCGTGGCAGGCTCCTTTATCGCGTTACTATTTTTCTCGGTGTTGGGCTTGGGCTTAACCTTCTTCTTTACCCTCTTCGGCAAGGGACGCGCCGCGGTCAAAAAGGCGATTCCGCAAATGCTTACCGTAGCCGTAATCGTCACCATAATAGGAGCAATGTTTGCCCCTATGCTTTCGGTCAACGCTAAGCTCACGCTTAAGGGCAGACTTTCGCCTGAAAAAATACAAATCAATCTTGACTCGGATGTCTTCTACGATATGATGATAATGGACTTGCATAAGGATATTATATCCAACATCAACGGTGATACCCAACGCAGCGAAAAAATCACAGAAATATATTCAGCGTTAGAACAGTACACAAAAACAGAAATCAAACGAGGGAACGCCCTTGATGTGGCTAAGAGCGCCGTAATATATTCCTTTATGCTGCGAGGGGGTTATAGGGTAAGCTCTCTGTTCGTAATAGTCAATCTGATGCTTGTTTTAATCGGACTAATGAGTACCGTATTTTTAGGCGTTAATACCGCCGTGCTTATGGGCGGTAAACGAAGAGCCGTATGTTATACGCTAAAAGCCTTGATTATTGTATGCGCTCTCATTGTTTTGGCAATGTGTATTGTCGTTGCAGGTGTGTCTAACAGCGCCTACGAAAAATATAGCCTGGACGATTACCATATAGGAGTTCAAGCAGGCTCTATTCTTATCACCGTTTTAGCGATAGGCTTTGCCTTCTGCCCCACAAGGTTCAAGGACAAGTCGAAAATCGGCGACATTGAGGAATGGGAGCGTTGCATCAACGACCGATACCAACAACAGTATGCAACAGGTAACGACTGCGCTCCAAACGACTACGCGCCCAACGACTGCGCTCCTCGTAATGAGTTTGCTCCCGATAACGACTGCGTATCCTCCGCGGAACCGCAAGCCCTACCCGAAGATGATAACATTATTAACTGATAATCCTTGTGCCCAGCTCCGCACCGAAAAACCTCGGATTTCGCCCTCAAATGCGCCCAAAACGGCAAAATCGTCACAGCGGCGTAATCGGTTGGCTTCCTGATAAACTGCCTTAAAAAATGGCACAATACCGCGGTTTCTAATACGCGCAAGGAGAATTAATAACCGATTTTGCGGTAAGCCGAAGGGCAAGGAGTTGAGCATTCGCAAAGTTTAACACAAAGAAACCCGATTTTTGCAATCGGGTTTCTTTTTTACCGTAGTACGGTCAATAGTTTTTCAGTTCATATTTACTCCTGCTTAACAGGGGCTGGTTTCGGCGGTTATTCCGTCTCGATAGGCAGGGAGAAGTAGAATTCACTGCCCTTGCCGAGAGCGGTATCCACGCCGTAATCCACGTTAGGGTGAGCGTCCAGTATCGCCTTGACTATGGACAAGCCCAAGCCGCTGCCCACAACGGCGCGTTTGTGCTCCTTGGCGCGGTAATACCTCTGCCAAATCATATTGACCTGCTCATCGTCCATACCGGGACCTGTGTCCTTAACGCCGAACCGCGCTCTTTCGCCCTCTTTTCTTAGGGTAATCGTCACCTTTTTGTCTTCTCCAGTGTAGTTGACAGCGTTGCTTACCAAGTTGTAAAGCACAAGCTCCATACGCGTGGGATCGCCCTTAACCGTAATATCGGGTTCCACCTCCGAGGTTATGGAATAGCCCTGAAGCTCGTCGTAAACCTTGAAGCTCTCGCCGACCTTAACCACCGCGTCGGAAAGGTTAAATACAACGTGGTGAGTTTCGCCTGCGCCGCTTTCCATCTTAGAGAGGTTAAGCATATCGCGCACCAGTACGGTCAGTCTGTCCGTTTCCTTGATAATCCTCGCCAAATGCTCCTCGCGCTTTTCGGGATTGTCGCCGGAAATATCCCTAATCAGCTCCGCGTAACCCTTGACAATGGTTAAAGGGGTTCTCAAATCGTGGGATACGTTGGCGATAAGCTCGCGCCGCAAACTTTCCGTCTTGTTGATTTCGGTAGTGGCGTAGTTAAGGGTAGAGGCAAGCTCGCGAGTTTCGGTAAAGCCGTTCTCCTTGAAGTGTACGTCGGTCTTGCCTGCCGCCAGTTGCTCGGCTGTTTTGGAAAGGTCCCTAATCTGCTTGCTGACGATACCGCTAATTAAAATACTGAAAATAAACGCCAAAACGATAACCATTATAGTGGTTATCCATAGCTGAACCTCCAGCATATCGATGGTAGATTGCACCTGTCCGATATTGTAGCTGACTAAAAGATAGACCTTTCCGTCGGTGTTGATTTTTTTGGCGAAAATCACCTCGGTATTATCCACGGTTTGCGCGGTCACGCTGTTGCCGTTGGCGTCGTCAAGACGATTGAGAATATCGGCGATAACGGCGTTTTGAGTTAGCGGCTGTTCCTTACTCACGTCCAGACCGAACTTGTTGGTTTCGGAGGAGTAATTGACCTTGACGGTAGCGGAAGAGCTGACCTCCACAACCATAACCGAGAGGTTTTTCTGCCGCGCGTACTCGCTGTAAAGCGTTTGATACCCGATAGGCGTATAGTTTGCCGCAAGATAATCGCCGCCCGTCTCCAGTTCCTTGACGCGTTGCTTTGTATAGTACAAATCCATAAAGAAAAATTGAGTCAGCCACACAAAACCCAGTACGATAGCGGTGAAAATCATAAATGCCAACCAAATACCAAAGCGCATACACTTAGGGTCGATTTTGGCGGTCAGCCATTGTTTTAGCTTTGAAGAAGTTTCTTTTTTCATAACAGTAAAATCATACTTCAATAACGCCGAAAAGTCAATAGGGCAGTATTCCCTCTCCGTAGGACTTCTTTTTCCCCGGGGTTCCCCGCAAGACCGCGTAACGGTGTTGTGGCTATGCCGCATAGATGCGAGATTCTTCACTTCGCATAAACGCTTGTTCAGAATGACAGTTCCTATGTTTCTAAATATGGCAGTTCCCACTTTAGGCGATAGGGAGATGTTGTGGGGTGGGTTTGTCATTCTGAGAAGCAACCTCGTTGTGCCGAAGAATCTCGCGTTTACGCGGTACAGTATTAACACTCTCCTTATTTCTCTCCATAGGACTTCATTCCCTCTCCGTAGGTCTTCTTTCCTCTCCATAGGACTTCATTCCCTCTCCGTAGGTCTTCTTTCCTCTCCATAGGACTTCATTCCCTCTCCGTAGGTCTTCTTTTCCCAATAAAAAGCGGTAATAAAAAAGACGGAAAATCCGTCCAATACGATAATGCTTATTAGCTTATTTCTCGAATAAAAAAACAACCGCCCAATAGCGGAAAATATATTAAGATACGTAATCAATCATAGGAAAAACCGCAAAAACAAAGAATTAGGGTGTGCGTTATCCGCACAGCCCACAAAAATCTGTGAACGTAAGCGGCTTACAACTTCCAATCGTCGGCGATGGTGATTCCCTCTTTTTTGCACATCGCATTGAACTTGCTTTGAGTCTTAAAACTGGGAGCGTGGTGTCCCTGTTCCAAACGATTAACAGTGGCGAAGCTAACGCCCATTCTTTCCGCAAGCTCCTCTTGACTTAAAATCAGCTCTGATCTGACGTATTGAAGTTTTTTGTTAAAATCCATATTTCCTCCGTCATAGCAAATTATCGTGCTATATAACAAATTATAATACACTTATAAGAAAAATACAAGGTTTTTCCCAAAATTTTTCTTACTCTCTGGGTTTTCGCCCTAATAACGCCGTTTCACTCCGTTATTTTCCCACAACAAAGCCTTTTTAATCGGCGTTTACGCGACATAAGTATTACGCTGGATTTTGATAGCCGAAAAAGGTTAATTATCTATTTGTTAGCCCCAAAAAATAATCTGCGGAAATATCCAACGCAAGAGAAAGCTGGCGCAGCATATCGTAGCCGGGTTTAGCCTTTCCGTGCAACCATTCGCTGACCTGACTTTGCTTGATACCCACACGGCAAGCAAACGCAACCTGTGTCATATCGTGTTCGATAAGGTAATCCCTTAATATATCCTTAAACTCAATAAAAGTATCCATAATTCAAATTTTATAGAAAATCCTATATTTATGGTTGACGTATAGAAAATTCTATATTACAATTAAGTTGATATTGTTCTACACGGGGAAACTGGTTGCTTTGCAACAATACGATATCAGAAAAAATATGGAGGAGAATAAAATGAGAAAAAAGTATGCTGGTTTAATAATATGTTTTGCGATTATTCTTATTTGCACTATTGCATTTGTAGGTTGCAACAGCACAGATAAAATTAACAAATTTGGTGACAAATTATCCAAAAGCAACAACTGTGAAGTCAACTTAATAATGGAAGTACCCGTTTTCGGTACTGTAGAAATGAAAATGAAAGTAGATGGCAATAAATCATATACTTCCGAATATATGGGAGAGCCTGCGGAATTTACGGAAACGATTGACGGCATAATATACACATATACAAAATCCGGCAGTAAGTGGCAAAAAGACTCAGGCGTTGCCAAAACAGAGGATAATACTCCTATGGGTGAAAGCGAGGAATTTCTATCTTTGTTTAACGGCGAAAACTACGAGTATTCAAAAGACAAAAAGGGCTATGTCCTAAAGGATAATGCGTCCGTAGATTTTATGGGAATGACCTCGATACTGATGGTTATTGATGGTAATGATTGCACGATAACAGGCGTTGTTCCCGATGAAGAAGCAACTATGAAAGTTACAATAAAAATAATTAACGTAGGGAAAACGACAGTTGAATTGCCTACAGTGTAAGAGCGATTGTCGATTAGATAAATTTCATTATTGTGAATTATCATAACTGACACATCAACGGCAAATCTCTTTTCCGCCGATTACCCAACCATCTATCGCTTGTAGCTTTCCGCCTTTCGGCGAGATTTTGCAATCACCCCACAATACCGCTACACGGTTTTGCGGAGAACCCCGATACTTCGCATAAACGCTCGTTCAGAATGACAGTGCTTATATTGGACAGTGCGGACGGCTATTGAGGCGGCTACCAACGTAAATATGGTTATTTTGCGTTGTTACGGACGCGGTATATATCTTTTTAACTAATTCTTTTGACATAAGGCGGCGGCTCTTGGTATAATCAAGGTATTAAGGGTTTCGGAGGATAAAATGAAAGAGTATTCCGTTCTAATAGACGAAGCAACAATCAAAGCGCGTATCAAGCAGGTTGGCGAGCAGATAGCCGCCGATTTTGCAGGCAAGCCTATCCTTGCGGTTTGCGTTTTACGCGGCGCGGTGGTGTTTTACGCTGATTTAATCAGATACTTGCCTGCCGATACAGGTTTGGACTTCATCTCTGTAAAAAGCTACGGTAACGGCACTTCCTCAACAGGCGAAGTCGCAATGATTAAGGATTTATCCGAGCCTGTCAGAGGCCGTCACGTCATAATCATTGAGGATATAGTAGATAGCGGAATCACCCTGAGCTACCTCAAAAAGCTCCTTGCCGCCCGTGAACCTGCTTCCGTGTCGATATGCACTCTGCTTGACAAGCCCTCTCGCCGCAAGGTGGAGCTTGTTCCCGAGTATTCCTGCTTCCAAGTACCCAACGAGTTCGTTGTGGGCTACGGCTTGGACTATGCGGAAAAGTACCGCACCCTTAGAGAAGTCTGCGTTCTTGAGCCGTGGGTTTATTCAAAATAATTCCACTTTCCGATTAGCAAGGTCGAAAGTAATTCAAGCAATATAAGGACAGTCGTCACGGCTGTCCTTTTTCGTTAAGTGCCGTCCGCAAAGCCCTTATACCCTCGCGCAAAGCTAACCGCCGTTTTACGGTTTTGCTAAGTCAACCGCCGCCGTTGCCGCAATAATATCCGCCTTTTCCTTATAGCCCGATAGCCGTACCGTCCGATTGGGTTTTAACGGGTTTGCCTTTTCGTTGCACCTTAAGGTTCTCCCTCAAAATCCTTATATATAGCGCACACGTGTTACGCATACGCGCACGTGCGCACGAGGATACGTTACCAAGCCTACGCCAAAGCCGTAAAGGACATAGCACGTAAACGCACGCAAAGGATATACCGCGTAAACGCGCCATAGTATCACACGTTCCTTATTTTCTCCGTAGCACTTCTCTCTTTCCGAGGTTGTTCGCAAGACTGTATAGCTGTATTGTATTGTGGATATACCGCGTAAACGCGAGATTCTGCAATCACCCCATAATACCGCTACACGGTTTTGTGGGGAACCCCGATACTTCGCATAAACGCTCGTTCAGAATGACAGAACCTATGTTTCTAAAAATGGCAGTTCCCACTTTAGGCGATAGGGAGATGTTGTGGTGAGGGTTGTCATTCTGAGGAACAACCTGTTTGGACGAAGAATCTCGCGTTTACGCGGTATGTCAATCACACGCTCCTTATTACTCTCCGTAGGACTTCTTTTCTCTCCATAGCACTTCTCTCGCCCCGTAGGACTTTTCTCTTTCCATAGCACTTCTCGCCCTCTCCATAGGACTTCTCGCCCTCCGTAGCACTTCTTTCCCTCTCCATAGCACTTCTCTCTCCCCGGGGTTCCCCGCAAAAACACGTAGTGTTATTGTGGGGTGGTGTGGGGTGGGTTTTTTTACCAAAAGGATTTTCGGAAATATTTCGTAAGAGGGGGGTTAAATTAATTGACACTTCAAAATGAAATAACTATACTGATAATATGCAGTGCGGCTTCAAAATGGGAGTCGCTAGTACGGAGGCGAAATGAAGCTTTTGGAGCAGGAAATCCTTAATAAGGGCAGAGTCCTAAAGGGCGACGTTCTTAAAGTTGATGGCTTTTTGAACCATCAGTTAGACGTTGGTCTGCTCTCTACTCTAGGCAAAGAGTGCGCGGAGCATTTCAAGAGTCAGGGGATTACCAAAGTTCTCACAGTAGAGGCTTCAGGCATAGCGTTTTCCTGCTTTATAGCATACTACCTCGGGGTTTCCGTGCTTTTTGCGAAAAAGAACAAGACCTCTAACCTTACAGATACTGTATATTCTACTCAAGTAATGTCATATACCCACGGACGGGTTTATGACATTTTTGTTTCCAAAGACTATTTACACTCCGACGACAAGGTGCTGATAGCCGACGATTTTCTTGCTAACGGCGAGGCGGTCAACGGTTTAAGACGGCTTATCGAGCAGGCAGGCGCGAGCCTAGCAGGCGTTGCCATCGCGGTGGAAAAGGGCTTTCAAAAAGGCGGCGACAAGCTCCGCGCCGAGGGCATAGACCTTTTAAGTCTTGCCGTTATCGACGAGATGAGCGAAGAGGACGGCATCCGTTTCAGGAGCAATCAATAAGGATTTAGGATAGTCAAAAGGCTATTAAATTAAAAATCATTTTAGGAGGCATTTCACAATGAAAAAAGCAAAACTGTTACTTTCTGTACTTGCACTTGTGCTCGTAGCCGTAGTAATTGGTACCTCTCTTGCCGCTTGTGGCGACACCGAGGACAAGATGGTCAAGGAGGGCTTTGAGCCTTGCACTATCGCGAAGAACGTCAACACCACCGCGGATCTGACGGTTGATGACGCTGTCAGCGGCAAGACCCTTAAGGTCGGTGCTATAATGGTAGGCAACTCTTCCGAGGGTTACACCGAGGCTCACATCGAGGGTATCCTCGCAGCCAAGAGTGCTTTGGAAGCTAAGGGTGCTACCGTCAACGTCACTTGGGAATACGACGTTCCCGAGACCGAGGTTTGCGCTACCAAGGCTAAGGCTCTTGCAGCAGCAGGCAACAATGTTGTTATCACCAACAGCTATGGTCATCAGGACCACGCTACCGCCGCAGCTAAGGCTTATCCCAACACCACCTTCGTTGCTATGACCGGTGACTACGCTGGTTTGCTTCAGAACGCTGAAGACACCACGAATTACGTTCCCAACCTCAAAAATGCTTTCACCAACGTATATCAGTCCCGTTACATCAGCGGTTACGTTGCAGGTCTGAAGCTCAATCAGCTTATTGAAGACGGTCTTCTCACCGATGCTAACAAGACTGCTGACGGCAAAATCAAAATCGGTTACGTTGGCGCTTATCCTTATGCAGAAGTTGTCAGCGGTATGACTGCTTTCTACCTTGGCATCAAGGCGGCAGGCACCACCAATATCGAAATGACCGTTAAGTACACCAACAGCTGGTTTGACTTTGACGCAGAGAACCAGACCGCAAAGGCTCTTATCGCCGACGGTTGCATCATCATCGGACAGCACGCTGACTCCGAGGGCGCTCCTACCGCTTGCCAAGAGGCTTTTGAAAGCGGCACCAGAGTTTACTCTGTAGGTTACAACGTCGATATGCTCAAGGCCGCTCCTAACGCTGCTTTGACTTCCGCAACCAACACTTGGGCAGTATATTACACCTACCTCTTCAACAACGCTATTCAGGGCAAGACCATTGCCACCAACTGGGCAGAAGGCTACAACAAGGGTGCAGTTGCAATCACCGCTATCAATGCTAAGGCTTTCAAGGCTGATCCTTCCACCGAGGTTGCCAGCAAGGTCGCCGCTCTCCAGAACGGTACCATTCAGGTCTTCGACACCGCTACCTTCACCGTAACCAACAAGGCTGCTAATCCTTATGCTACCTTCACCGCAGACGCCAACGGCAAGCTCTCCAGCTACACCATTGACTTCTCCTATATGAACTATCCCGCTAATGCGGCTCCCGTTCTTGTTTACGCAGGTGAGACTCTTGAAGTTCTCAAGACTGCCGGCAGCATCTCCTACATCGAGGAGTCTGTTGAGCGTTCCGCTCCTTACTTCGCCCTCATCGTTGACGGCATCAAGGTTGCTTAATTTTTAATTAATAACGCTTCGGCGTTCAATCAAAGAAGACACGGATTGCCCTTATTATGAGGGCAGTCCGCCTTTCTTCTTAATTACCCCCGTTTTTTACGGCATTTTAAGGATAAAATTATGACACAAAGTACCGATTTAGAAGTTAAAGAGATTCAGACGTTGCAAGACGTCGGCTCCGATTCTCCCGTTGCGGCTATCGAATTTCGCAATATAAGCAAGACCTTCGGCTCTGTTTACGCCAATAAGGGCGTGAATATGGAGATTAAGCACGGCGAAATACTTTCCCTTTTAGGAGAGAACGGCAGCGGAAAAACCACACTTATGAATATGCTTGCAGGCATATATTTTCCTGATGAAGGCGAGATTTTTATCAACGGCAAGCCCGTTACGATAAGGTCGCCTAAGGACGCTTTCGAACACAAGATAGGTATGATACATCAGCATTTCAAGCTGGTTGACATCTTTACCGCCACCGAAAACGTCGTGTTGGGACTGGACCGAAAGTTCGGCAGATTCAATCTTAAGGAATCCGCTCGTAAAATTTCGGCTATTTGTTCAAAATACGGCTTTGCCGTAGATCCAAAAAAGAAAATTTACGATATGTCCGTATCCGAAAAGCAAACCCTTGAAATCGTCAAGGTGCTTTACCGCGGCGCGGATATATTGATATTAGACGAGCCTACCGCCGTGCTGACTCCGCAGGAAACCGAAAAGCTTTTCGACGTTCTGCGTAATATGCGTGCGGACGGAAAGTCTATTATAATAATCACCCACAAGCTCCACGAGGTTTTGGCTATCTCCGACAGAGTGGCAGTGCTTCGCAAGGGCGAGTACGTAGGTACAGTGGAGACCAAGGACGCCACCGAGCTGTCCTTAACCGAAATGATGGTAGGTGAAAAGGTGGAGCTTAATATCGAGCGTCCCGAGCCTATCAATCCGCGCCCCCGTCTGGTGGTTAGCAATTTAAGCTGTCGGAATGCGGACGGCGTTAAGGTTTTGGACAACGTGAGTTTCTGCGCCAACAGCGGCGAGATACTGGGCATTGCAGGTATCAGCGGCTGCGGACAGAAGGAACTTTTGGAATCAATCGCAGGCTTGCAGAAGACCTTGGACGGCTCGTCCGTTGTGTATTACGATCCCGACAAGGACAACCGCGAGGAAGAGCTGATTGGTATGTCGCCCCGTAAGATAAGGGATTTAGGCGTAGCCTTATCCTTCGTTCCCGAGGACAGACTTGGTATGGGCTTAGTCGGCTCTATGGGTATGGTGGAGAATATGATGCTCAAAAGCTACAACAAGGGCTTTTCTCCCTTTATCAGCAAATCTCAGCCTAAATCCTTGGCGGAAAACGTCAAGAGCGAGCTGGAAGTCGTTACCCCCGGTATCAATACCGCAGTACGCAAGCTTTCCGGCGGCAACGTCCAGAAGGTCTTGGTCGGCAGAGAAATCGCCAACGCTCCCTCCGTTTTAATGACCGCTTACGCCGTAAGAGGATTGGATATCAATACCTCATATACAATTTATCACCTGCTTAACGAGCAAAAGAAGAAGGGCGTCGCCGTAATTTACGTAGGCGAGGACTTGGACGTTTTGCTTGCGCTGTCGGACAGAATTTTGGTTTTATGCGGCGGCAAAGTCAACGGTATCGCAGACGGCCGCAGTATTACCAAAGAGGAAGTCGGTCTAATGATGACAAATCTCAAGGAGGACGCAGACAATGACCGCTAAAAAACCTATCGCTTTTACAGACAGAGAGCCTCTTGTCCGTCTCGCAAAAAGAGATAACACAACGCACGTCGGCAGATTGGTAATCCGTGTGTGCGCAGGCTTATTGGGACTTCTTATCGTTATCGCGTTAATGTCGGGAATAACGAAATTTTCCTTCTCCGAGGTGTGGCATTATCTGGAGTACGGTGCTTTCGACAACGATTTCTTTGTCAACGACTGGCTGAAAGACACCTTCCTGCTCCTTTGTATTTCCGTAGCCTTGGCTCCTGCTTTCAAAATGAAGTTTTGGAATATCGGCGCACAAGGACAAGTTCTTATCGGCAGCCTTATGGCGGCTATGATGATGATAAAATTGGAAAACAAGGCGGATAACGGCACTATAATCTTCGTTATGCTTTTAACTGCCGTTGCGGCAGGTGCCGTTTGGGGCTTGCTTCCCGCGCTCTGCAAGGTGAAATGGAACACTAACGAAACCCTTTTCACCCTGATGATGAACTATATCGCCATTCAGTTGGTTGCCTGTGCTTCCGATATTTGGAAAGGGCAAAACAGTGCGCTCGGCACTCTTAACAAGACTACCGAAGCAGGATATTTCCCCGAGCTTTTCAGTAATCCCTACGGGCTTTGCTTCCTTTTGGTGTCAATCGTTACGTTGTTTGTGTTCCTGTATATGCGCTACACTAAACACGGCTATGAGATAGCGGTCGTGGGCGAATCCCTTAATACCGCCCGTTACGCAGGCATCAACACCAAAAAGGTTATTTTACGCACTATGGCTCTTTCAGGTGCATTGTGCGGCTTGGTCGGCGCGTTATACGCAGGCGGCGTTTCCCATACGCTTTCCACCTCCACAGGCGGCGGCTACGGCTTTACAGCCATCATAGTGGCTTGGTCGGCACAGCTTAACCCTATCGCGATGATACCCGTGGCGATGTCGATAGTATTCTTTGAAAAGGGCGCGTCAGGCATCAAGAGCGCGTATCCCGACCTTAACTCCTACACCTCTTACGTATTGGTGGGCATCTTCCTCTTTATGCTAATCGGGTGTGAATTCTTCATCAATTACCGCTTTGTCTTCAACTCCAAGCTGACAGCCTTTGCAAAGCGTATATCAGACAAAACGAAAGCCGCTTTGCCGAAAACCACCGCTTGCGCTCAAAAGGTCAAGACCAAGTGCCATACCTTTAGGGCAAAAGTGGAAAGCGTTATCAAAGGCTTTATAGACAAGTGTAACGCCGCTCTAACCGCATTTTTTGACAAAATTCACAAAAAACTTTCCGCCCTTATGGGCAAGCTGAAGCAAAAATTCAGCAAAAAATCCGCACCGACTGACGCTGTGACTCAAGCTGACGTTGCGGAAAGCTCAACGGCAACCGAAAACGATGCCGCTGACGGCGAAAACGGAAAGGAGGACGATATCAATGAGTAATTTTATATCTTGGTTTTCAAGCGCGATAATATACGGAACCGTCATTATGTTCGGCGCACTGGGCGAGACTCTTACCGAAAAATCAGGTCATCTTAACCTCGGCGTTCCCGGTATGATGTTCCTCGGCGGCTTTGCAGCCTTCGCCGCGTCGTTGCTGTACGAAAAATCTCCTAATCCGATTCCTGCGCTTATGGTGATATTACCCCTTATAGCCGGTTTCGGTGCCGGTGCCTTGGGCGGCTTGCTTTACAGCTTTTTTACCGTCACCCTACGCGCTAACCAAAACGTCACAGGTCTGGCATTAACCCAACTGGGCGTTGGTATCGGCAGTTTCGGCGGTATCCTCGTTATGATTAACGCAGGCTTTAAGGGCTATGCAAAAGCAGGCAAAACCTCCAAGCTCTTCGTTGACAGCATCAACGCTAAAGCCGATTTAGGTACTTTCGGCGACCTCTTCCTGTCCTATGGCTTTATGATTTATCTTGCCATAATCGTCGCTATACTGATATTCCTTTTCTTCAGATATACCAGACAAGGACTTAATCTGAGAGCGGTTGGCGAAAGCCCTGCAACCGCCGACGCGGCAGGTATTAACGTAACGAAATACAAATATCTCGCTACCACCGTAGGCGGCGGACTGTGCGGCTTAGGCGGCTTGGTCTATATACTGATTTTCTGTAACGGCGGTTGGACGACCAATAACAGTATCGAATCTCTCGGTTGGCTTGCCGTAGCGTTGGTTATCTTCGCAACCTGGCGTCCCCTTAATATCATCTGGGGCTCCTACCTGTTCGCTCTGCTGTTCTGGCTCTATACCTACTTCGCAGGTCTGTTTAACGTGGCTCTCGAAACCTACGAAACCGACCTTTTGCAAATGTTACCCTATGCGGTTACAATAGTTGTTTTGGTACTGATGAGCCTTCGTAAGAAAAAGGAGAATCAGCCGCCGGCGAGCTTGGGGTTGTCGTATTTCCGCGAAGAACGCTAGTCGCTTTAGCGAAGGGAAGGGGCGCGTGGTCGTCGTTTCTGTCATCTTTAGCGAAGGGGAAAGGGCGCGTATGCGTCGTTTCTGTCTTCGGGTTTTTTCGGTCACGTACCCGATGTACGCTCCCTTCAATAAACCCTCGCCGAGCCTAGCCTCCACACCCCTTCCCTCCGCTAATCTGGGTTTAACGAAAAGGTTGTGAGAGTAGGACTGGCTCTAACGGAAAAGTTGTGGTAGCTCTAGTCGGTACCAACTTAAAAACGGTATGAGTACAAGTGGGTTATCAGCTTAAAGTTGGTCGAAGTTAAACCGATTACGATAAGCCGAGGGAAGTATAGTTTGATAAGTAATATATTATGATAAAAAGGGCTTTCGTTAATGGCGAAAGCCCTTTTTTGTGTTGTTTAACGGATAGTTAGTGTGGAACTTAATTAACGGATAGTTGGTAAGAGTAGGGATTGGTTATAACGGAAAAGTTTATGATAGCTCTAGTCTGTACAAACGTAAAAACGGTATGAGTATAGATAGCTTATCACCTTAAAGTCGGTCGAAGTATAATCGGCTATAGCTTAAAGTCGGCAAGAGTAAACAGGCTGTAACGGAATAAGCGAGATTGCTTTTTTAGAGAGAAGTCGAATTAAAAACAAGTCTATATTGGTTTTTCAATATGGATATTGATTAGCAATATAATATCAATAAAAAGGTCTTTCGCTAGTAGTGAAAGCCCTTTTTTGTGTTGTTGTAATCCTTAATATGAAAGGTTGAAATCAGATTTTGTCCGCGAAGAAACGTCTTAAGAAATCAACCATTTTTTCGTTAGCTTCCTGTGCCGCCTTAGACGTCCAGGTAAGGGAGAAGGTGTGATTGTCGCCGAACGCGGTGGAGCCGTAATGCTCCTCGTAAACGCCCAGCTCGTTGAGCTTTGCGATAAGAGCCTCGCCCTGACCGCCGCAGAAGAAGTCCTGTTCCGCGTAGATAACGTAGGACTTGGGGTACTTATCGGTAACGTAATCGATAGAGGAAACGCCGTCCTTATACTTATAGGTGTCAAGCTCCTTAGGCGCGATACCTGCGAAGTCCTTGCAAACGCCCGCGGTCATATTGAAAAGCACCTTTGCCTGCAACGCCTTTTTAATATCGTAAATACCGCAGTTGAGCACCAGACCTGTGAATCTCGCGTCCAGCTTTGCCTCGTACAGCTCCTGCAGCGCTGTGGAGTCCTGCAAAACGCCCAGCATACCTGCGTAGTAGCCGCCTGCGCTGTCGCCGGAAGCCACGAAATGCGTCATATCGAGATTGTATTTTGCGGCGTTGGCGTTAATCCAGTTAGCCGCGCTGACCAGCTGCTGAAGAGGTACGGGGCAGATAACCTTGCCGCCCAAGCCGTAGTTGACGGAGAACACAGCCGCGCCGGTCTCCTTTGCGTAATAGGAAGACAGAGCAGTGCGGTACTTCTTGTCGCCTGCCGAAAAACCGCCGCCGTGGATTTCCATAATCACGGGCAGGGGCTTACCCTCGGTGTTAGCAGGGAAATAAGCGTCCAACTTAACGTCGGGATACTTCTCGTCGAAGACAATATCCGCTTCCTTCTTAACGTCCGCGAATTGCGCCAGCAACTTTTTCGGGTTCTGTGCGCCGGCGAAAATCTTGTCAATCACTAAAAACGCAAATTTTGCAAAAGTCATATATCCACCTCATTCTGATGATAATTAATTATATAACCAAAGCCCGATTAAACGCAAGCCCAAAACCCGATATATTTGTTAAAATATATAATCTCTCCGCAGATTAAGCTACGATGAAGATTTTTCGGAAAAGCATTATTGACGAACCGCGGCTTGACAAGGCTTTCGGCGTTATACTATAATGACGGTAAATACATTTGGAGGTATAATTAATGAAAAAGAGATTTTTACTGGTTGTATCCGCACTGGCAGTCGCAGTTATCTGCTGTGCATTATTGTGTGCGTGTATCCCTTCCGACAGCAACAAGGCTAAGGAAAAACTGGAGAAAGCAGAGTACACTGTTACCGTCACCGAGAACGCCGTGGCACTTGGCGCACGCGAAGAGTTAATCAAGGCAGCCGTTGACGGCATCGAGGGCGGCTTAACCGCAAGCTTGACCGCAAGCAAGGGCGTATCCGACAGCTGCTTAATTACTTGGTTTGACAAGGCTTCCGACGCTAAAAAGTATTTTGACTTTTACAAGGACGAGGCAGACGACGATTACGTGGTTAAGATGAGCGGAAAGGCTGTTTTCACCGGTTCAGCGGCGGCTTGGAAGGCTCTGTAAGCATTATTTGACCCAATTTCGCGGCTTTTTCAAGTCTGCGGATTACACAGAAAACGGTTGCCGAATAGGGGCGCAAGTTCCTTACCGACAGCCGTTTTTCTTTATCCCTGCGACCGATTTTGCCTTAAGCCAAAGCCGATAATTTCCACTTTTCCACAACCCATAATGACTATCGTACTATACTATAGTTCGTCGATTTCAACCTTTAATACTCCCTTTTTCCACAACCTATAATGTCTATCGTACTATACTATAGTTTGCCGATTTCAACCCTTAATGCTCCCTTTTCCTTTCGCTTATAGTTCGCCGATTTCAACCTATGTAACGCGCATTTTTCAACAACCCGTAATACGCCTTAAGCCAAAGCCTATAATTTACCTATTTACTGTCTATACTTTCCCCGAAGGATACGGCATTATCCACGGCAGGCACTCTTTTTAACCGTTAATAACCGCCGCCAAAATGCAATGACCGATTCGGCGATACGGCATTATTCTTACGGCAAAATTGCCTTAGATTAAGAATCAACTAATATGCGCATTTTCCCAAACGATGTGTTATAATTGATTTATAAGCCGACGAATACGGCTTAATGCTCTTTTTCGGCAAGGACGGCAGTTCTTACCGAAAGCGAAACGATGCCATTGGGGGAAAGGTTGTAAACGTAAAGACTTGCGCGGTCTTTACGTGAAAAAGCGGCGCGCATAATCGTATTTCGGCGTGGAATCCTATCGCCGAAAGCCTGTTTTTCCGCATAACGGTTTTGCGGTATCCATCAAAAAAATGCCGACGTAGCCGATACTTTATGCGCCGAACAGCGGTTTTGTTAACATTGAGTTAACAAAAAATTTGTATTATAATAGCGATATGTTCAAGATATTAGTAGTAGAGGACGACACAGGTCTTAATAAGCTAATCGCCACCGCGCTCACGAAGCACGGTTACAGCGTCGTTACCGCCGAGAACGGTATCGATGCTCTTGCCGTTGCCGATGCGGAATACGTGGATTTGGTTATCAGCGACATTATGATGCCCCGTATGAACGGCTACGAATTAGCACGCGCCCTGCGCGAGCGCGACAAGACTCGCCCCATACTGATGATTTCCGTCAAGGACACCTTTTACGACAAGCAAAAGGGGTTTTTACTGGGAATAGACGACTATATGACAAAGCCCCTCGACGTGGGCGAGCTGGTACTTCGCACCGAGGCTCTTCTGCGCCGCGCCAAGATAGTCAGCGAGCATAAGCTGACGATAGGCGGCACCACCCTTAACTACGACAATTTGTCCGTAACGGTTAAGGACGTCACAACGGTATTGCCGCAAAAGGAGTTTTACCTCTTATTCAAATTCCTTTCCTACCCCTCCAAGATTTTCACCCGTAATCAGCTTATGGACGAGTTCTGGGGGCCGTTCAGCGAGTCGACCGACCGCACGGTGGACGTACATATCACCCGACTGCGCGACAGGTTCAAGGACAACGAGGATTTCGAGATAGTAACGGTACGAGGCTTAGGCTACAAGGCAGAGAAAAAATGAACGACGACAAGAAGACCACACAATCAGGCAAACCTGCCTCCAATATAAGATTCATCGGCAAAATGCAGGTGAGAATGGTCGCCCTCGTGGTGACTGTTTTGGTGGTAACGGCGGTTATACTGATAGTTACCGCATACCTTTTGAGCCAATCCACCTCTCTTGAAAAGCTGATAACGGGGCAATCGGAGATGAGTACCCTGCTAGGCGGTATGCTGGCGTTCACCGTAATCGGCATAGTGGTGGCTTCCGTGCTGTGCAGCTTTTATCTGCGCAGTCTTAAGGACCTTAAGGACGCAATGCAAAAGGTGGCGGAGGGAGATTTTGACGTTAAGCTCAAGGTCAACCCCAAGACGGAAGTAGGCACCCTTTGTTACGACTTCAACAAGATGGTTGCCGACCTCAAAAAGTTGGAAACCTTTAAGGACGAGTTCATAGTCAACGCTTCCCACGAGTTCAAAACCCCCCTTAGCACCATTAAGGGCTACGCGTCCTTAATATCGGAAGGCTCGCTGACCGAGGAGGAAGTTAAGCAGTACGCGGAATATATAATGGACGCGTCGGCACGGCTTTCCACGCTGACTGGCAACATACTCAAGCTTTCCAAGCTGGACACGCAGGAGATTATTTTCGAGCAAAAGGTTTTCAACCCTGCGGAGCAAATCCGAGAGGTTATCCTCGCTCTGGAAAAGAAGTGGACGGTCAAGAATTTGGATTTTGACATAGATATGGACGAGGTGAAAATCAGCGGCAACCCCGACCTGATTCAGCAGGTTTGGCAGAATCTGATTGACAACGCCGTGAAGTTCAGCAACAAGGACGGCAAAATCACCGTGTCCTTAAAGTCGGACGGCGACAGGATCAAGGTGCTTATAGCCGACAACGGCATCGGAATGGACGCGGAAACCATACTTCACGCCTTTGATAAGTTTTATCAAGGCGACACCTCCCGAAGCAAGGACGGCAACGGCTTGGGCTTGGCGTTAGTCAAGAGAATTATCGAGATAAGCGGCGGCACGATAACCTTAAGCAGTCAAAAGGACGAGGGAACCGCATTCACGCTGTACCTTCCCGTTAAAAGCGAAACGGCGCAGTACCAAAAATAAACGGCAGAAGTGCGTAACCAACCGCGTATCGACATAAGTCAACCGCGCACACTAGTCAACGGCAACGGCAACCGCGTATCGACTACAGGCTAGAATAACCGACCGCGCACACCGACCAACCGCGTGCAATATAAATAATAAGCGGCAGGAGTGCGTAACCAACCAACGGCAACGGCGTATCGACATAAGTCAACAGCGCACACTAACCAACATCGACAACCAAGAACGTATCAACAGCAAGGTACACCTACAAACCGCGCACACCGACTAACCGCGCACACTAACTAACACAAGCACACAAGACGGCGGCAGTTCCCACCGTTTACGCATAAAGAACCGAAAAGT
>CAYJBY010000002.1:0-185107 GCA_964368645.1 uncultured Christensenellaceae bacterium
CCAAGGCGTGTGGCTTTCACAGTAGGCTCATTCAAAATATGCTTAGTATCGTATCCATGAAAAATATATTGCTGACGCAGAAAATTGAATTCACCTCAAAACGCACCACCCGTGAAAAACTCTTGGCCTATCTTTCGGCTGAGGCTAAGAAAGCTGAAGGCAAGTGTTTTTACATCCCGTTTAATCGTCAAGAACTCGCAGATTATCTTTCCGTCGAGCGCAGTGCTATGTCAGCTGAGCTTTCAAAACTCCGGGACGACGGCGTTCTGAAGTTTCACAAAAATCAGTTCGAGCTTCTGTAATTACCCTTTTTTAACGCCTGTATACCGGATTGCTTCCTTGGGACAGACCTGCCGGCAATTCGTGCACTGATGGCACAAAAAAACGTTAATGATGGCTTTCTTATCGGGCCCGCTTACCGCAATCGCGTCGGAAGTACCACCTTGAAAATAGTACGCGCTTTCCCTGCGCCCAACGCAAAACTACCCTCGCGGTAGCTTTCGGGCACCGATTTAAGGCTTTCCTCAGTGGAGCGACAGATAATAGGTATTATCATAATCGCCACCGTCATAGAACCTGCAAGCACACTCGTTCCCATTTTCAGTATCGCGCAAAAGAAAACCATTCCAAACAAGCCGTAAACTATAGACGGTATGCCCGCAAGCAGCTCGATCGCACTTCGTATTAGCTTAACGAATTTGTTACCCGATTTTGTGTACTCCGACAAAAACACCGCCGTGCAAACGCCAAGCGGAATGGCTACTACCATACTTAGGGCAACAAGCATTATTGTTACTACAATAGATGGCATAATCGTCGGTGTTTCGCCGTAATCGAAATTGCGCGTAAGCAGTTCCCAACTGATATGAGGTGCACCTTTTGCAAAAACGAATATTAATATCGTCAAAAGAGCGGCAACCGCAACAAACGCGCAAACGTAAGATAAAATGTATTTTATCTCTACAATAACTTTACTTCTGCGTCTTAAAAAAGATTTTACGTTAAGAATAGCAAGCTTTAGTATGCCGTCGGGTTTATCGATTTTTACGGTTTTTCTTTTGCTTATTTTGTTTGAACCGTCGCCGCGGATAAGCCCGAACAACGTATTAATAATCAATACGAAGAAAAAAAGTACGCAACCGGTTGCTATCAACGCGCCGAGTTGTAGTTCGCCAGCATAGCCCATTTCCAACACCACGTTTGCTGTCATCGTACGGAAGGAACTGAACAGCGTTTCGGGGAAGACAGGGTTATTGCCTGCTACCATAATAACCGCCATTGTTTCGCCGACTGCACGGCCGATACCCAATATAAAGCTTGCCGTTATTCCTGATTTTGCCGCAGGTACGATTGTTCCGAAAACCGCTTGCGAATGACTGTCGCCAAGCGCCCGTGCGCCCTCGTAGTATGCGTTGGGGACGGCGTCCAGCGCCGTTTTCGAAAGCGCCACTATGGTGGGCATTATCATTATTCCCAGAATAATAGATACGGCAAGCAAGCCCGAACCGCTTCCGTTAGGGGCGGCCTCGCCCAGAATCGGCAGTAACAATCTCATACCAAAAAAGCCGTAAACAACGGACGGTATTCCTGCAAGTAGGTTGACAAGCTGCGTCAGTATTTGTTTAAGTCGTTTGGGGCAAAAGCGTGACAGAAATACCGCGGTAAAATACCCCAATATTCCGCCTACCGTTACCGCACCTGCTGTTGCGTAAATAGTGCCTACTATCATTGGCAATATTCCGTATTTACCTGCCACTTCGCCGCCGATTACGTCGTTTACATTGGGTATCCAGTTTTTGCCAAATAGGAAATTGCCGAGCCCAATAGTGGACGCGGCAGGTATCCCTTTTATGAACAGGAAGATAAATATCGTTACGGTGGCAAGTATGGATATGCTTGCCGCCGTACCAAACAATATCTTCATTCCCCTTTCTTTATCGGGTTTAAGTTTCAAAAAAGTGCTTTTCATTTAGTATTTGTTATCAACCAACTTGCGAAAATTTTGTGATTGCACCGGTGTAGATATCAAACAACTGTTCGACAGTTACGTTTTTGAGCGCGTTGTCGTTGTTTACAATGATAGCTACGGCGTCAAGTGCGATTGTGATTTGATTTAAGCTGCCTGCATCGGCCGATTTGATTGCCGAGGACGACATACCTATTACGTTGCCCGTCGTATCTGATTTAGTGGCAGAGGTGCCGTATGAGGAGCCTTGCGCGTCCTTGTCGAACTCGATTGCCAAAACCTTGTCGCCGCCGATTGAACGGTAATCCTTGATAAGCTCGTTCATAAGCTCGTCCATCGAGGAGGAACCACGGATTACGATTTTTCCCGAAAGCGTTTCTGTGGGCGCAATATAAGCGGTATCCGATGCCTGCTCAATATACTTTTCGGCTACTATAATTTTCTGAGCGTCGTTGCTTCCCAAATACTTCATAAAGTCAGCCGTTGCCGTCGTAAGTGTGGTAGAGTTTGTGGTAACCACGACGAAAGGTCGTTTAAGCTTATAAGTATCGTTTAGCACGTTTTCAGCAGTCGCCTCTACTCCGTTTACTGTAACAGCTTTGACTGTGTTATTTAACGAACCGAGCGAAATGTATCCGATAGCCGTTTTTGTGGATGAAACTTTTGTTATGACGTCACCAGTTTTCTGTAAAATTTCCGCCGATTTAACGATTGGACTTGCCTCGTATTCAACACCGTTAGCGTCCTTTTTAAGACTTGCTCCGTCCTTTTTAATAAGGCCGTCAAAAGCATCGCGGGTGCCACTAGTTGCGTCACGAGATACCACTAAAATGTCCTTTTCACCATTGTTGCACGCCGTAAAGCCAAACATCATAGTTGCAATCAGTAGGAATACGCAAGTAATTGTCGCAAAAATTTTCATTGAGTTCTTCATTTTTTATCTCCTTTTTTGTTCGCCTTAATCTTATTTCAAACAAAAAAAAACTTCTACCACACTTTGGTAAAGCCTTTGTAAAATCTACGTAAATTTACCGCGCAACAAAAAAACGAAAAATTGATATGGTTCAATTTACGGTCAATTGCTGCGGAGAACGCTCCTCTTCCGCACGCCTACTCTCTGTTTGTCGGGCGAGAGGTCGCGTGCTATCTCGTGCCGGGGCACAGCCGCAACGTCCACGGGAAGTTGCTTAAGCTGTGTCCGTTCAAGTCCCGTTTCATTATTTTTATGAAATACAGTAGTATTGCAAACGATACATTCTATAACAAAAAAAGACGAGATAAACTCGTCTTTCTTGGTGCGGAGAACGCGCCTCTTCCGCACGCCTACTCTCTGTTTGTCGAGCGAGAGGTCGCGTGCTATCTCGTGCCGGGGCACAGCCGCAACGTCCACAGGAAGTTGCTTAAGCTGTGTCCGTTCAAGTCCCGTTTCGTTATTTTTATAAATTGTAGTATATTGCAAACCATACGTTCTATAACAAAAAAAGACGAGATAAACTCGTCTTTCTTGGTGCGGAGAACGCGCCTCTTCCGCACGCCTACTCTCTGTTTGTCGAGCGAGAGGTCGCGTGCTATCTCGTGCCGGGGCACAGCCGCAACGTCCACAGGAAGTTGCTTAAG
Organism: uncultured Christensenellaceae bacterium; assembly: GCA_964368645.1. Classification (GTDB taxonomy): domain Bacteria; phylum Bacillota; class Clostridia; order Christensenellales; family CAG-1252; genus JAEDHM01. The sequence goes on from CAYJBY010000002.1 coordinate 3,584, forward strand.
CTGTGTCCGTTCAAGTCCCGTTTCGTTATTTTTATAAATTGTAGTATATTGCAAACCATACGTTCTATAACAAAAAAAGACGAGATAAACTCGTCTTTCTTGGTGCGGAGAACGGGACTTGAACCCACATAGTATCGCTACCACTAGAACCTGAATCTAGCGCGTCTGCCAATTCCGCCACCTCCGCGAACATTAGTATTTTAAGGCAATAAGGTTGGTTTGTCAATTAATTATTTCTCTATTTTGATAAATTTTATAATATCTCATTACTAACCTAACGTAATCTCTTGTTTCCTTATAAGGAATCCCATCTAAATCGACTCCGTCTGCAATCCAGTTGCGGACTATGCCCTCTCCTGCGTTATACGCCGCAACCGCCCAACTCTCGTCCTTGAACACGCTAATCAAATACGAAAGGTAATAACTGCCCAACTTAAGATTGTAATCGCAGTTTTTCAGCATTTCTTCCTCGTATTTGAGATCTAGTTTCTCTTCGCACAGCCACCTTGCCGTAAGCGGCATTATCTGCATTAAGCCCACTGCCCCTACCGCTGACACTGCCTCCTCGTCGAAATTACTTTCCACTCTGCACACGGCAAGGATTAATTCAGCATCAACATCGTACTGTTCCGCATATTGCTTAATCGGCTGTGCATATCTTTTTTCCTTTAAGTAGCAACCGCAAAAAAACGCCGCAATAAGCAAAACGGCAATTATTGCAAGCCAAGTTTTCTTTTCAGTATAGAATATTTTTCTAAAGTTTTTTGCCGTAAGTCCTCCAACGAACCATAGTTGTCAATAATTGTTATGCTTCCGTTCTCGGGAATATCCCCTTGCAGCGCTATAATTTTGCGGACTCTGCTTTCGGTATATCCGCTACGGGCAATTACACGCTGAACTCTGTCCTCTGCATTCGCTTTCACTAGCCACATCTCGTTATAAACAAGTCCACTGATGGGGTATATTGGTATTTCGAAAAAGACCAGCGGCTTGCCTTGCGCTCTAAAAGCCAGCTCTCTGTATATAAGCGGATGCGCTAAGCTCATTAACATCTGTCTTTTGTTCTCGTCACCGTAGATGATTCGCCCTAAAATATCCTTATCGATACCGTATTCATTAACGGCTTCGGGAAAATATGCGGCTACCTGCGATATGTAATCCGGACTTTTCAGCAGCTCGGCGTTAAGCTCATCGGCGACTAAGACCTTAGCGCCGCTTTGCCTCAAAAACTCTGTAACCTTTGACTTGCCGCTTCCGATACCGCCTGCAATAACTACTCGGTATTCCATTATTTCGCCTCCAACCAATTATCGCCCTCGCCGATTTCCGCAATAAGCGGAACCTTAAGTGCGGCAACTCCTTGCATATTATCCCTCAAAATCCGCTTTACTTTCTCCACTTCCTCTGGGATAGCGTCGATTATCAGCTCGTCGTGCACCTGCATTATTAGCTTAGAACTGAGATTCTCCGCGACTAAAGCCGCTTTTACCTTAATCATAGCCAGCTTGATTATGTCGGACGCACTGCCCTGTAGAGGCATATTCATAGCCGCACGTTCACCGAAAGACCTCGTATTATAGTTAGTTGAGGACAGCTCGGGGATATAGCGTTTCCGTCCAGTAAAAGTGGAAACGTAACCGTTTTCCGCGGCGACTTTTTTGATATTCTCCATATACGACTTGATAGTAGGATAAACGGAAAAGTAGTTTTCTATAAACTCCTTAGCTTCCTTGATACTGCAACCGATACTTTCCGACAAGCCGAAATCGGATATACCGTATATAATGCCGAAATTAACCGCTTTGGCTCTGCGCCGCATATCCGAGGTAACAAGACTCTCGTCCACGCCGAAAACGCTTGCCGCCGTAGATGCGTGTATATCCTTGCCTGCATTAAAATCGTCGATTAGCTTTTGGTCGCCTGAAAAATGCGCTAATAATCTCAATTCTATTTGAGAATAGTCCGCCACCACCAGCTTATTGCCGACAGACGGAACGAAAGCCGCTCTTATTTCCTTACCCTCTTCCGTTCTGACGGGAATGTTTTGAAGATTAGGCTGTGTGGAGGAAAGTCTGCCCGTAGTGGTAAGCGCCTGCTTAAAAACGGTATGCAATTTACCGTCGGCGGCTATCATACAGGTCAATCCGCTTAGATAAGTGGAAATAAGTTTGGAAAGACGGCGATAACGCAAAATCGGCGCGATAATCGGGTGCTTATCAAGAAGGTACTTTAGGGAGTCAACGTCTGTACTGCGTTTTTTGCCGCCGGGGAGTTTCAGTTCGTCAAACAGCACCTCTGACAGTTGTTTCGGACTGTTGATATTGAAATTAGGTCTTTCCGAATAGGACAAAATAGTACGCTCCAATTGAGCAAGTTCTGTTCCGAAACGGTCGTTTAAGGCGTTCAACGTCACCGTATCCACCCTAAATCCTGCGTTCTCCATATCAAATAAGACGGGTACGAGCGGAAGTTCGATTTCGCGGTAAACGTATTCCATCTCCTCTTCCGCAAGTCTTTGCTTGGTTTTTTGGTACAAGTTCCACATTTCCGAAGCAGGATTGACCGCGGAATAGCCGTAAAACTTCAAAGCTTCGGACACACTGTTCCAGTTGTGTCCTGCATCGAGGACGTACAGCATTAATTGCAAATCCTCAGCCGCGACGAAGGTCTTGACTGTCTCGTAAAGAACGTGATTCTGGAACTTGGAATCAAAAAAGAGTTTTTGCACGGAATTGTCGGAAAGAATCGGGCTCAAAAGCTTTACCGCGTCGTCAAACATAAAAGAGGAAAACAAATCACCGCCTGTTTCCACCTTATAGCATACATTTTCGTCAAAGGCAAAATAGATACTGGCACCGATTTCCAGCGCAATTTTTTCGCTTTTTTTCGCCTTATCCAAAGCTGTTTGCATATCCTTTTGATTGTCTAAAACCTTTGTTTCGGAGGTAAAATCCCCTTGGGAAGCTTTCTCGACTTCTTCGTAATCAAAGCGATTAACCAAACCCTTGAAATCCATTGAAATCATCGCTCTTTCGGCTTCCCTCGGGAAGACAGCGGGCAGTTTCAGCTCGTCAAGAGCTATGTTTAAGGGAACCTCGCGGTTAATCGTGGCTAGAGTATGGGACATATACGCAGATTCCTTGCCGTTAATCAGCTTTTCCTGTAGCTTACCGCCGATAGAATCTATGGCGGAATAAACGCCGTCCAAGCTCTTGTACTGAGCGACCAAATTAAGGGCGGTCTTTTCACCGATACCCGGAACTCCGGGAATATTATCCGAGTTATCTCCCATCAGCGACTTTAGGTCAACTATGTTCTGCGGAGTAAGCCCCTGCTCGGAAAGCAATTGCGGAGTGTAACGAACAATGTCGGTAATACCCCTTTTCGTCAATATCACGTCTGTTGAGGAACTAACCAACTGTAAAACGTCCTTATCTCCCGACACCAGAACGGTAGAAACGCCTAAGCTTGTAGATAAGGTACCCAAAATATCGTCTGCCTCGTAGCCTTCCAGCTCCAAGACCTTAATGTTCATAGTGCGAAGTAAATCCTTAAGAATCGGGAATTGCTCCTTTAATTCCTCCGGCATCGGTTTCCTGCCCGCCTTGTAATCGGCATACATTTTGTGGCGGAAGGTGGGAGCCTTGAGGTCGAAAGCGGCGGCGATATGGGTAGGTTTCTCTGTGGCAAGCAGCTTGTTGAGCATACTCATAAAGCCGTAAATACCCCCGGTACAACGTCCTGTCGAATCCGTAAGATTAGGCATAGCGTAAAAAGCGCGGTTCGTTAAACTGTTGGAATCCAAAACTAATAATTTCATAGCCACCTCTTTATAATTATAACCGATTTTCCCCCTAAAAACAATAATTACCCCAATATTGTTGTTATTAGATTGACTTTATTTTTTTATGTATTAAAATATAAGTATGAGTCCGATAGAAGTTGTAGAGTACATATTTTTAATGCTTGCAGGGTTAGGCGTTTTTATGTTCGGAATGAAGCATATGAGCGACAGCCTAGAGGCAGGTTCCGCAGACAAATTACGCGTTGTTTTAACCAAAATGACCAACACTCGCGCAGGCGGTATTTTAACGGGTGCAATAGTTACAGGAGCAATTCAAAGTTCTTCAGCAACCACTGTAATGGTTGTCGGCTTTGTTAATGCCGGTGTTTTAACGCTGACTCAAGCAACTTCGGTTATTATGGGCGCTAATATCGGTACAACCTTAACAGGATTCATTATTTCTATGCAAGCCCTTCCCGTCACGCAAATTCTTGCCGCTCTCGCTTGCGTTGGTATCTTTATGCTGATGTTTTCCAAGAACAACAAAGTTTTAATGATTGCCAATATCTTTGTGGGCTTGGGTATGATTTTCGTGGGTTTGTATATTATGAGCGACTCGATGGGCTCTTTTGCGGAAATCGACAGCGTTCGTCAGCTCTTTATTAAAACAACTAATCCATTCTTACTACTCTTTATGAGTATGCTTCTTACCGCCATTATCCAAAGCTCTGCCGCTACTACAGGTATCGTTATGACCTTTGCCACAACAGGGTTGATGAGTATGGAGAGCGCATTATTTGCGGTTCTTGGTATGAATATAGGTACTTGTATTACAGCGATTCTCGCGGCTATCGGCACCTCTACCAACGCAAAGCGCACGGCTTGCATACACTTTTTGTTCAACGTAATAGGCACTGTGATATTCGGTTGTGTTTTTGCAATTCCATCTGTTCGCGGTTTCTTCCTTCGTATTTTACCCAAGAATATTACGTTTGGCATAGCGGTGTTCCACTTAATTTTCAACCTAGTGACAACGCTTATGCTAGTTGGTTTTACCAAGCCCTTGGTTGCTTTAGTGGAACACGTCATTTCCGACAAAAAGAACAAGGTTCAGGAGGACGACCCCTTCAAATTCAAGTATCTTAACGACAATCTCCTAGTAACACCTGCAATTGCCGCAATAGAGTGCAAACGCGAGATAATGCATATGGCAAGCCTTGCCTATGAGAACGTAATTATGTCGCTGGAATCTATAACCAATAACAATAATTCTATGCGCTCGGAGTTCGATAAGAGGGAAAGCGTACTGGATTTTCTTAATCGTGAAATCCCCTCTTATATGGTTAAGCTCTCCGCAGAACTCAAGTCTTCTCATTTTGAATCCAGATTAGCTACCTATTATAAAGTTATTTCCGACGTAGAGCGTCTTGGCGACTACGCGGAGAATATTATGGAGTATACTGACAAGCTGATAGAATCAGGCTTAAGCTTTTCCGATGACGCAAAGCAGAATATTAACGATATGTTCGATACTATATGTAAGCTGTTCAACTGCACGCTGAAATCCTTTGAAAAAGAAGATACCACTACCCTTTTGCAAGCTGAAGTTTACGAGGAAGAAGTTGACAAATTCAACGACAGGCTTTCCGAGGAGCACGTAGCAAGGCTAAAGCAAGGTATCTGCTCCGTTGAATGCGGTACAATATTCCTTTCCCTTATCAGTAATCTGGAGCGTGTGGCGGACCATATGCTCAATATCGGCAAAAGCATTTATAAATACGTGGATTAATTAATTCCAACTATCTTTCGTCCTAAACGTCGGTACAAAATCGTCGTTTTCCATCAATAAGTTTTTTATGTGTCTTGACGGTTTATTGGTTTATCACCATTGACTGTTTATCACTGTTGACTATTTATTACTATTGACGGTTTATCATCATTGACTGTTTATCACTATTCCACATTAAACAGAAAAGCGTTTTTCATAAAACGCTTTTTTTATTGTATAAAAAAGAAGAATTACGCGTTGCCGCGCAACTCTCTTTACAGGAAATTATATAAAAGCTTAAAAATCAAGTACGACCGTTATAAGTTCCGGTTCTGGTATCAACCTTGATGACTTCGCCTTCGTTGATAAACATAGGAACCTGAATCTGATAACCTGTCTCTAAGGTAGCGGGCTTTGTACCCGGTGTAGCGGTATTGCCGCGAATGGCGGGCTCGCAAACCGTAATCAAAAGCTCAACTATATTGGGAGGCTCGACAGAAAACGCCTTGCCATTGTAAAAGGATACGGTTACAAAAGACTCTTCCTTGATAAAATTAAGAGCTTCCGCTACGCTGTCGTGGTCAAGAGCCATCTGCTCGTAGTTCTCGGTATCCATAAAGTAATAAAAATCACCGTCGTTGTACAGATACTGCATTGCCTTTTTCTCAATGTGCGCAGTTTCAAACTTCTCGGTGGGGTTGAAGGTACGCTCCAAAACAGCACCGGTCATTACGTTTTTAATTTTGGTGCGGACGAATGCGCTGCCCTTGCCCGGCTTAACGTGTAAAAACTCTACGATCACCATTACGTTGCCGTCAAGCTCGAAAGTAACGCCGTTTCTAAAATCGCCAGCTAAGATAAATCCCATATATTTGCCTCCTATAATATTATCAGTTTTTTATCGGTACGACACAAGGTCGTAAGTTTACCTTTCATTACAACGGTGTCCTCGATACGGATACCGTACTTGCCGTTAATATACACGCCCGGCTCGTCGGTAACGACCATACCGTTACCTATAGGGCTTTCACTGCGTATGTTAAGCGTGGGCGCCTCGTGAATCTCCACACCTACGCCGTGACCTAAGGAATGAGTGAAATACTCGCCTAAGCCCTGCCCCGACAAGTAATCACGGGCAATAGCGTCAATCGTTCTGCCGTCCATACCCTCAACAGCCTTTGAAAGCACAAGGTTATGAGCTTGAAGAACGCAATCGTAGGCTTGCTTATATCCCTCGGGAGCCGCTCCGTAACAAAAACTGCGAGTTACGTCCGAATGATAGCCCTTGTAGATTGCTCCGAAGTCAAGGGTAATCGGATCACCGTAGCGCAACCTTCTATCGGACGGGTGTCCGTGAGGATTAGCGGTATTCTCTCCGAAAACGCAAATCGTATCGAAGGAAACGCCCTCAGAGCCGTGTTCGCGCATCAGCTCCTCAAGTCTGTGAGCCAAGTCTTTCTCCGTAACGCCTTCCTTAATCTCTTTTAACAAATCCAGATAAGCGTTCTCGGCAATGTCAACTGCGCGTTGAATCAGCTGTAGCTCCTCGTCGGTCTTGACGCGTCGGACGTTACGTATCGCCTCGTCTGCCTCGATAAAAGCGCATTCTGTGCCTTTTGACAACGCTCTAAACTCCTTAAGCGTAACCGCGTCTTCTCTAAGCAAAACGGATTTCAACTTAAGAGAGGATATGAGCTTAGCGGCTGTAAGCGGTAAGCTACGCTCCACCGTTACCAACTCGTAAGCCTTGTCAATCAGACTCAACGCCTCAAAGGAGTATCTGGCGTCGGTTAAGTAATACGCCGAATAATTGGTAATCAATATCCAAGCGTCAGGGTTAGCATACCCCGTCACGTAAAATACGTCTGCCGTATCGGTAAGCAGTACGCCCTGATTCATCGTAATTAATCCGGTATAAACGTCGAACTTACTCATACTTTTTTATTTTACAGTTTTTTCAGCAAAAAGGCAATGCTTTTGAGTAAAATCACAGCTTGCTTTTATAGTATTTTTTCATACTTAAGGCGTCTTGGGCTTGTGTACCTGCAGATTCACACGCAACATAGGGAGTTAAGCCGTACTTAACGAACACGTCCAGCAGTGGCTCAAAGCTCGGTCCGTACTCCTTATCCTCAAAGGTTAAATGACGGATTTCACCCGATTTGCCGTACTGAATTTTGCTGAAATGTACGTGCATATTCTTGACCTTTTCGTTATCTATGTTGTCTAAAAGTTTTTTAATCAAATCCTCGTATTCAGCGTAACCCTTTAAGCCGCCCAAAGTTCTGGCATTAACGTGACCGAAGTCTATGCAGGGCAAAAAGTTGGGAGCCAGATTAACCGCGTTTATAATCTCGTCCACCGAACCCATTTGGTTGATTTTACCCATTGTTTCAAAGCAAACGTATAGATCGTCATAGCCTTTTTCAACAGTATAATCCGCAAACCGTTTTATATTGGAGTACATAAGCTGCGCCGCCGTTTCTCTCTCCGCTTTCAGGGGCGAACCGGGGTGAACAACGCATCTTTTTCCGCCCAAATGCCTAAGCGCATTAAGAGACGCGTCCATATAGGCAAAGGAATTAGCAATTTTTTCCTCGTCAGGATTGGCGAAATTGATAAAATACGGCGCGTGAACACTGATTTCCAGTCCGCTATCAAAGAAAGCTTTTCCGATTTCGTCAGCTTTTTCCATAGACAGTCTGACGCCTTGCCCGAATGAATACTCAAAGCAGTCCAACGACAGTGCATTAATGTATTTCGGCATATCGACCGTAGAGGTATAACCGGCAGCCGCAAACCCGAAATCGCTTCCCGAAGGTCCGAACCTTGCAACATTATCCATTAGTTATCCTCCTTTACACGGTTTACGTCAGCGGAAATCTGCAAAAACAGACTTTCCTTATCCGTAAACTTAACTATATCTCTCAATTTCCGAACGAAACGGACGCGTATTTCCGTGTCGTAAAGATTGCCGCTAAAGCCTATAAGATGACTTTCTACGTTGGTTACGCCGTCTCCTATCGTGGGATGACCGCCTACGTTGGTTACAGCCTTATACTCACCGCAAATGGTAGTCACAGCCGTTTCATAAACCGCATATTGAGGCGATACGCCCTCTGTAAGCGCGATATTGACGGTGGGAAAGCCGTACAGCCGTCCCTCGTGTCGTCCGTTGACAACCTTGCCCGACAGGTAAAACGGAGTTCCGAGAAGCTCGTTGACCGCCTGGATCTTACCCTCGGCTAAAAGTGTTTTGATCTCGCCGCTGCTGATTTTGATGCCGTTATCCTTAAGCAGTGCGACCTTTTCAAAGTGTAATCCGTTGACCATGCAAAATGCCGCCACGTCCTCTGCGCGAAATTTCGCGTCCTTGCCGCAGGTATAGTCCTCACCAACTACTATCCCTATCGCGTTATACGTGGAAATAACGTATTTGAGAAAGTCTTCGCCCTTCTGATTGAGAAAGGCTTTGTCCGCTTCTACGGCAAAAACCTCACGAATACCTCGTTCCTTAATCAATGCCTTTCTTTTTTCAAAACTGTTGACAGCGCCGCCCTTTTCTAATCCCAAAACCTCGAATATGTCGTTGGAAAAGGTAAAAACCGTAGGCACGGCTTGCAACTCGTCGGCAAGCCTGACCGTATGGGAAAACACTTCCAAATGACCTAAATGTATCGTATCGAAATAGCCTAGCGCAATAACGTACTTTTCCATATCAAAACCTAATTATCATTCGTATTTCGCCGTTAATTACCTCGCCGAAACCGTAAGGCTCGCCGCCTAAGGTAACGTAGGCAAAATCGGAGTCTGTTGTAAAAGCCATTCGCTTGCCGTTGTCCAACTGTTTTTTCTCCGACAAATCAAAATCGGCGTGGGGAAAAGTTGCGGCATAGTCCAACATGGACGTAAAACCTTTAAGGTAATCCTGCTTAATCTCGTCAATGGTTGCCGCGTTTTCGATATTCCACTCTCCTGACGAAAGTCTAATTAAGGAAGACATATAACCCACTGTTCCTAAAGCTGAAGCGAGGTCACGAACGATACTGCGAATATAAGTTCCACTGGTGCAGGTAATATCAAAACGGTACTGTCCGTCCTCTGTTTTACCTAAGTAATCCATAGAAAAAATAGTTATTCTCTTGGGTTTCAGTTCCACATCTACGCCCTTTCTCGCAAGCACGTAAGCCTTAGTACCGTCAACGGATTTCGCAGAATATGCAGGGGGAAATTGATCGTTTTCGCCTACCAATTGCGCAACAGCCGCTAAAAGCTGACTTTCCAAAAAAGTGCAATTATCCCGTGCCGTCACCCTGCCGTAACTGTCTAAAGTATCGGTTGTTACGCCAAAACGGAAAGCGGCTCTGTATTTCTTGGTTTTATTCAAAAAGTGGTTGAAGAGTTTAACGGAATTGCCGACGGCAACCGTCAAAACCCCTGCCGCCCCCGGATCAAGCGTACCTAAATGCCCCGTAACTATTTTTGTGCCGAAACGCTTGGAAAGAGTACCGCGCAAAATTACGACAGCATCGGAGGAAGTCATACCTGTCGGCTTTAAGATATTATAAATACCGCTGATTACAGATTGTCCTTGCATACCTTAAGCAAAGTGTCGATTACGTTGCCGATGAAACCGTTAATACGCAGACCTGCCGCATTGGCGTGACCGCCACCGCCGAAATTAGCGGCTATGTCGGAAGCGTTGATAGGATTCTTGGTTCGGATGCTGACCTTAAAGGAATTATCCTGTACCTCAGTAAAACTGACTGCGATTTGAACGCAGTCAATGTTGATTAGGTCGCTTATAATTTGGGAGGTGTTATGAATCGTAGTACCCGTAGCCTCAAAATCCTTGCGGTAATACACGATGAAAACTATCTTATTATTGCAGAAAAAATCCGCTCTGTCCAAAACTATTCTTCTAAGCTTAAAGGTGCCCAAGGAAATCTCGCGCATCTGCTTGTAGTAAACCGCATTGAAGTCCACGCCGTAATCGTAGAGTTTTTCCACTATACCATAGGTATTACCCGATACGTGTTCGTAAGCAAAAGCACCCGAGTCGGTAATTATAGCTACGTACAGTGCTTCTGCGACCTCTGCGTCTATGTATTGACGGAAGTACGTATCCAAAAACTCGAACACGATTTCGCCGTTAGCGGAACGCTGTTCCACATAATCGACGTTACCGAAATTAACGTGACTTATATGATGGTCGATTACAGCTTTCTGCCCTGCCGCCACAAATAACCCAGAATAAATACCCAGTCTGTTAAGGTCGGAGCAATCTACTGCAAGAGCCAAAGCGTATTGAGTCAGCGGCTCGGGATTAACCGATTGCGCGTTTGGAATAGCGTTCAGCTTGTCGTCAAAGCTACCGTCGCAGAAAAAATGAACGGTTTTACCTAATTTGCGTAAAACCGTTTGCATTGCTAAGGCGCACCCCACCGCATCTCCGTCTGGAGAAGTGTGAACGAACACCGCTATAGTATCGGATCGGATAATTAATTGGTATATCTTATCTAATGCGCTCATTTATCCTCGTCATCGCCGACAGGACTTAAATCCTTAGCCGCCTCGTCAATCTTCCTGCATAAATCCATAGCCTTAACCAACGTACTGTCCTCAATAATCTGAAGAGTTGGAAGAATACGGATTTTCACACGAGTTTTCAGGCAGTTGCGGATAAACCCTGCGGAACCGTTAAGTGCGGCAAAAGTTGCCGCCTTTTTGCTCTCGTCACCATAATAACTGATATACACCTTGGCGTATTTCAAGTCAGCGGTGGTTTTTACCTCTGTTACGGTCAACAGCCCCGATACGTTGGGATTTTTGACCTCTGTGCGGATAACCTCGCTGATTTGACGTTGAAGCTCCGCGTTTACTCTGTCTATATTAGCCATTTTATATCTGCTCCATTACGTAACACTCGATAAAATCGCCCTTCTTAACGTCATTGTAGCCGTCAATGCCAAGTCCGCACTCAAAGCCTTGCATAACTTCCTTAGTGTCGTCTTTCATACGCTTAAGCGATGCGATCTTGCCTTCGAAGATAACTACGTTATCTCTTAACAATCTTACGTTAGCGTTACGTTCCATTTTACCGTCAACCACATAACAACCTGCAATAGTGCCTACGTTGGTAATGTGGAAAATCTCTCTAACCTCGGCCTTACCCAGATCGTTCTCCTTGAATTTGGGAGCCAGCATACCCGTAAGAGCCAAATTAATGTCGTTGATTACGTCGTAGATGATACGGTAATTACGAATATCCACGTCGAATCTTGCGGCTGCAACCTTAGCGTTGTTATCGGGACGAACGTTAAATCCGATGATAATTGCGTTAGAGGTAGAAGCAAGCGTTACGTCGGACTCATTGACTGCGCCTACACCGCTATGCACGATTTTGACCTTAACCTCTTCGTTGGAAAGCTTCTTAAGCTCTTGCACAAGGGCCTCTACTGAACCTTGTACGTCGCCCTTGATAATAAGGTTAAGCTCTTTCAGCTTGCCCTGCGACATTTGAGCGAAGATGTCTTCCAAATTGGTGGAAGAGGACGCCATACGCTGTATTCTGTCCTTAACGCGTCTTTCGGCGGCTATTTGCTTGGCAAGTCTGTCGTCAACGCTGACAATCTGGTCGCCTGCGTTAGGAACCTCGTCAAAGCCTAAAACCGAAACGGGAGTTGAGGGACCTGCAACCTTAAGCAAATTGCCCTTGTCGTCTATCATAGACTTAATCTTGCCTATAACAGAACCTGCAACAACGGTATCTGCGATTTTCAGGGTGCCGTTTTGAACCAAAACGGTTGCCACGGGACCGATATTCTTGTCCAGCTTCGCCTCGATAATCGTTCCTCTGGCAGGAGCCTTGGGGTTAGCCTTCAAGTCGTTCATTTCCGCCAAAAGAAGCATATCTTCAAGCAGTTTATCTACGTTTTCGCCTGTCTTTGCGGAAACGGGAACACACATAACGTCGCCGCCCCATTCCTCGATTAGCAAACCGTTGTTGGATAAATCAACCTTAACCTTTTCGATATCCGCACCGATCTTATCTATCTTGTTAATTGCGATAATTACAGGTACGTTCGCGGCTTTTGCGTGGCTGATAGCCTCCTTGGTTTGAGGCATTATGCTGTCGTCTGCGGCTACAACTATAACGGCAATATCCGTTACCATTGCACCTCTGGCTCTCATAGAAGTAAAAGCTTCGTGTCCGGGAGTGTCGATAAAGGTAATCTTTTCGCCCTTCAGTCTGATAGTATAAGCACCGATGTGCTGTGTTATACCGCCTGCCTCGCCGCTTGCTACGTTAGCCTTACGGATATAGTCCAAAAGGGAAGTTTTACCGTGGTCAACGTGTCCCATAATCGTAACAACGGGAGCTCTCTTAACCTTCTTGCTTTCGTCCTCTATCTCCTGTTCCAAAACGATCTCTTCAAGTTTTTCTTCCATCGTCTTGTCAAGTTTCAGCTCTAAGGTGATGTTAAAATCACTGCTGATTAATGACGCGGTGTCAAAATCGATACTGTCGTTGACGTTCTTGAACATACCTAAAAGCAAAAGCTTTTTGACAATATCGGTGCCCGGCTTGCCTATCTTCTCAGCGAGGAGCTTAATAGGTACGGGATCCTGATTAACAGTGGCGTGCTCAATGACTATAGTCTGCTGTTGAAGCATACCTGACTTGGAATACTTCTTGGACTTAAATCTGCGGTTAAGCTCGCTTTCGTTGATTTCTTCCGTGCTAAGTTCACGGCGTAACGCGCTCTTCTTGTTGGTCTTCTTGTCATCGTAAGCGGCACCCTTGCCCTGGTCGAACTTCTTCTTGTCCTTGCTGGGATCCTTGCCCTTATAACCGCCTGCTTGGGGTATATAGGTAGTGCCTGCCGGCGGCATAGCGTTGCCTGTACCCGCGGTATTGTTATTAGGTCTGGAATATCCGCCGGGGGCGTTATTGTCGCGCCTAGGCTGATAACCGTTGGAATTGTTATAGTTATTGTTATTACGATCGCCGCCGCGTCTTCCGCCGTTTTCCTGCGGAATATACGTCTTACTGGGAACGAACTTTTTAATCTCTCCGACGTTAGCTCTCAGTTCAGGTCTGTATGCAGGCTTGGGAGGAGCAACAGGCTCGGCTTGCGGTTTGACCTCAGCTGTCGGCTCTGCCGCCGCAGGAGTTTCGCTCTTAGGCGCTTCAGCCGCAGGCTCTGCCGCTACGGGAGCAACTTCCTTAGACTCAACCTCATCGGCAGGCTTTTCAGTCGCCTTCGGTTCTTCCTTAACGTCAACCGTAACGCTTTCCGCTACAGCCGTTTCTTCCGTCTTTTCCGCCACAGGCGTAACAGCGTTGGCGTCATTGGCTTCGGACATATCCTGTTGCAGAGAAAGCAGTTCAGCCTGCTCCCTTGCGATGCGTTCCAGCTCGGCTTTTCTGTCCTTGATTGCCGAGGACAGCGTTTCCGCTCTGCGTTTTAACTCTTTTACAGCGTACGACAAATTCTTAAAGCTCTTGGTGTCTTTTTCGAATAAGGTATTAATGTTACTAGTAAAGTCGTTAGGCTTAGCCGTACTATTCACTACGATTACCTCCAAATTATTTGTATTGATTAATTATACCATCTGCCAGATTGACGTCGGTTATCCCGATACAACGGCAGTTATCCTTATGTGTCGCTTCGCTTATAAAACCGTCTTCAACGGTAATAAGCGGAATTTTAACGGTATCAGCCGTCGCGCTCAGTTTTTTCGCGGAAGTTCTGTTGATGGTCCGCTCGGTAAGAATCACCTTAACTGCAAGCGGAGAACGAATAACCGCATCCGCGCCGTAGGTAATCCTGCCTGCTCTGACAGCAAAACCGATATAAGTTTTGACCTTATTAACATCCGCCATAATCTTGTGTCAGGTTCTCGTAAACCGCATCGCAGACGTTAGTCTTAAATACCTTATTCAACAGCTTGGCTTTGACGCATTTTTTGATGCAGTCGGAGTTGCCGCATATATAGCAACCGCGGCCGCCGAGCCGTCCAGTAACGTCGATCTTAAAATCTCCGTCAACGGTATGGACAATGCGTATCAAAGACGCTTTAGGCTGCATTTGTCTGCAAGCTATGCACATACGCAACGGAATTTTCTTTTCGGTCAAATCGTGTCGCCTCCGTCATTGCCGCCGTTATCGGCGGTTTCTGTTTCCTCATCCTCACCTACTACGGAGGAATAAGGCTTAATGTCTATCTTCCACTCGGTAAGTCTTGCCGCCAAACGAGCGTTCTGACCTTCCTTGCCGATTGCGAGAGAAAGCATATTATCATTAACGATTACGCGTGCGCTCTTCTCGTCGTCGTTTACCTGAACCATAGCGACCTTTGCGGGGCTGATTGCTCTGGCGATGAATTCAAGAGGCTCGGAGCACCAAGGAATAACGTCTATTCTTTCGCCGTTAAGCTCCTTGACGATTACGTTGATACGGGAACCCTTAGGTCCGATACAAGCACCCACCGCGTCCACGTTGGAATCCTCGGAATAAACGGCTATCTTAGTACGGAAACCTGCTTCTCTTACGATTTTCTTAACGGTAACTAAACCGCTTTTAATCTCGGGAACTTCCATCTCAAACAGTTTTTCAACGAACATCGGGTGGCTACGGGAAACCATAACCTGCAAATTGCCGGAAAGACTGTCGCGGAGTTTTTTGATATAAACCTTGATTACGTCGCCGACCTTATAGGTTTCGGTGCGAATCTGATCGGACTGGGATAAAACGCCCTCCATCATAGTGGAAAGTATCTCAACGTACACGTTGTTACCCTCGATACGGCGCACAACCGCGGAAAGAATCTCGCCTTCCTTGTCGGTCATTTCGTCACGAATCTGAGCCTTGCTAACGTCGTTGAGCTTTTGAATAATAACCTGTTTCGCAGTTTGAGCCGCAATACGAGTAAAAAGTTTAGGCGAAAGCTCGGTCATAATCATATCGCCGACTTTATATGAACCCTTAATCTCCTTAGCGTCCTCAAGTGAAATCTCCTTATCGGGATCTTCTACTTCTTCGACTACGGTCTGATAAGCGAACGCCCTGATTACGTTGCGCTCGGGGGTTAGCTTAATCATAACGGGTTTCGCTTCGCCTGTTTCTTTTTTATAAGCAGAGCTTAAGCCCGATTCGAGGGCGGCAATAAACACGTCCTTACTGATTTTCTTTTCCTTTTCCAGCTCGTCTAACGCCAGAAAAAACTCTTTGTTAGTCATAATGCCTCCTAAAATTTTATAACAGGTTTTATTATAGAAATAGCTTTTTTGTCGAATGTATCGGCTTTACTGCCGACTGTTACGGTTACGCTCTCATCCGTCCAGCTTTGCAGAACACCGCAAATCTTCTTCTTGCCGTTGACAGGCTGATAAAACGAAAGCTCTATCTCCTTGCCGCAATTCTTACGGAAATCTCTTTCCAAAGTAAGCGGACGGTCAAGACCGGGAGAGGATACGTTAAGGTTGTAAGCCGCGCCGCCGGTGGGATCGTTCTCTTCCAGTGCGCCGTCAATGGCGTTGCTTACCTTCTCACAGTCGTCAAGGGATATGCCGCCCTCGGCGTCTGTATCGATATATACGGTCAAGGTCATAGTGCCGTACTCTTTTTTGTACGATACTTCAACCAGCTCGTAGCCCAAGGCTTCGATAATGGGACGAACGCAAGCGTCGGCAAGCTCTTTAACAGCCATAATACTCTCCTATAAAAATTATAGAGTGGGCAAATGCTCACTCTATGTCGTAATAACGTCATATCGTTATTAATAATTTATCACAAAATATCGGAAAAAGCAAACATTTTTCGTTACTATTTTTTCTTACTTATGAAAATATAGTACTTAATCATAGCTTTAGCGCAGGATAAAGCGTCTGGATTAATACCTATAGGTATCCCCCTAGAAGCGCACCTCTCCTCGAAAGTCTTGTTCTCCTCTCCCTTTTTCAAGCCCACCGCTGATATGTTCTTAAAGTCGGGAGAAGGTCGCTCGTATCGCCCTGCTTCCGCAAGCTCATAAACCGAGTCCGCAGTTTTTTGGTTCCAAACCACAACCTGTGCGCCTACGATAAACTTCAAAAGGTCGGGGATAACGGTGTCCAATTTCGGTGCGGTGAATACCCTATCTCTAAGCTCAACGTGCAGGCTATCTACGTTGCGTATTTTCAAAAAGGTGTGCAAAGCTTCCTTGACGGCTCCGTCCTCGGCTCTTACGCAGGCAAGCTCGTAGGCGTCCTCCGCGCCGTTTTGTTCCTCGTCCTTAACGTAGGAGCAGTAAAGAGCGCAAACGCTTCCTTTTGGCTTTTCAGCGGCGTTTTGTTCCTCCACAAAGCCCAACTGAACCACGTCGTCATCCTTTAATTCAAAGGGTTTTAGCTCCGTATAATTGTCCGGCGGCGGTAACTTCTTCAGCTGCTCTTTAACCACTTCAAAGTCGATTTCGCAATAGGCTATCAACACGGCGGATATGGAATATTCGTCGAACATTTCGTTATATTTGCATCTGCCGCGAACCATAACCGTTTCTCCGTCCTTGAGAAATTCCAGTTCGGGAACGGACTCCTCGGCGTAGTATCTGACCTTGATTGTGCCTGTAATATCATACAAGGAGAATTTATAGCAAAAACGCTTAGGCTTCCGCTTTTTCTTTGCTCTCTCCTTTTCCAGACGTTCCGACTCCTCGTCGCTTAAAACGACGCCCTCTTCTCCGACAGCGGATTCCTGCGGAGGCTCAGGCTTATCTTCATACTCCTTTTTCTCAAAAAACTTGATCTCGCCGCATATAAGTACGCTTTCGACCTCGGATTTAACTGACGCGATATGGACGGGTATCCCCTTTTCCAAATCCTTTTTTCGCCCTGCCAAATAGACTCTGTTTGAAATGGGAATAAGGGTGCTTCTACGGTCGATTTTCACGGTTTGAGTTTCCTCGATTACCGCGTTTTCAACCGACTCCCACGCGATTACGCAGTCAAGGCAAAAACGGCTGTGCAAATACTCCTTCACGTCGCTTTCAAAATTGACGTTTTGCGCGTAATCCTTCACGTCCTCGGTTGCCTTAAAGGTAAGCACGGGTACGTCGTCGTCTGATAGCTCGATTCCGTCCGCAACAATTCCGCCGAACACAAATGGAAACCGCTTTGCCATATAATCCTTCAACCTTGCGATTGTTGTGGGCTTGTTGGCAAAAATCTTCTCTACGTTGACTTTAATATCGTAATTCGGCAACTGCTCCTTAATACATTCCTTAATGGCGTTTTGCATTTCGGAATCGAAAACCGTGTCGTATTCCTCGGCAGGTATCAAAAAAGTAGCCGTCAGTTTGGCGTTCTGCAAACTGACTTCAACGCTTTTTATACGGAGAAAGCTGTACTTTCCCTGATATTTTTCGTTGATTAGCTCTAAAAAATCAGCCATCGTACTCCTCTGCCATTTTCAACAGACTTTCGATAATCTTGTCGTTATCAACCTGCATAAGCTGTTTGCCGTGTGAAAAAATAATCGACCTTGTTTTGCCGCCGGCTACGCCGAAATCCGCGCCCTTACCCTCGCCGATACCGTTGACTATACAGCCCATAACGGCGATTTTTAAGGGCTTTTTCACGTTCTCAAGTCTGGCGCAAAGGGCTTTTCCGATACCCTCTACGTCTATGCAGGTTCTGCCGCAGGTCGGACAGGAAACAAGCTCAACTCCGCCCTTTCTCAGCCCTAAGGAACGAAGCAGTGTTTCGGCGGCTTTGACTTCCTCAACGGGATTGCCCGTAATAGATACTCTGACGGTATCCCCTATGCCCTCTAACAGCAAGCCGCCTATACAAGCGGAAGACTTAATCAGGGCCTGACTGCCGAAGCCTGCCTCGGTTACGCCTAAATGCAGAGGGTAAGCAGTATTCTGCGATAACAGCTTGTACGCGTCGTAACAGATTCTGCAATCGGACGATTTAACAGAAATAATAATATCGTCAACTCCGTATTTTTCCAAAGTTCTCGCCTGTCTTAGTGCGCTTTCAACCAGAGCTTCGGCTGTAACGCCGTATTTTGCCTTGATGTCCTTATCCAAAGAACCGCCGTTGACGCCGATACGAACGGGAACGCGGTTAGCTTTTAGAGCGGCGCAAAGCTCCTTGACTTTCGCCTCTGAGCCGATGTTAGAGGGATTGATTCTAACCTTGGCAACGCCGTTTTCGGCGCACCTTATCGCTAATTTGTAATCAAAATGAATATCTGCAACTAAGGGTACTGAGAAAGCCTTTGCCGCTCGGCAAAGGTTGTCCGCGGCTTTTTCTGTCGGAACGGTACAACGTACAATATCACAGCCGTTTGCTTGAAGCTGTGCGATTTGATTATAGGTTGCGTCGTAATCCTCTGTTGAGGTGTTGGTCATAGACTGCACCGTTATAGGTGCACCGCCCCCTATTAATATGTTGCCTACTTTTACTTGCTTAGTCATCGTCCTCACCGTCTGTCAGCTTTTCCGAAGTAATCCGATCACAACAGGCTGTTAGCCCAGATTGAGTATTCCCGTTAGGTTAATTATATCACAAACAATCGTCAATCCGAACAAAACTATCAAGCCGACGGTATGAATAATAGCTTCGGTCTTTCGTTTGATAGGCTTGCCCCTTATCCACTCCACAATGGTAAAAACCACACGAGAGCCGTCCAACGCAGGAAGCGGTAATGCGTTCATTATGGCGATGCTTGCGGAAATAATCCCGAACATCAGGAGTACTCCGCGAAAGCCCGTGACGCTTATCGTATCGGACATAATGGCAACCGTCGTTATCGGTCCGCCTAAATTGCCTGCAACGCCCACTGCCCCCGTAAAGAGCTTGCCGACAGTCTGGAACATCAGCACAATCAACTGGAATATAAATACCACCGCACGTACAAAAGCCTCAAACACGTTAAGTCTGTAATTGGTTGCGGAGCTTGTAATGCCTATACCGCGGTACTCCGTGCCGTCCTCCGCCTTAAAGGTGCCGATATTGACCTTAATCGTAACCTTTTCGCCGTTGCGTGCCACCAACGCCGTGGTTTCGTTGCCGTCAACCTTGGATAAAAGCGTTTTCAGATTAAACTCGTTAAGCGAATACACGTTTTTACCGTCCAACTTGAGAATAACGTCTCCGGCTTGAAAATTTTGTTCATAATTCTCGATTGAGGTATTGACGCTTTTAACCTGCGGCAAGGTGTAGCCGTAGGTGGAAAAAGCAATAGTTAAGATAAGTATTGCGGATAAAAAATTAAAGGTAACTCCGGCAAGAAGCACTATTATGCGTTTCCAAGGTTTCTGGTTATTAAACGCACCCTCTACGGCTGCGTCCGAGTCCTTATCCTCACCTTCAAAAGCGCAGAAACCGCCCAGAGGTACAGGTCTAATGGAAAAAATCTCTCCCGATTTCATCGTCTTTTTGAAAATCGCAGGGCCGAAACCGATTGCAAACTCGTTGATTTTGAAACCCAGTAATTTTCCTGCGGTATAATGCCCCAGTTCGTGAATGATAATCATTACCATCAACGCCAAAATCGCGACTAATATATAGCCGATTTTCGTCATAACCGATGCAAAATCCGCAATTAAAAAACTCATTTACCGTTAATCCTTTCCTTTATTTCGCGGTTCAGCTCCGCCACGTCCTCGCAGGAGGTTAGTTTAACGGTATTAAACCGTAACGCCTCTTCCCGAATAGTTTTGTATATGTCGCCGAAGGCTATTTTATTACTTAAGAACAGCTCCGTCAGATACTCGTCGCAGGTATTCACCAGTACGTTATACGAGCTATGAGTCTCCGCTAATTCTCTGGTTAAATAGTACAGCGGATACCTTTCCCTGTTTATTTTGCCGAAACTCAAACCGCCCAAGCTCTCGAAATTCAAGGGTTTTAAGCATTGTTTCGGACGATTAGGATAATTAAGAGCCAACGCGATAGGTAAGCTCATATCGGGATAACCCATAATTGCCGCCGTAGTGCCGTCGTTAAAGGTAGCCATAGAGTGAATAACGCTTTCCCTGTGCAACACGGCTTTTATCCTGTCGAAAGGCAAATTAAACAGATATTTTGCCTCGATAACCTCAAAAGCCTTGTTAATCATTGTGGCGCAGTCAACCGTAATCTTGCCGCCCATACTCCAGTTGGGGTGTCTTAACGCGTCCTCTGCCGTACTGCTTTCCAAGAGATTAAGCGGCACATCGCGCAATGCTCCTCCCGAAGCGGTGATAACAAGCTCCGATACGTTGTCCGATCCGCCAACGGTAATTGCCTGCATCAAAGCCGAATGCTCGCTGTCAATCGGGATAAACTCCGCACCGTAACGCTTCGCCGCCGACATAATAAACTCT
This sequence comes from uncultured Christensenellaceae bacterium, assembly GCA_964368645.1. Classification (GTDB taxonomy): domain Bacteria; phylum Bacillota; class Clostridia; order Christensenellales; family CAG-1252; genus JAEDHM01. The sequence goes on from CAYJBY010000002.1 coordinate 24,499, forward strand.
CCGCCCGTCACAAGGGTTTCCTTGTTGGCGAGTGCGATTCTCTTTCCGCGTTTTATTGCGGCTAACGTCGGCAAAAGCCCCGATATACCGACTACTGCGGTAACAAGCACGTCGAAATCGGTGTTTTCCACCAGCTCTGTCAGCGCATTCTCTCCCTTAAAAACACAGGTGCCCTCGGGCATATAGTCCGAAACGTCCTCAACACCGCAATAGGCAACGCTCTTGCAATTAAACGACTGCGCCTGCCTAGCCATAATGCGATACTTCGCCGCACAGGACAGTCCTACGACTGTGAATTGCGAATCGTCGGCGACAAGCTGCAATACCTGCCGTCCTATAGAACCTGTTGAACCCAGTAAAAGTATCCTTTTGCTCATAGAAGCATAAAGAAGATATATACGGCAGGAACGGTGAAAATCAAGCTGTCAAGTCTATCCATTACACCGCCGTGTCCGGGGAAAATCTTGCCGAAATCCTTGATTCCGAGCTTGCGTTTCAGCCAGCTTGCCGCCAAATCTCCTATCGTAGTCGTTACATAGATTATTGCCGCAAAAGCAATATATATGCCTATACTGCCGCCGATACCGACATCAAATCCCAGCTCGTCCGACATTGAGGTTATACCGATATTAGGCATATTGTCAAAGACGTGGAACAGGTCGAAAAGAAGGAAAATCACAGTTGCACCCACCAATGCTCCGAAGAAACCGCCCACTGCTCCCTCAACCGTTTTTTTCGGGCTGACTTCGGGACACAGCTTGTGCTTGCCGAAAAGCACGCCTGTAAACAATGCAAAGGTATCGGTCATAAGCGACACCACCAAAATCAAGAGCATACCCAGCAAATTGCCTGCGTAGTCGTTGATTGCAAAGAACATCGTTACGAAAACCATAGGATAGATTATTATGCCGAAGGTAGAAAACATATCGGACAGTTCGTGCTTACGGTCGATAACAAAGTTACCCAGAAGTATCAAGCAGCTGACTAAAAGCGCGATAATCATACCCGTTTCGTGATAGAAGAAATACAGCGGATAAACTATAACCATATACGCGATAACAGGTATAATAAAAGGCTTGTATCCCGAGGTCTTGACGCTGTTGTACATCTCGATTCCGCCCATAACGAGGAAGAACATAATAACAATATCCACGCTATACACACAGTAACGTCTTAAAAAGAAAAAGAAAAAGCATAATACCGCTATTAATATAAAGCTTGTAATGTTACGTTTGAGCATATTAAATACCTCCGTACCGTCTGTTTCTGTTGGAATAATCAAGAAAAATCCCGTTTAACTCTTCGGCGGTGAAGTCCGGCCAAAATGTATCCGAGAAGTAAAGCTCCGAATACGCCGCCTGAAAAAGCATAAAATTGCTAAGCCGCTTTTCTCCGCCTGTGCGGATAATCAAATCGGGATATGGTTTACCTAAGGAAAGCCTTTCCGCAAGTGTTTCCACCGTCAAATTCTCCGTGTCGATACCCTTGACGGCGTTGACTATCTCCTGCTGACCGCCGTAGAAAATCGCCACGTTGACCGTCATTGCCGTACAATGTTTCGTAGCTTCTTCCGCCGCAAACATTCCGTCGGATATGGTATCGGGAAGTTTTGTCCTGTCGCCTACGAACTTAATCCTCACGTTTTCCTCAGCATAGGACGGAGCGCGGTTAAGAATAAAATCAGAAAAAACCTTGTAAATAACCTGTTTTTCTTCCGCAGGACGGGAACTATTCTCCGTGGAAAAAGCAAAAAAGGTTGCGACCTTTACGCCGCACCTTAAACATTCGCTGATTATCGCCGTCAACACCTTAGAGCCTTCGTAATGACCGACTGTACGCGGCAGACCGTGGGAAATAGCCCATCTGCCGTTACCGTCCATTATAAAACCCACGTGAACGGGGACGTTAGCCATCGGCAACCTCCGTCAAAAACCGCGAAACAGTCAAAACGCAGACGTTATCTCCGTCCTGTACCGTTCTTACGATAAGCACGGTTTCACCCTGCGTTTTGCCGTCGTCGTTGGTTATAATCCTATAATCTATACCCTCGGCGGACAGCATAGTCGTGCCTTGAGCTAGAGTCAAGCCGATTAACGGATTGAGATTATACACTTAATATTTCGGACTCCTTATCCTTATATGCGGCATCTATCTTTGCGATATAGCCGTTAAGCTCCTTGTCGATATCCTTTTCGATATTTTTGATATCGTCCTCGGTTATAATATTGTCCTTTTTCAGCTTTTTAACCGCATCGTTAGCATCGCGGCGAGCGTTACGCAAAGCAACCTTAGCCGCCTCACAGCCGTTCTTGATATCCTTAACCAAGGCCACGCGGCGTTCCTCTGTAAGTTCGGGGAACACAAGTCTAATAACCTTGCCGTCGTTATTGGGAGTAATACCTAAAGGACTGTCCAAAATCGCCTTTTCAACCGCCTTCAACGCGCCTGCGTCCCAAACGCTGATAACGATAAGTCTGGCCTCAGGTACGGAGATGGTGCCGATCTGGTTAATAGGAGTCATCGTGCCGTAATAATTGACCAAAATGCCATCCAAAAGTCTGGGGTTAGCTCGGCCTGCGCGGACGTTGCCCAACTGGAATTTGTAGCTGTCAATTGCCTTTTGCATCATATTGTCAAAATTGTCGAAAAGCTCAAGCACTTCTATTATGTCGTATGCCATATAATCACCTCTTATAAAAAATATCTGTTAATTATTATATACTAAATCCTAATTACAAGTCAAGTAACAAGTCAAGCCTGTTTATTGCCGATATAGGTACCTGATATATCTCCGCAAACCGCCTTTTGAATGCTCTCGGCTCTGTTAAGTCCGAATACGATTATGGGGATATTGTTGTCCATACAAAGGCTGACCGCGGTGGAATCCATAACCGCAAGTCGGTTTTGAAGAATATCCATATAGGTCATAGAGGATATGCGCTTGGCGTTGGGATTGACCTTAGGATCGCTGTCGTAAACCGCGTCCACGTTCTTAGCAAGAAGAATCACGTCGGCACTCATTTCCGCCGCGCGTAACGCCGCGCCAGTATCGGTGGAGAAGAACGGATTACCTGTTCCGCAAGCGAAGATTACAACTCTGCCCTTTTCCAAATGTCTTAGTGCCTTGCGCTGAATGTAAGGCTCAGCCACTCTCGTGATAGTCAACGCCGTCATAACGCGTGTTTCCACTCCGGCTTTTTCAAATGCGTCCTGAAGTGCCAGCGAATTGATTACCGTTGCAAGCATACCCATATGATCGGCTGTCGCTCTATCCATATTGGTGCCCTGACGACCTCTCCAGAAGTTGCCTCCTCCGATTACTACGCCGACCTTTACGCCCATATCGGCAACCGCCTTAATATCCATAACCACCTTGTTAATTATGGTCGGATCAAGAGAGTTACCGTTGGCGGATAAAGCTTCGCCGCTGATTTTTACCAAAACGCGATTGTATTTAGGTGTCATTGTCAATACCTCCGATTAATGCGAAAACTTGGTTAAACCGCTAAGCGGCACACCGCCGCGGCTTTTTTGTGCGTTTTTATAAAATTATCCCCCGGCGATTAACCGAGGGATAAAAAATGCGATAATTATTTGTTATTGCCGACCTGCGACATAACCTCGTCAACAAAGTTGTCAACCTTTTTCTCCAAACCCTCGCCCATCTCGAAACGAACAAATCTTCTAACGGTGATTTTCTCGCCGATTTTGGAAATGGTGTCAATGAGGTAGTTGTTAATGGTCATATCCGGATTCTTAACGAAAGCCTGATCAAGCAAGCAGAAGTCCTGATAGAACTTTTTGATTCTGCCTTCAACCATCTTTTCGATAATCTTCTCGGGCTTGCCCTCGTTACGAGCCTGAACGGAGAGAATCTCCTTTTCCTTGTCGAGAACCTCGGCAGGAACTTCTTCCTCGGTAACGTACTTGGGGTTAGCTGCCGCAATCTGCAAAGCTACGTCGTGAACGAAAGCCTTGAAAATTTCGTTCTGCGCCACGAAGTCGGTCTCACAGTTGACCTCAACCAAAACGCCGATCTTGCCGCCCAAATGGATATAGCTGTCAACAACGCCCTGAGATGCGATTCTGCCGGACTTCTTCTGAGCGGTTGCGATACCCTTCTCGCGAAGGAAATCAATTGCCTTTTCAAAGTCGCCGTCGGTAGCGGTAAGTGCCTTTTTGCAGTCCATCATTCCGCAACTTGTCTGTTCCTTTAATTTCATTACGTCACTAGCGGTAAAACTCATATTGCCCTCCAATTATTCTGCGTCGGCATTAGCCGCGGTTGTGGTCTCTTCGGTAGCGGTGGTCTCTTCTTCGACCTCGTCGTCCTCGGGAACGCTGAACTCAACGCCCTCTTTTGCCTCGATAACAGCGTTAGCTACGGTGGAAGCGATAAGCTTGACCGCACGGATTGCGTCGTCGTTGCCGGGAATTACGTAATCGATAGGATCGGGATTGCACTTGGTATCAACCAAAGCAACTATGGGTATATTCAGCTTTTTAGCCTCTGCAACCGCTATATGCTCTTTCTCGATATCAACGATGAAAAGCACGTCGGGAAGGTCACGCATATTCTTGATACCGCCGAGGTTCTTCTCAAGCTGTTCCTTTTCAGCAAGCAGACCGATAACTTCTTTTTTGGGAAGGAAGGCAAACTCGCCGAGAGTTTCCATCTGAGTCAGCTTGTTGAGTCTGTCGATACGGCTTCTGATGGTCTTGAAGTTGGTAAGGGTGCCGCCCAGCCATCTCTCGTTGATGTAATACATCGAACAACGCTGTGCTTCCTCTTTGATTGCCTCTTGAGCCTGCTTCTTGGTGCCGACGAAAAGAATACTCTTGTTCTCTTTCACCGCTTCACGAATAAAAGCATAAGCCTTCTCGATTTGAACAACCGTCTTTTCCAGATCGATTATATGTACGCCGTTACGAGCGGTGTAAATATACTGATCCATCTTGGGGTTCCAGTTACGTGTCTGATGTCCGAAGTGGACACCTGCTTCTAAAAGCTGTTTCATTGTTACTACTGCCATTTTTAAGTCCTCCTGTTTTTTACTTCCCCTCGACTTAGCGACCGTCACAACCAATGGCAACAGAACGGTCAAATCTCGGGTGCTTATTTTATTTAGCCTATTAATATTACCATATCATTATTATTTTGGCAAACGATATGGAAAACTTTTTTCCGTGTTTTTCGCTTTTTACAGCAAAAATCAGTCTTTTTTACCGCAACCGCCACCGCAACTGCCGCAGTCGCCGCCGCAACTACCGCTAATCATCTGCATATACTTCTCATTAACGCCGTCCTGCTCCTTCTCGTCCGTAACCGGTTCAAGCGTAACGGAGCCGTCCGCATCGGCAACCATACGGAACATTATCATACTGTCCTCGGGTATTCCCTCAACCTTCTGCATCGGGAAAAGTATCGCATAGGGGCTGTTGTTATAATCTACCGTCGCAATGTAACGGCAGCTGAATTCCTTGCCTTCGTTGTCTATTAGGGTTACTATATCGTCATTTTTGCTCATAAAATACTCCTTATTTCAAAACTCTGTCCATATAACTGCGGAGAATTATCGTCGCCGCCAGCTTGTCTATTACTTCCTTTCTTTTTTCGCGCCTCATTCCTGCTTCAATCAGTACGCTTTCCGCCGTAACCGTAGTGAGCCTTTCGTCCTCGTAGTCGATAAAAATATCCGTGCGCTTGGCAAGCTCGTCGGCAAAAGCGCGGGTTTTTTCCACTCTTATGCCCTCCGTGCCGTCCATATTGATGGGTAAGCCCAAAACAATGCGCTCACACTTCTTTTCCGTAGCTACCTTGGCTATGTAATCGATATCCTCGTCCGTACCCTTGCGCTTATAGGTTTCCAAGGGATTCGCCGTTATACCCAATACGTCGCTGATTGCAAGCCCTACTCGGGCGTCTCCTAAATCCACTGCTAAAATTCTCATACTCAACCTTTGTTCTTTTTAATTTTTTTCGCTCTGATTAACGTCTTTTCGTATCCGTTTGAGGATGGGGTGTAGAACTCCGCGTCCTCGTATTTATCGGGTAAATACTGCTGTTCAACCCAACCGCCGAATTGATGCGGATATTTATAACCGCTGATTTTTTGCGTGTTGTACTGTGCCTCTCTGAGCGGCAGCGGCACTTCCGCGTCGCCCGAATTTATAGCCGCCTCGGACGCCGCGCCAAGAGCGTCAACCACAGAGGGCGATTTCGACGCTTCGCAAACGTAAATAATTGCCTCCGCCAAAGGAATACGTCCTTCGGGATAGCCGAGATTCTGGTAAGCTGTGAGAGCTGAAGTCGCCATAACCAAAGCCATCGGATCCGCCATTCCCACGTCCTCTGCGGAGTGAACCATCAGCCGTCTTATAATCAGCAAGGGATCGCACCCTGCTTGAATCAGACGCTCCGACCAAAACAAAGCTGCGTCCGAATCAGAGCCGCGAAGGCTCTTGCAAAACGCGCTGATCATATCGTAATACAAAGTATTATCCACCGAAAGCGAGGGCTTTTGGATAGACTGCGAGGCGATTTCCTTAGTAATTACGATACGGTTATCGGCGGTGGGCGGCGTAGTCAGTACCGCCAACTCAAGGGCGTTAAACGCCGTTCTCAGGTCGCCGCCTGACGCCCAAGCGTAATGCTCCAGCACACCGTCTTCACAGATTACGTTGTAGTTACCCAGTCCTTCGGGGCTGTCTATTGCTTTTTGAAGAGCGGCGGTTACGTCCTCCGCAGTAAGAGGTCTGAACTCGAATATACGGCAACGGCTTACAATCGCCTTTGTCATCGCAACGTATGGATTTTCTGTTGTCGAACCGATGAAAATTATCTCTCCTGCCTCAATCGCGCCCAAAAGCGAATCTGATTGAGTCTTGTTCCAACGGTGACACTCGTCCAAAAGCAGATAGGTACGGATACCCTTTTGCTTAAGTCTGACGCGGGATTCGTCGATTATTCTTTTGCAGTCCGCAACGCCTGCGGAAACCGCGTTAAGCTTCTCAAAATGTCCGTTGGTCGTAGCGGCGATTATGTTTGCGAGCGAGGTTTTACCCGTGCCGGGAGGACCGTAAAAAATACAACTTCCCAGCCTGTCTATGGAAATCGCACGTCTTAATAGACTGTTTTTGCCGACGATATGCTTTTGACCGTAAAAGGATTCCAACGATGTGGGGCGCATACGGTCTGCCAAAGGACGTTCGGAGTTAAAAGTCGAGTAATCAAATAAATCCATAGTCCGATTATAAGGTTTTTTAGTTGTTTTGACAACCTTTTTTGAGGTTATATTAAAGCTACTTCACACATTTGTATATAACCTCTACCTTAATCTCACCCTTGTCGGGGCAAAGAACTATATAACCGTTGCCGACCGCGGTTCCATTGACCGTCAACGAATCCTCTTTACCCTTTTTAATCTCCACGTTGTAACACGTTCCCTTATATCGGTACTTCAAACAAATCGCAGGCAAAGCCTTAGGTAAACGCGGCTTAAAACGAAGCCGTCCGCTTTTTACCTCGAAACCTATCATATCGCAAAGTATAATTCTGTAAAGCCACGCCGCGCTTCCCGTGTACCAGCTCCAACCGCATCTGCCCTCGTAACCCGACGCGGAATAAACGTCCCCTGCCACAGCGTAAGGCTCGCCCTTGTATCTTTCCGTTCCTTCCTTATCCGCGCACTTTGCAACGGGATTGAGCATTGTTAATAGCTCGTAGGCATAATCTTCCTGCCCGTTAAGGAAAAGAGCTTTGACGTACCAGGCCGCTCCGTGGGTGTATTGACCGCCGTTTTCTCTTATTCCCGCAGGATATGCGGATATATAGCCATAGTAATGCTGAGGTGTAAAGGGCGGCTCCAAAAGCTTGATAACGCTGTTCTTGTAATCCACCAATCGTCTTGCCGTCAGTAATGCCGCAGAGGTCAGCCCCTGCTCACCCGTACCGCATATTGCCGCAAAAGCCTGCGGCAGAAGCGCAAGAGAGCAAACCGCGCTGTCGCTCCTTCCCAGACACACGCCGTCATCGGCATAACACATAACGTATCTATCGTGGGCAAACGCCCCGTTGATTCCCTTTGACAATTTTTCAAGATGAGCCGCCAAAACCTGCTTATCCGCCGAATCCACCAGTGGAATCACCTTTTCGATTACTTCCTTAGCAAACATTGTCAGCCATACGCTCTCGCCTATTCCTTCCTCGCCGACCTTATCCAGCCCGTCGTTCCAATCGCCACCTTTTATCAGCAAAAGACCGTGCTGTCCATAGGACAAAACACTTAGAATCGCCCTAAGCAGATGTTCCGACAGCTTACCGCCCTTACCGATAGAGGGAACCTCGTAACGGCTTTTTTCGCCCTTATTCAAGCCTGCCGATTTCAGATAATTAACACGCTCGTCAAGTATGGAGAGATCGCCTGTAACGGATATATATTCCGTTACCGCATAGGGTAAAAACAATCTATCGTCCGCAATGGTGGTTCTGACTCCCGTTCTCGGCGAATGCCACCAATGCATTACGTCGCCCTCTTGATACTGATGAGCGGCACAGGTCAAGATATGCTCCCGAACCTTTTCGGGGGTGCTGTACAAAAGCGCAAGTACGTCCTGTAATTGATCGCGGAACCCGAAAGCGCCGCTGCACTGATAAAAACCTGTTCTTCCAAGCAATCTGGAGGAAAGAATTTGAGGCATCAAAACACGATTAAAGAGGACGTCAAGGTCGGGTGACGCGGTCGTAATCCTAATTGCATTATATTTTTCGCGCTCTTGAACGAAAGCTCTCGCGGCGGTATGAGCGGTATCTGCTTTTACTTTGCTTTGTCCGCTTCCCAATAAAACCCCTGCTACCACCGTATCAAAGGGATTGAGTTCCCAAAAGAACGCGCCCCCTATCGTGTCCACGGTTTGACAACCGTTATAACTCGCTCCGTACAACTCTAATAGTTGAGCATACGAGGAAAAAGTCCTGCCGCAAGCAGTGAGAGTCAGTTTCAGCGTTTTGCGGCTTACGGCGTCAATTAATACCAACGTATCCGCAGTCTGTTTATCTGCGAAAACCGTATGAGAGGGTTTCCACCCGACAGAAATACGGAAAGTAAATAATACCGATATATCAGTAACGGACGTTCTTTGAGAGGTTAGTCCAAGAGAATACGCCTTTAAGCCGTCAGGCGTTACCGAAAGCGTAAGCGTGTATTCAATACCGAGAACCTCGCCGCTAAACACGGTTTTTTCCTCATAGTGCGTACAGGTTCCGCTTTTAACCGTATTGATTCGGTACGCATCGCCGGCTATAACCAAATATACGTTCTCTGACGGTACGTCCTCTATAGCGTCGTTTCCCCAGAAGGTATAACGATCCTCGCGTGCGTTTTCGCCAAAGGAGAATCCGCCTCCGTTTTCGGTAATCACAGTACCGCCCTTACCGTTGGATATGACGTTTGAGTATGGCAAAAGAGTCGTTTCGCCGTATGGCACAACGCGATATCCTCCGTCAGGAATAAAACAACCCTCTCCCGTCGAGGGAGCGTCCTGCCGTCTTTTTTCCGCGTAATTGGCTTTTTTAGGCAGAGGTAACAAACAATTAACGGCTTTTTCGTTTAAGGTTAAAAAGGCAGGGGGCGTTTTATCTGTTTTATCAATAATCGCTATTCCCTTATCTCCGTATTTTGCAACCACGTACTCCCTATACTCCTTGGTTACGGTGATTCGATAAGCCGCGTTTATGCCTGCAACAGCTATTATCCCTTTGATAGCCACCAGTAAATCGGCACTTTTTTCGTCAGAGGGCGAAGCGTAATCCACCGACACGGTTTTTTGCTCGGAAAGCGGAATCCCGTTGTCCCAATAATAAGCAAGCTCGCCTGCGCAATAAGGCCGATACAGCAAATCGGTAACTGCCGAGGATAGAGGAACAATTCCGTTTACCGCGGACAAAGTTCCTGTGTCGGGGCTTTCGCCGCCCACGCCTGACAGCATTCCGAATACACGGTTTTCATAATCGTTTGCAGCTCTGTCGGCGCAGGCTTCGGCGTCCTCTCTATGCGCGGCAATGCGGATAGAATAGTATATTTCCGAAGAGCTTTTCGGAGCAACGGTCAGTTCTCCACTAAAGCTCAAGCAAGGATACAAGGTCTGCCCCTCTTTCGGCGCGTCCGTTCTCTCTATTCTCTCAAACAACTCCGAGCTATCCTTACTGCCGCCCCGTCCTATTACGTTGTATCTGTTAGTTTTATATATCAGCTCGTTTAATCCGTTGACGCAGAAAACAGTGTAATTACCCTCTTTGCCGTCCGAAAAACGTCTTGAGGCTAAAACGTAGCCGTTCTTTATCTCCGTTTTGACGAACATATCCGAATACGCCTTATGGGAGATTATCGAGGACATATCGTTCAAAGCAATATCAGTGTACCCTGCCACAAGATAGGTTATCGGCTCCTCGGTGTCGTTTGTTATCTTTAACCGCCGTAATTCGCCTTTTGCGTAAGGAAGAACGCGAATCTGCTCAATCACGTTATACTTTCTATTAGAATATTCCACTTGTTTTATATCAAAATATGCGGTATGATCTTCTTCCTTACAATCAGGAAAAACTGTGGGCGAAAAAACCGTGCCGCCGTCCTTGTTGCGTATTCTGAAGAACATTCCGTCGCGGTTAAAGCTATCCTCGTAAAAAGGATTTACGTTGTAACCGCAATACGAATAACCTCTTCCCAATGCGTCCAACACCACGGCGTATTCGCGTCCTGACAGCACGGTCGCCTGCGAGGGGTAGCCAAATACGGATATAGAGATACCCTTATTATTATCCTGCTTTGCGGACGCGCAAAGCTTCTTTTCACTGCTTACGCCGTTTTTCGGCCGCGGTTCGGTCAGCAACAGCCGAGCCGACTCAACGTATGCCGCCTTTGAAAAGTATTCGGAGAGAACGTCGTTTTGCAGGCAATTGCATATTGAAGCTAACAACATTCCCTGATGGTGCGCCATACAGGATTCGATTACCTTGTTTTCCTTTAGGTCGATACTTTCATAAAAGCCGTATCCGCCATATACGCCCAATGAGGTTAAAGTCTTGAGATTTTCAATTGCTTTTCTGGGCTGATAGGGAAGAGTCAACGCTGTGGCGTAGGGTGCGACTACGGGCATAAGCGGCTCGGAGCTTAAGGAAAGTTCAGGTAAGCCGTTAGCCTTGTAATTGTAACGCATATCATCGTCAAAGGCGTATAATCCGCACTCCGACACGCCCCAAACGCCGCAAATTTTTCTATCGGCTTGAGCCCTTGAAGCGTTATTTTCCGAGGTGTAGAGAAGACTGTTTTCAGGCGGTTTCAGAAAAATTCGTGGGAGAAGATACTCGAACGCCGTTCCGCTCCAGGATAAAAGTGTATTATTATACAAGTTGGTACAATCTCGACCTAAATTAAAATACGGTTCATTCTCGCCGTGTCGCGCTGAGTGCAGATAATACAGCAAACGAGCCTCGCTCGCCAGCAAATCGTAGTATCCGTCATATCGGTTTTCAGTTGGAAAATATACGATACGATACAATTTTCTTTCGCAATCGTACAGACGCTCAAAACTGCAATTATCGATAAGAGCTTTAACCCGATTGAAGGTAGCCTTGTCTTCTCTTTGCTCCGCGTAGCTCATAAGCACGGTAAGACACGCGATAAGATTAGCGTTATCCACAGAGGAGACGCTGAGGGGTAAAGACGGTTTAAGAGTTTTAACGTCGTACCAATTATAAAGATTACCTTCGTACTTATCGCATTGTTCAAGAGCATTAAGAATCTTGTCAATTCGATTTTTTGCGGTCTCTTCCGTTATGATATTAAGCTCTGCTGCCGAGATTTCCGCAAGAATGGAAAAGCCTATATTGGTCGGCGAGGTTAAATAATATTGCTTAGCAATCGGCGCAAACTGAATGTTATCGCGAATAAGACCGCTCTCATCAGTCGCCGCAGCAAAGAAAAGGTAGGTTGCACGGGCGTAGTCAAAAAGCGTTTCCCCGTCAGAGGGTGATATTTCCTTCTTTTTAGCACTTTTGTTGGAAAATGCCAAAAATGAATATCCCATAAATAGAATAATGTAAGCATAGAATAACGAATTTTGAGCCGCTGTAGCCACAATAAGCATTACCACGAACGAGGGTAGCAGTTTTCTCACGTGGGCACTGATATTGCCGTCCGTATTGGTAAGAGCAAAGGGTTTCCAATATAGCATATTCTTTTTTCCGATTAGACTGTTTATCAGCGTTGAAACCGCAAGAGCCGTGCCCGAAACCGCATAGTACGGCAAAAGCAATATTCTTTCGCAGGTTTTCAGCAGTGACTCGGCTAATTTCGTTATGATAAATAAGGGGCGAACCCTAGCCCTTAAGTCGCCAAATACGGCGCCGAATGCGTATCTGTACGGAAGAATCAAAAGTATGATGCCGTAAACGGTCAAAAGCCACTGACCGGAAAGCACGCTCATAAAGAGAACGCAAAGCAGAAAAGCGTCCCGTACGGGTTTAATCGCGTTAATAAGCATTATCAGCTTATATACGGGCTGTATAGGATTGACTTTTTTCTCACCTTTGCTGTTTTTTATTACTCCCGATAGATAAGGCAGGAGCTGTAAATCGCCTCGTTGCCATCTTTTAGTTCGGGCGTCATCAGAACCGAAAGACAAGGGAGCGTCCTCGTAAACGCAGTACTTTAACGCCACTGATCTTAAAACCGCGCCTTCGATTACGTCGTGACTTAATATGCGGTTAGTCGGGAAAAAGCCGTCCAGTTTTCGAAAGAACTCCTCTATCCTTACAATTGCCTTTCCGCAGAACACACCGCAGTCGAAAACGTCACTGTAAAATTCACCGCCACCGGGATAGCAATCGGGGCATACGTCGGTTAAAAACCGTTGCGAATAAGGCGTTTTCAGAGAATAACCGTTAATACGACAGCCGAAGCTCATCAAATCGTATTTTCTATTACAGGGATGGAGCATAGTATTGATTGCCGCCTTCACCGTTCCGGGCATCAGCTCGCTGTCATCGTCCAAAAGGACGGCAAGCTTTACGTTTTCCAAGCGGCTATATAATGCAAATTCCGAATAATCGTCGGAAAGAAAAGCCTTAAACAATTGCATCACCGCTCCCCTTTTCCGCTCCCAACCGACGTAAACGTCGCCGTTTGACTGTCTTTTTCGGATAAAAACGTCAATTTTATGTCCAAACTCCGATTCTTTCTCTTGAACTCTCATAATATAAGTTTTCAAGTTTTCGTCCTTATCCGACCATTCCTCCTTCGACTGCGGAAAATCCACAAGCAGACAATAGCTTACATTAGGATCAACGTAGTTTTCGGTTAAGCCGCGAATACGGCAAAAAGCGTTTTCCGCGCTCTTTTCATCAGAAATAAATCCGCAAACTACTACGGCGGTTTTGCCCTCACTCGGAACGGTTTTTGCATCGAGAGCAAGAAGCGGTCTTCCGCGAAAGACGCTTTTTAACCCCCTTTTTACCAATAATTCCGCAAATTCCAACGAAAAAAGGAATAATGGAGCTATTGCAGTCAGCGTAACGGCGTTAATTCCGCTTAATAACGGCAATACGGCTAAAATCACCGAAACGGTTATGACAATTACTATATATAACCTCTGCCGTAATATATATCTGTCGTCCTTGACTCGTATTATCTTCCCTTTTTTGATAAAGACAGCCAACGCTTCAGGACGAAAAAGCACGTCGCCCAAAGGCAGTTTGTGCCTGTCTGCCAAAGCGAAAGCGGAATTTGCAACTACGTTTTCCGCGACGTTGAGCTTACGGGCGAGTCTCGCCGCCGCGTCCGCGTAGGCGTATTGAGCCGTCACGCTCATTTCGCTATAACACTTATCCCTGCCGAAAAGCTCGTTAAGATAGCATAAGGACAATAATCTCTCTGTAGAAAAGAACGAAATAATCTCCCTTAGCAAATCAAAGATGTTTTTAATTCTCGCCTCACATTCGATAAGATTTGCGGTAAAATGGCTTTTTGCGGTTTCAGGTCTTAAATCCTCACATTTGTTGCGATACTCTTTCGGCACACTGCCGTTAATCAAAAGGTAATTAGCTAAATATGAATCACTGGACGCATAGTTAAGATTAAACCCTTTTGCGGCCTCTGCTTCCATTTTGTTAAAATGAATACTCTTTTCGGACAACCGCGCCAACTCCTTTAGAGCGGAAAAGCATAATGCCTTGGAAATGGCATACACTTCCGCCATATTTAACGGAGTTATGCGGTTGAACTCCGCAATTTTTTCATACGTAAATCTGCAATCGATTTCGCTTGCAGTGTTAATCAGATAATCCGTCAGTATCGTTATTCGCGGAAATCCACCCTTATGCGGAAGATCGCCGAAGCCCTTATACTGCGCCCTTTTTATGCAATTTTTAACGATATAATGGTTTTCGTACAGCCACTTTTCAAAACCGAACAATTCGGAACTCTGCTTCTTGCTGCATAGCTTCCTATACGCGCGGTTTACAGTTTTCTTATAGTAACTAACCGAAAGCCCCTTTCCGTTTTTTTCGGGTGCGCGTAGGCTGTACGCCAAGTCGCGCAAAGATTTCGGCGTATTCTCCGCCGTAACTCCGCGCTTTGCGTTAATGATTATCAATATTATCAGCGACAAAAGCGCAAACAACGGTACTATCACGTATGCCATAAACGTATTTTTGCCAAAATCCTAAGCAATAACCTCAAAAAAATTGATTATTTGATTCGGGTGTGTTATAATCCTCTTGAGTTAATCAGATAATCGCATCTTAATTGATGAGGAAAGTCCGAGCACCATAGGACAGAGTGCCGGCTAACTACCGGTGAAGGCGACTTTAAGGAAAGTGCAACAGAGAGATACCGCACACTTTTGTGTGTAAGGATGGAAAGGCGAGGTAAGAGCTCACCAGCGCTTTGGTAACAAAGACGGCTATGTAAACCCCACTCGGTGCAAGAAAGGGAGGCTAAAGCGGTCCGCCACTCCCGCATTCGCTTGAACGCTTTGGTGACATTGCGTCTAGACAGATGATTATCTAATACAGAACTCGGCTTACAGATTAATCTCAGAAAAAGGTCGCATTACTGCGACCTTTTTCCCTTTATCTAATCGGTTTCTGCGGCTTGTCGGATTGTTGCCGAAACGCTAATGCCAGCCCCTAACGGTTACTAACCAATGAAGTGACGTACAGTCTTCAACCTGCTTTTTCCGCATAAAACCGTTGTATCATAAGTTTTTACTTCTTAGTTGTAATCCATTTTTCGATTTTTCCTGCGTTTCTCAACGAAAATTCAGCTTGATTATTTTTATTTTATTTGTCATATACTGATTTACCCAATATTAAACAAGTTGTTATCCTACTCCCCAATTACTCAGTATATTCCTTACACTATCTCCGTAACCAGCTTTTTCCACAGAATTAACAGCTACTAAATCACTTTCGCACAGTATTGTTCCGTCCTCGGAAACGCCGTATATTTTACCGATAGTATCGCCTTCGTTGACAGGTGCTATTATGTCGCATAACTCTGTAACCGTACTCATCTTAACCTTTTCGCTTCTGGATAGTAACAAGGCTAAATCCGTCTTCGGAGCATACCCTACACAACGCTCCTTACCGCCACTGACGTTTGCATTCCCTAACACTATACCGCATTTTGCAAGAACCTCTATGCGGTAATTGGCAAAGCCGTAGTCTAAAAGTTTTCTGCTTTCGTCAAAACGGGTTTTGCTGTCGTTACCGCCTATTAAAACCGATATTACGTTTAATCCGTTTCTCTCCGCACTGACCGCAAGACAGAATTTTGCCTCGTTTGTAAAGCCTGTTTTTCCGCCGTTACAACCCTGATAAAATCTTATTAACTTGTTAGTATTCGTTAAGGTAGTAGTTCTGCCGTCAGGGTGAACGTAATCCTCTAACCATATTTTGGAATATTCGTGATATAAGTCGTATTTTATTAACTTGTTGAACATTATGGATACGTCTTTTGCAGAGCTGTAGCCCCCGGCGGCAGGTAAGCCCGTGCAGTTGACGAAATTGGTGTTGTTCATATTAAGTGCGGCGGCTTTTTTGTTCATCATATCAACAAAGCCTTCCTCGCTCCCTGCTATACGCTCCGCCAATGCAACGCAGCAGTCGTTAGCCGATACCACGATAACTCCCTTTATCAAATCGCCCACGGGGTAATCCAAGCCTGTATCCAAAAACATCTGTGAACCGCCCATACCCGATGCGTTTTGGCTGATGTTAATTTTTTCATCGATTTTAAGATTCCCGTTTTCTATCTCTTCCATAGTAAGCAAAGCTGTCATTACCTTAACAATGCTTGCAACAGGATACCTTTCATCGGCATTTTTGCGAAACATTACCTTGCCTGTTGCCGAATCTATTAAATATGCGGCTCTGGAGGTAATGATAACCCCGTCCGTCTCTTCCGCTAAGGCGGTTGCGGACGCAGAAAACGCGATTACTGCGGTTAATACGCCCAAAAGTATATAACAAAAAACTCTTTTCATACCATTTCTCCTTAGCGGTAGTATAAAAAGAGCTCTCGTTTTTATTCAAAAATGTAATGCCAGTATTAAATCATCTTGGGAAGAAGATTCTTTTCGCCCGTCTTCAGCTTAAGCCAAGCGGTTACAGTATCCGCAACGTGGTCAAAACCGACCAGCGTTCCTAAATTAATACCGCCCTTTAGCCTGTCTGCATATATCATAAGCGGAACGTATTCGCGGCTATGGTCGGTAGATAGAGTTGAAGGATCACAGCCGTGATCGGCGGTGACTATCAGCATATCGTCTCCCTTAAGCTGTTTTAGCACCTCGCGCAAAAAAGCGTCGGTTTCCTCCAGACAACGGGCGAAGCCCTCAACGTCGTTTCGATGACCGTAAATCATATCGGTATCCACCAAATTGACGAAAATCAGTCCGTCCGTATTGGCGTTCATAGCCTCGAAGGTGCCGCCGAAACACTCCTTATTGCCGTGTTTATCATAGTGGACCGTTATTCCATTTCCGCAGAAAATATCCCGTATTTTACCCACACCGACAGAGGGAAGTCCTGCCTCTGCGCACTTATCAAGCATAGTGGGACTTTCAGGCTCCAGCCCAAAATCCTTACGTTCGGCGGTGCGATAAAAAGAACCGTTGCGTTCCCCGTCAAAAGGTCTTGCTATTACTCTGCCTACCTTATACTCGCCTTGCATAATCGCTCTTGCCTTGCGGCATAACTCGTACAGCTCTTCTATTCCTATAACGGATTTATGAGCGGCAATTTGAAGCACGCTGTCGGCAGAGGTATAGACGATAGGACAGCCGCCAGCCAAATGCTCTTCACCCAGTTCGTTGATTATTGCAGTGCCGCTTGCGGCTTTATTGCCTATAATTCTGCGTCCGAAAGCATTTTCAAGCCGCGATACGAGTTGAGGGGGAAAACCGTTCGGAAAAGTTTTGAAAGGTACGGTAGTAATACAGCCTGCCAGTTCCAAATGTCCGACAGTCGTATCCTTACCGCAGGAAAGCTCCTGCATTTTGCCGTAATTGCCTATAATCTTACCGCCGCGTGAAAATTGAGGCAGAATCTCGAAAAGCCCAAACCTTTGAAGCGTCGGCAACTTGGCATAACGCTCAACTGCCGCGAAAGTATTGCTCCCCTCGTCTCCATATAATGCGGAATCGGGGCAGGAACCGATGCCAAAGGCATCAATAACGATAACTATTGCTCTCATAACGATATTGTATCACAGTTTTTGGATAAATCAAGAAGGTTATTTAACAAACCAAAGCTATAAAACCGCAAATTATCACTAATAAAGTAACCTCAACGCACAAAACGAAACACAGATATTTGATACCGCCCCAAAAAGTGGTTTTGTTCCGTAACGGATTGAGGTAAGACCACCCCAGCGGACATTTCGATCTAGTCAGCTCGGCATATGCGACTAAGAAGATAAACAAAGCAACGTAAATAGGAAGCCATAAAAGAATCAAGCTGAATATTCCCGAAACCACATTTGCCACTGTATTGAGGATAATCAACCGTCCGAAATAATATCCAATAAAGGCAAAGACCACCATCGGTAGCACTCTTGTGTATTTATTGCCTGTGGAAACGTATATCAATCCGAAGCAGAACACACTTAGCACCGCCACTCCCGAAAAAGTGCCCAAAACAGAATATCCGCCCTTGAAAATCGCGGTAAAAACAGGTGTATACTCCGCCTCGGTGCCAACCGTCAGAACTATCCCAAGCGCAATTCCCAAAACCGCCAAAAGGGCGGCGGTCAACGCCGATTTTTTGTTTTGCTTGAATAACACCAAAACGTCGTTTACCAAAAAATACCAACGAGTGCGCAGCTTCATATAGAATACTACGCACTCAAGTACCGAATTATGACGTAATTTGTCAGTTCGCTAGCATAAAATCGATATACAACCCGTAACCCCTAGTGGGATCGTTAATAAACACGTGAGTTACCGCTCCTGCCAGCTTGTTATTCTGAACGATTGGACTGCCGCTCATACCCTGAACGATTCCGCCTGTTGCTTTCAGTAATCTTTCGTCCGTTACCTTGATTACCATTCCCTTTTCAGCTTGTTGCGGCTGAGATGAGGCTTTTACGATTTCTATATCGTAATAATCTGGTTCATTTCCGTCGATGGTCGTTACGATTTGAGCCTTGCCGATTTTGACCTCCGTCCTTGGCATTACCTTGATTTCCGCGCCTGTTTTCAACTCTTTCTCGGCTTTTCCGTAAAGCCCGTAACTGTTAATTCTGTCTATCTCGCCCAAAGGGTTCTGCATATCTATAAAAATCCCGTTTAACGAGCCTGCCCTGCCTGCACGCCCTTTCGTTATGTCAGTAACGCTCAACTCATACACCTTTCCGTCAAGTACCTGCGTCGGTTTTCCCGTATCCGAATCGTTTATCGTATGACCTAACGCTCCGAATCTGCCGTTGTCAACCCGAACGTAGGTCAAAGTTCCTATGCCGTCAACACCGTCCTTTACGTATAGACCGAGCTTTCTTTCGCCGCTTAGAACGTCCTTCTCGGGTTTAGCGATAAGCGTCATTTCCTTATCGTTACGCATAACCGTTAGTCTAACCGTGACTTTATCCTCCGCTTTCAACGCTTTTGGAATATCGGCACGGCTGTTAATATCGGTTTCGTCAATTTTCAATAAAACGTCACCGGGGGCGATTCCGCTTTCAGCCATCGGCTTACGCTCTCCGTTTTCGGTTATCACGGACGTTGTGCCAACCACTACTACGCCCCTACCGAGAAGAGATACGCCCAGAGGCCGTCCGCCTAAATATACCTTTCCGTCAAAATTCTCGGTTCGCACCGAGTTAAGCGGCAAAATGTTTAGCAGTCTATAGGTTGTGACTCCGTTTTCATAATCGGACGTTATCGGGAAAAAAGCCTTGTCCGTCCTATCCTCGGTAATCATAAAAACGTCTGAGCTCTGGAACGCGTTGACCGTATTTAAGGATACGGCAGAGGTTACGCACAGAACGCAGAACAAAAATATAATCAGTTTATAAAAAAATCTCACAATACCTTACCTCTTTGATATTGTGAGAAATCAAGTAAAAAATATCCTGAAAAAGGTTGCAATTAAAAGATTAATTAAGCGCTACTTCGTTTTAGCCTTATACTCTGCGGCTGAAGCCAAAAGCTCCTCCGCGTGCTTAATTCCGATTTCACTGCCCTCGAAACCGCCTGTTAAGCGAACTAACTCGTTCTTCCGCGCGGTAAGATCCAATAAAGTAACGCGCGTGAGAGTCTTGTCGCCCACTACGGATTTGGAAATAAGATACTGTCTGTCGGCGTAGCTTGCCAGTTGAGGTAGGTGCGTAACCGCAATAACCTGTCTGTCGGAGGAAATATTATACATTTTCTGCGCCACGACAAAAGCCACGTTACCGCTTATACCCGTATCAATCTCATCGAAAACCATAGTATCGATACCGTCTAAACCTGAAGTTATGTTCTTTAGAGCGAGCATAAAACGGCTCATTTCGCCGCCTGACGCAATTTTCCACAGAGGGCGCAAAGGCTCTCCCTTGTTAGGAGAAATATTGAAACACACGTCGTCTATTCCCAACGCGCTGACAGTGCTTTCAAAATCTACGATTTCCGGTATAGGCGAAAAACCGACCTCGAAAGACGTGTTTTTCATAGCCAAAGCCGATAGTTCCGCAAGAATACCCGTTTCAAATGTCTTAGCTACCGTCCTACGGGCTTTGCTTAACCGCACGGACGCATTATAAAGGTCGATAACAAGCCGTTCCAGCTTATTCTTAAGCTTGCTTATCTCCTCATCGGCTCCGCTCAGCTCATCATATTCTTTTTTCGCAAGTTCTAACCGCTCCAGCACCTCTTTGATTGTCGCACCGTATTTGCGCTTCAAAGTTTTAATCGTATCAACTCTGCGCTCGATCTTTTCGGCGGTATGCTCATCGTAATCAAAGCCCTCGCCGTAGCTGTAAAGCGTATCTGCAATATCCTTAAGCTCTATTTTCGCGCTTTCCGCTCTGTCGTGAAGCTCGGAAAGAGCAGAATCGAAATTCTTGACGGAATTAAGCTCGGAAATAGCGTCGTTAAGCAAGGACAATACGGATATATCCTCGCCGTCCAAGGCATTATAGGAGTTTTTTACGCCTGTTAATATCTTCTCGCCGTTACGAAAGCGTTCTCTGTTTTTGAGTAGCTCTTCTTCCTCTCCATCGACAAGCCTAGCCTTTTCGATTTCCTTAATCTGATACTCAAGCGCGTCAATTCTGCGCGCTCTTTCACCATCGTCGCCGAAGGAAGCCAAACGCTTTTTCACGTCCTTGTATCGGGAGTAAATATCGCTGACGGCACTGGAAAGCACACGAATATTCTCTCCGCCGAAATTGTCAAGCAGGGTTAAATGCGTTGCGGTCTGCATAAGCGAGTGGTGCTCGTGCTGCCCTAGTATATCCACCATATAACAAGTCAGCTTTTTGAGCATTGCCAGCGTCACAGCCTGTCCGTTGACTCTTATGTCGTTACGGCTTTCCGTCATAGTTCTTGTGATTATCACGGTGGTATCAGGCTCGATACCCAGCTCTTCCATTACCTCGCCGATAATCGGATTGTCACAGGTAAAAACCGCCTCTACCGATGCCTTGCTCTCCCCGTATCTGATTAAGGACTTGTCCGCTTTCGAGCCTAAAACAAAACTAAGCGAATCGATGATTATCGATTTACCTGCACCCGTCTCGCCCGACAGAATGTTAAGTCCCTTGCCAAGCTCCAGCTTGCACTCGTCGATTAACGCAATGTTCTTGATATGCAGTGATTGCAACATCTTATTACATCAGCTCCTTAAGTCTTTCGCACACTTTCGTGGCATTATCCGCGTTATCAACCACTATGAGTATCGTGTCGTCGCCTGCAACCGTGCCCAAAATCTCCGAAATACTCAAAGTATCCAGCAAAGCGGCGGCGGAATTGGCACTGCCCGTTAGGGTGCGCACAACCACCAGATTAAGAGAATACTTGACGGAAACGACTGAATCCTTGAAAAGGCTGAATCGTTTACTCGTAACCTTATCCTCACTGCTGTCAGCTACTATATAACGGTAGCCGCGGTCGGTGGAAATCTTGATGAGTCCCAAATCCTTGATATCACGGCTGACGGTAGCCTGCGTAGCGTTAAAACCTGCTTGGCGAAGCAAAATCGCAAGCTCTTCCTGTTTGTAAACGTCAATTTCCTTGATTATTTCAAGCAGTTTAATTTGTCTGGCGGAACGCGCCATATAGTCCTCCTTATTTGTCCGATACGGACCACATTGATAATTTTTGAGTCAATCGAGAGTAAAAACTCTCACCGCCTAATCTTACGAACAACGCCTTATGCTTACCGTTCCTGATACCGACCACGCGTTCGGCGTTAAACGCCGCCACCTTACGTCCGTCCATAGCGATAATCCCCTCTCCGTAAACTGAAGCGGTCACGTTAATCTGCTTGTCAGAATGAACAAGCACCGACCTGCTGTTAAGGGTATGAGGACAAACCGGAGTGATGAGTATAGCGTCGATACCGGGAGTAACCACAGGGCCGCCTGCCGATAGAGAATATGCGGTAGAGCCCGTGGGAGTCGCAACGATTACGCCGTCGCCCTTAAAACTCTGAATAACGTCAGTGCCGTCGTCAACCTTGACGGAAACCACGTTGAGGTTATCTCCTCTGGTTAGAGTTACGTCGTTAAGAGCTACGTATTCCACACCGTCTAAGGACACGTCCAGAGTATTGCGGCTTTCCACGGTGTAGTCACCTGCCGACAGTTTGTCGAAAACCACCTTAGGCGAAACCGTACCGTCAACCTCGCATAAAAAACCTACGTGACCGGAATTGATGCCAAAAAGAGGCACGCCTGCGGGAACAGAAGAGGTAATTGCCTGTAAAACAGAGCCGTCACCACCGAACACAAGCACAAAATCCGTACCTTCCTCAAGTACCTGATTACGTTGGAAGAAATAAACCTCCGCGCCGCTTTGCAAAAAGTAGTCACGGTAGTTGACCGACAACTCTAAACTATGCGGTTTTTCCTTATTGACAAAAACAGCTATTTTCATAATTTCATTATATAACAGCTTATTAATAAGTTCAAGTGTTTTGCATAAATAATGCATAAAAATCCTTTATAAGGAAAAATTTATGAATAATATTCCGAAAAAGCTCTTAGTTTGCTACGGACGAAACCGAAAAAATAATGCGAAAACTATTTATGCAGGCACATTAAGTATTCTATGTTTTTGTTATCGAAAAGTCTGGGAATCTCGGTAATACCGTCCAAAACAAAGCCAACCGTTTTGAAGCTTTCCGCCACAGATTCCAGTGCTTTTTCCCTTACTCTGGGATTGACCACCATACCGCTTTTGCCGAGATTTTTCGCGCCCACCTCAAACTGGGGCTTAACCAAAACCACGGCTCTGCCGTTTTCGCTCAAAATCTTGTATATAGTGTTGGCAAGCAAGGTAACGGAGATAAAGCTCACGTCGCACACAGCAAAATCAGGCGTGACGGCAAAGTCCGAGGGTACTAAGCTCCGTGCGTTGGTATTGTCCATTACGATTATCCTGCTGTCGTTTTTTAGCTCCTCGCTGAAGGCGCACTCCCCCACATCTACGGCATAAACCTTTTTCGCACCCTCTGCAAGAAGACAAGAGGTAAAGCCGCCGTTAGATGCTCCTATATCTACGCAAACGGAGAAATCCTTAAGTCCAAAGTAATCCAAAGCGTGTTTCAGCTTTAAGCCGGCGAGCGAGGCGTACCCAATCACGTCCTTAACTATTACGTCGTCCTGCTCCGTTACGTCCGCGGACGGTTTTTTTACGCAAACGCCGTTTACGAAAACGCCGCCCAACTTGATAATATTGGCGGCTCGCGTTCTGCTCATAGCTCGTTTTTCGGTGAGAAATAAATCCAGTCGCATTATTTCTTTTCCTTTTTAATCAGCGCAATAAGCTTGCCCAAAAACAGGACGAACTTGACGTTGTTTTTGATAGCAACGGTTTTCATTGCCGCTTTTCCGCCTATTGTCAGGGCGGCAATTATCGCCGCCGCAATAATGCTAACCCACATTTCACCGCCCGTTTTTGCGGCTATCATTATCGCGATAGACGCGCCGCAAGCACCGCTTACAATACCGCAAACGTCACCGATTACGTCGTTAAAAATACTGGAATATCGGTCGGAATTTTTGATGATGGCAATAGCGTGACGACTGCCTTTGACTTTTTTCGACGCCATTGCCGCAAAGGGCGCGGTGTCCGAAGAGGTTATGGCAACGCCCATTGCGTCGCATATAATGCTTAAGGCTATTAATATTACAAGTAAAACTATCGAAACAATAAGCCCCGCTTTCGTTACGACCAGCTCGGTTCCCAGTGAAAAACAAAAGGATAACGCCAAAGAGGTTATCGTAATAATGATTATCCATCTTACCGCCGCGTGAACGCGCTCGTCGTGATGGTTGCGCTTTTTCGTCTTTTTGCCGTCCGCGTCCTCCGCTTTCTGCGAGGTCTTGACAACGGAACTGCCGTTGTCGGCGGAATCTGCTTGCGCCGAAGAGTTTACGCTATTAAATTCGTTATGATTATCGGTTTTCATATCTTAATTAAAAAATCCCCTAAAAGGGGAATTAGTGGTAGCGGAACGGGTAAACATTGCACCTTGAGGTTCGGTATGTTTTCCATACGTCCGACTTACCGTCGCCGAATAAGCGGTTTCCCTTTAACAGACGCAGCGGCAGGTTACCCTGTCCGCAACCGAATCACCGTTATTTGTACACCACAATCCCCGTCCCGCATCAGCCTAGAAGTTTTCCTTGACCTACTACGATACAATTAGCCTCTTTTGCAATAATGGTTTCATAGGCTATCGCTCCTCTACAATCCGCCGACTGTAAAAAACGTGTTCCCAATCCGCCACTACCACTCAAGGCAGGCTACTCTGCACACAGCTACGAACACCGCAATACAGGTTTAATCCCGTTCAGTAAACGATTTTACGTCCACCGCGACGGGTCTCCACGGTAAGTGGGTCGGTTATCGCATGCCATTGCGAGCCGCCCGCAAACCTTAACTCCCAGCATCAACCCGAATTTGGGCAAAACGAGCCAACACAAGAAACTTCATCGATGTGCCCTTCAGCGGAAATTTATCCCCGCCCTCTTTGCACCGTAGTCTGACTAGAGATACTGCGCCACTAATTCGATTAATTATAACATATACGCAAAAAAAGTCAAGCGATTATAAGGCAGAC
This sequence comes from uncultured Christensenellaceae bacterium, assembly GCA_964368645.1. Classification (GTDB taxonomy): domain Bacteria; phylum Bacillota; class Clostridia; order Christensenellales; family CAG-1252; genus JAEDHM01. The sequence goes on from CAYJBY010000002.1 coordinate 49,325, forward strand.
GTTACGCCGACACCTTTAATCGCAATCGTTTTCAGTCGTAATCTCAATGATATTGTCGGTTAAATATACGAAAAAATACCGAAACCGATAAACAATTATCAAAAAAGCGTAAAATGCCCGTCCGCGTAACGATTGCTATTTTCGTCTGTTCAAAAGTCCGTTGGCAAATCTTTTAAGTTCCTCGGTGCGTTTCACACCCTCCAAAAAGGTAAACGCCTCCGCAGTCTTATCCGCAATAAGTACTCGCGCCTCATCGCAACCCAAAAGAACGGGTATTGTGGGCTTACCGATTTTCGCGTCACTTCCCGTGTTCTTCCCGATTATCGCCGCGTCGCCTTCTATATCGAGCAAATCGTCCTGAATTTGAAAAACGCAACCCAAAGCAAGTGCAAAAGAGTTGAGCTTGGATAAGGTAGTTTCGTCCGCGCCCGAACAGCACGCACCGCTTCTGACGGCGGCTGACAGCAATGCTCCCGTTTTCCCCTCGTACATCTTCAATATTTTATCCTTTTCGGTAAGGGTTTGCGTAACGTCAACGTACTGACCGCCCAGCATACCCTTAATGCCTGCACCACGGATAACTATTGCCGCCGCTTTGCAAAAAGCCGAGTTTTTTTCCGCGGCCTCTATAAGCACCTCGCTCGCCAAGGTTAATAGCTCGTCACCGATCAAAACCGCCTCGGCTTCGCCGAAAGCCTTGTGAACGGTAGGCTGTCCGCGTCGTAAATCGTCATCGTCCATACAGGGCAAATCGTCGTGTATCAGAGAATAGGAATGAATAAGTTCCACAGCCAACGCAAAAGGAAATGCGTCCTTGTAATCTCCCCCTCCCCCTGCCGCGTCTGCGCCTAATGCCGTAAGAATCGGACGAAGCCTTTTGCCACCTTTTGTGGCGTAGCGAATCCCTTCGTAGAAGCTTCCGCCGAAAAAAGCCGCTTTTTCCGTAAGCGTTTTATCAAGGTAGATTTCAAAGGCATTTACGATTTCCGAATAGTCTGTCGAAAACATAATCAGTCTTCTTTAAGTGGATCAAACTCCTCTGCAAGTACGGTGTCCAGCTCTTTTTTCAGAAGAACGACCTTGCCCTTGGTCAGCTGAAGTATCTCCACACATTTTTTAGACAGTTCAATACCCTTATTAAACAGCTCTACGCCCTCGTCAAGCGTGGTTTCAGGCTGTTCCAACTTCGTTGATACTGCTTCCAATTCTTTAATCAAATCTTCAAAACTCATTACTTCCGCTCCTTATTAACTGCCAAATCCACCGTGTTGACCGTGCAATCTGCGATTCCGTCCTCGGCGCAAAGCCTCAACTTATCACCGACCTTAAGTGAGCTCACGCCCTTAATCATTTTGCCCTGCGAGGTAACCGCTCTAAAATAGCCGTTTTTCAATAACCGCAAGGGATTACTGCCCTCCAGTCTGGTGCTTACGTTGGTAAATAAATGTTCTTTTCTAATAAACAGCGCGTCTGCAGCGGCTTTCACCGCTCCCGTGGCAACGGTTAGTCTTTTGTTCCCCTCGGCGCACAGTCTTAAGGTCTTTTCGCGAAGCGCGTCAAACCGTCCTGTGAGCTTTTCCGTTGCGGATTTCAACCTGAAATCTACGGTTTTTCCCATAACGGAGAGCTTATTCTTTACGTAATCCGAATATTGTTTTACGTCGTAAGCCGCAAGCTCCGCCGCGGCTGTCGGCGTTGCCGCCCTGCTGTCCGCAACAAAATCCGAAATCGTAAAATCCGTCTCGTGTCCAACTGCCGATATAATCGGAGTATTAAGAGCGTAAATAGCCCTAGCTAAGTTCTCGTCGTTAAAGCAGAACAAATCCTCGAAGGAACCGCCTCCGCGTGCTAATAATATACAATCGAAATTCATTCCGTCAGCGGTTTTCAAAGCGTCGATTATACTGGCAGGAGCCGTATCGCCCTGAACCCTGACGTCCATAACGTAGATATTGATATTATTATTTTTGTTACGGATAGTCCGAACAATGTCTCTGATAACCGCACCTGTTTTACTGGTAACTACGCAAATATTGTTACAGAACGCAGGAATAGCAATCTTGTGTGCAGGATCAAATAAACCTTCCGACAAGAGTTTCCTTTTTAATTCCTCCAATTGAACGTGCAAAAGCCCCTTCCCTACAGGCTGTATGGTGGAAACGACTATGGACAATTTGCCCATTTTTGCATAATAATCGATATAGCCCTTAACTAAGACGCTCTCGCCCTCTTTTGAAGGGCTGTAAGTCTTACGCGCGTTAAAACAAGAGCAGGCAATCGCCGCGTCTGCGTCCTTAAGCGTAAAATACGCGTGCGGACCTGAAAACTTAAAACCAGAAACCTCTCCGAATACGGATAAATTATGGAAAAAATCCTCTGCGCCTAGGGTATTCTTGATATAACCGTTAAGCTGTGAAACGCTAATACTGCCGTTATCCATTCGCCGCGTCTTTCAGTACGGAAGCCAACACACCGTTGACGAAACCGCTGCTCTTTTCCGTGCCGTAAATCTTGACGAGGTCAACCGCCTCGTTAATGGCGACAGCGGCAGGAACGTCGGTTGAAGTCAGCTCATATGCCGCGATAACCATAGCCGCCAAGTCGGTGGTTGCCAGTCTGTCCGCGCCGGAATAGCCGGGGGTATGGGAGGTAATGAGCTGTTCCAAACGGGGATAATCATCGGTAATGCCCTTGTATTCCCGAGCAATAAACTCCACGTCGTCGCCGCTCAAATTGGCGTCAGCCGAAACAATCTCCAGAGTTCTGGAGTTAAAAGTACGATTGAATACGTACTCGAAAACCAACTGATAAACTTTTTCTCTTGCTTTTTTTCTGCTCATATTATGATCTAAACACAACGCCCTGCACGTTCACGTTGACGGCGTCAACCTTGTAAGCCGTGCCCTTCTCCACTTCGGAAATAATCTTCTGCTGTAAATCGTAGGCAAGATCGGGGATCTTGAATCCGTAATACACGTTGACAAAAACGTCGATAACGCATCTCTTGTCGTTACCGATAATATTGACTCTCACGCCCTTGCCGATGCCGCGGAAAACTCTTCCCGTGAACTTGTTGTCCGCGTCGCTGGACAAGCTGGCGATACCGTCAACCTGATAAGCCGCAACGCCGACTATCGAAGCGATTATATTTTCATACCTTTCCTCGGTGTCCTCTATCATTGCTACTCCTTTTGCAAAATTATAGCATACTTTTTTTGCTTATGCAAGAATAACAGTCAACTTCAAAAGCAATATTTCACACCGCATAACGCTGTTTTCGACAACGGAAGCGACCGAACGCCAGATAAAAGACTCGCTCCATAATCAAGACCGTTATTCTTGGTTCCAGCTTTCTATATTATTGCCTTAATCAAACAAAGAAGAACAGGGCGTTTTTACGCGCCGCTGTTCTCTTACAAGGATAATGATGAACCGTGTTAAGCTGTCTCGGATTACGCAAATGAAATTACGGAATAAACTTAATAGGGCTGTATTATGACGTTGGTCGCACTAACCAGCGTTTCGCCCGTAACTATAGTTAAGATTTGTGCCACGTCGGTGCTGTCTAGTTCTGCGTCCTTAACCAGTACGTTTACGTTGTTGGTGTCCATAGTTACAAATACGTCCTCGTAGCCCTTCGCCTTAATCAAGCTCTCCAGCGTTGCCTCGGTCAGCGTGACGTCAACAAGAGCGAGCTTTCGGGTTTGCGCCGCGCTTATTGCCTCCGCAGACGAGGTGGGAGAATTGATTATCGCGTCCAAGTACCCTATCGACTGATCACGGGTTGTTTCACGACTGCTTTTCAAGGACGTGAAAAAGGATACCGTTGCTACGTTGTCGTCCTGTATAACTGCGCTCTGCTCTTCTCGCTTATTATTGAGAAACACGTTCAGAAAAGCCGCCGCCACCAGCAACACAACCATTGAACAAATGATTACAATTTTCTTTTTGTTAGACATAAGATCCTCCTTTTTTTACTCCATTTCAAATATGCGTATTCTGTCTATACCTGCGCCTGTGGCCGCTTGCGCCGCAGACCATAGTGCCACCTTTACGTTAGAGCTTTCCGCCCCCTCCGCCACAATCACAACGCCCACGATTTTCGGCGAAACCTGCTTGAGTATCAAAGCGGAGCTTGTTCCCCCCGACGACACCAAAACCGTGTTTTTCGTTTCGGTTACGGTCTGCGAGGTTGAACTTTTTTCACCGCTTTCGTCTGTGGTCGTGTAGGAGTAGCGGCTGGTGCTTTCGGCAGGGATTTTTTCCCCGTCGCCGTCGTAAGTTATCAGCACTCTGACCTTACCCGCTCCCTTGATTTTGCTTAATATGCTTTCAAGCTCTGCCGAAGCGTCTGCGGTTACAACGGTATCCGTTGCCGTTTCCGTCTTGGCTTTTTTGCTCGAATAGCCCACGCCCAGATAAATAATCAGTATCAATCCGCATACCACCGCGGCGATTATCAGTTCGATATTTTTAACGCCCTTCAACTTTTTGTATAATGGGTGTTCCTTAATCTTACCTATCAAGCCCTTTATACTAAAAGCCTTTGGCTTACTGCCTCTTAAATCCGTTACGTTTTCAGCCTGCACCATATATCGTTATATCCTCCGCATCAACATTAACTACCGACTTTACCGTCCTTTTGACCGTGTCGCAGACCTTTTCCTCCGCCTTGTCCGATAAATACACGTTTACGCAAGCTACTGTATTTATATTGTCGTCCGCGGAAAATATGACGGTTTTAGTACAATTAATCCCAAACAGCTTAAGCGACTGCGTTATTTGATTCTCCGTTTCCTCGATTTCGTTACTCTGTTCCGTGACGACCTCGCCGTGGGGGGCGTCGAAATTAAGGAAAGAGGATAACGATACGCCGCTTTTGAAAAAATTCACGACGGGAGTTATTATTATGAAGACTAACAACAGTGCGAAAACCCCTTTTATATATTTATTTGTCTGCCCCTCAGGCAACAAAACGTCCGTCAATACGGACAACAATATTACTCCCACCACCGACAATATCCAGCTCATACCACCCCCGCGTTAAAGGTACATATCATCATAAGCATCATTATCATAAAAGAAAACCCCACTCCTGCCACCGCCGCTATAAGCTGTCCCGTACAATCGGAAACTCCGTAAACGAAATCCGTCATTCGCTTATCCGTAATAGGCTCTATAATACCTGCTACCAGTTTCAACCCAAGCGTTAAGGCTGTTAGCTTCACGATTGGCACCAAAACTATGCCTATAACCACGAGCATACCTATAACGCCTATGGAATTCTTTATCAATACAAGACTTGCCGCTACGAGGTCGAACCCCTGCGACAGATAACCGCCTAAAATCGGAACGTAACTGCTGACCATAAACTTTGCCGCCTTTACCGAAACGGTATCTATTATGCCTCCTGTAATTCCTGCTATGGTTATATAAAGCATAAATGCGCCGAAGGTCAGCGTCAGAATACACTTATTCACGAACAGGCAAGCTTTCGCCAGCTTTTCCAATTTGACGTTGGATGACAAGTTACCCACCAGTGAAAATGTTACCGCCGCTAAATATATAGGTATTACTCCGTAGGTTATTACGTTGACTATAAAAACGGAGAAAAACGCCAGTTGGGGCTGATAAATGGCGGCTGAAGCCGAACCGCCCAAAGCTGCGACTACGGTTATCAAGGGCGGCAGTACCGCGCTGAACGCTCCGTTAAGCATAGTTATGATTTCCTTAGCTTCCAGCGTCGCCTGTACGACCTTGGTCATCACTATCAGAATCACCGCGGAATAACAGGCGAAATACACGATTTCGGTGGTCTGCTTGCTGACAAATGAGCCTGTCAAACCGAACATCATACTAAACAGCACGGCTACCATTACAACGCTTATTATCGCAGGCAGTACGTCGGTAAAGCCCGATAAAAGCATTTTTCCCACCTTATCGAATATCGCTTTGGGGTTGGTCACAAACTCGCCTGCGGTAACGGATTTTATCAGCGCCTTAACGTCCGAGGTATCGAAAAAAGAATTTTCCAGTTCCGCACAGAACCTTTCCAATTCCGACAAGTCCAAGGAATCCGTCTTTTTTTCTACCTCCTCCTGAAGCTGTTGTTCTAAATCGTCTTCGGAAAACGCAGTAACGCTCGGACTTGCTATAAAAATCAGCACAGCTATCAGCAGTATAAAAATCGCTTTTCTCATAGCAGCACCTTTATCGTATTGATTAAAGCGTTAATCACAGGTACCGACATCAAAAAAATCGTTACCTTGCCTGCAAGCTGTAATTTGTTGGCTACGGACGCCGCGCCGTAGTCGTTGCATATCGATGCGGAATACTCAGTCAAATAGCCGATACCTATTATTTTAAGCACTCCCGAAAAAAGATTCCCGTCAATGCCGCTTTCATCGATTAAGGTAGAGAATACGGTTATCAAATCGGTCAAGGAATCCAGTATCAGCGTGAGAATTATTATTCCCGTCGCCATAGTGATGAAGAGGAAAAATTCGGGCTTGTCCCGTTTGACAAGTCCTGCGGTTATGACACCTACCAATCCCACCCCCAACACTCTTATGATATCCATTAATATAGACTGAATATAGAACGGATATTGTCGAAAAGACCTCCCAACATATCCAACACCAAAAGCAGTGCGATGATAATCGCCGCCAAAGTAACCACCGTGGCGATTTCGTCCTTATCGCTTTTCTTAAGCAGAATATTGACCATCGCGGCAAGAATACCTATTCCTGCCAGTTTGAAAATCACACTAACGCCGCTCATTACGCTAATAATATCGCCACAGCTATACCGCCCAGCGTTGCGAGCTTAAAGCCAAGCTCTCCCTTGTCCTTCTTTTCCTTTTCGGCTTTTTTCAGACTTGCCGAGATGCGCGTCCTGAACTCGTCAATCAGTCTGAGCTGACTGTCAAGGTCGCTTTTCCCCAGTCTTCCCACAAAACAATCCACTTCGGCTTTTTCCTCCCCTGTCAGGTATTGCGGCGCCGCTTCGGCATAGCCTCCGCGCCCCAAAGTCAAAACCAACCGCTTAATTGCCTCTCCTGCGGTCAAGGAGTAATCGGCGGCGATTTTTGTCAGCGGAGCCTTAATATAGGCTATTTGTTCTCTCAAATAGGACAAAAACCTATTTAACTCCTCGTAAAAGTTCAATCGGCTTGCGTATTTCTTGCGGATTTTAAGTCCAAAGAAAACAGCGCAAACGAAGATTGCCAAACCGCAAAAAAGCTTAACGGACGAAAACATTTTTTACTGTCCCGACTGTCGGGAACGCGGAAAGCTCTACTATTACCCCGAAGTCCTCGATTAGCTCTCGCAGTTCCTTTTTCTTTTTCATAACCTCGACGTCCTTGCCGTGCAAGGTGGCGATTACCTTCACGCCGCTTTGCATAACCTGTCTTACACTGTGTTCGTCCTCGCCGGACATCAGCTCGTCCATTGCTATGTGGGTTGGAGAGAGCGTTCTTACCGCCCAGTTAAACGCCGCTTTTTTCGGGGCACCCGACAAAACGTCCGTGCATAAACCCACGTCCAAGGCACCCCCTGCGGAAAGTTCTCCTCGCTCATCCATCAAAACCATATTGTTGCCTGCGTCGGAAATACGTTTTACCATATCACGCAATAGCGTGGTTTTTCCCCCGAACGGTGGTGAAACTATCAATATATTTTCGTTTTCAAGCTTGCTTTGGGGCAAAAAACCCGAACACCCGACCACCTCGGAGGGAACTCGGATTACCAAGGACGAGTAATCGCGCAGACTCACGAGCTGTCCCTTTTCCGTTACCCACTCGCCTGCTATTCCTATTCTTATTCCCTTACCGTAATTCAGAAAACCGCCCGAGAGCTTGTCCGCCACCGCATAAACGGAATTGTCAGTTGCAACGGAAAGAATTTCGCCGATATCCTTATCGGTGGCTACGTAAGGTATGCGCTTGGGGGCGTTACCGTCCGACACAAAAATCGGCTTATTCCGCCTTACGCGTATCTCGCATATTCTCGCACACGATGCGTTTATTAGGTCGAATAATCTTTTCCCCAGCAGTTTTTCCATAGTTTAAGCTATGCCGTCCGATATCGCTTTATGCAGGAAACAGGCTTGAGCTAAACGCAGGTTAGAACAACTTTTTATATGTGCGTATACAACGAATTATCGAAATTGTGTGATAATTAAGTCACTGCAACGGGCGGTTATATTGTACGCAATCGTCCTGCCCTGCGGTCTCTCCGCCCTGCGAATCATAAGGAGAAGTGCAAGCAGGCTTTTGACAACCGTTAAAAAGGCTTAGTATAGGTCTTAAGTCCGGTCTTAGGGTGGCGATTATCATCGCGGCGTTGGTACCGTCTAAGCCGTTTCTTTTTATATCGTCGGCAGCAGACATAATTTTTTGAACCTGATTAATCCGATTCCCTGCGGCGGCGTGACCGTTCATACTCAATAAGGCGTTGACAATAGCGTTAATTTCCATATTATTAAATATTCTCGTCAAACGAAAAAGGTTCACCCAAGGCGATGGGCGCATATAATAATCGGAGGGAACTATGGATTTTAATACTTTTTCAAAAAACAGAGCAAAGCCCAACACCGAAAACGACAGAAACCAAAACATCGCGGCGGAAAATGATGTCAAAAAGGACGGCGGTCAGCAAAAGGACGGCGTTGAGGACATTGTCAACCGCTATAAAGGGCTTTCTGAAGCTCAACTCACCGAGGAAATGCTGAAAGAAGCCGCCAAGCAAAAAGCCGGCGGCAATCTTGACGTTGACGGATTAAATGATTTCGCCAAACAGGTTATGCCGGCGCTAAATCCCGTGCAAAGAAAAAAGTTAGAAGAAATTATTACTTTACTAGGTCGGTCGTAAAGAGAGAATTGTCGGAGTCGTTGCATGTGTCAGTAGGAATCTGCCGTACAGTCAGCCGATACTGTTCAATCGATACGAACACCGCGGCAACCCAAAAGGGAATGTTACGTTAAATCAATGCGTTAACGCTTCAAGAAGCAGTCCGCGCGTATCGTTAAGCGTGCCGTCGGAGATTTTTCTTTCCCTTCTGTCCGCTGATATGCGCAAGTCTTCCTTAAGCCTGACAGGTCTGTCGGCAAGGACGATAACCCTATCCCCCATCAGCAACGCCTCGTCTATGCTGTGAGTAACGTAAATTACAGTTTTGCGGTAATTTTCCAGCAACCTATTAAAATGTCCGACTAGTCGGCTTTTCAGGGCTATATCCAAGCCGCCGAAAGGCTCGTCCATTAATATCAACTCCGAGGGATATATAAATGCTCTTGCAAAAGCCACGCGACTGCGTTCGCCGCCTGATAGTTCGTTGGGATAACGATTGCCGTAATCTTCCATTTCTATCACAGAAAGGGCGTTTTTTACTGTTTGCACCGCCTCCTTTTTGGGCATTCCGCCTAACACGTAGGTAAGATTCTGCATTACAGTTAAGGAAGGTATCAGCCTATCCGACTGAAAGACGTAGGACGCGCAAGTTACGCCGCTTATCGAGCCGCTATAAGGTACTATTCCTGCCAAACAGTTCAAAAGAGTGGTTTTTCCCGTGCCTGACACACCCAAAACGCAGGTAACTTCCCCGTCCTCAAGCTCCAGATTCAGGTTTTCAAACAGCGGTAAATCGTATTTCACCGACAAATCCTTAATTACAATACTCACGCCTTCCACCTCACTACAGCTTTTTCGGCACAAAGAACCGCTAGTTCCATCAAAAAGCCTAAAACTATTGCCGCTATCGTCCAAGCCAATAATGCGGCAGTGTCTAAATATGCGTTCGCCTGATACATAAGATTACCGATACTTTCACGGGTATAGGACAAAACTTCCGCGGCGATTATCAGCTTAAGAGTAAAGGGTAAAGTAGTCCGCACGTGAGAAAAAATCGAAGGCAGACATTCGCGGACGTACAAACTGCCGATTATCCGCAAGGGCTTAACCTTATATACGCGGCTCATCTCCACCAAGCTACCGTCAACTCGCGCAAAGCTGTCGTAAAAACCCGTGTAAAGCATAGGGAATATGACTAGCACTGCGACCAAAATCGGCGCACTTTTGCTCTTAAGCCATATCAGCGAAAGCAGAATGATAGACATAGTGGGCATTGCTCTGGAGATCACCACCAAGGGCTGAAACAGTTTGGCAAAGGGCTTGCAAAAGGTTGCCGCAACCGCAAGTATCAAAGCGGCGGAAAATGATATAGCATAGCTTTCAACCGTGCGGAGCATACTGCCGCCTATTGCCGTCCAAAAGCTCCTTTCACCTAACAATAACCACAGACTGCTTATTACGCTTTTCGGGTTAGGCAGAATAATAGCCTTGCCGATTTTTTCGGCGGCAAAATACCAGATAATGACAGCTATTATCAGCGTTATTATCGGATAAATTACAGTTTTCAGTATCGTTAGGACGCGTTGCTTTGTCATTTTGCCGAATAGTAAAAGTCTGCTGACGGCAATTTACCGCCCACTGCGGCGGAATCAAACGCCATAACCTTGGTTAAAAACAGCTCAACGTCCGCTTTTGCGGCAGAGGCGGTTACATATTTTATATTACAGTTGGCGGCGATTTTTGCATTGAGCGTTACAGGCATCGCACCGCCTGCGTTTTTCACCGCTTCACCTGCCGCCGCAGGATTAGCGTTAAACCAAGTCGCGCCCTGCTCTATCACGTTCAAAATGTCATTGATTAAGGTAGGATACTTTTCAAGTAAGGTGTCTTTCACCACAACTCCTGCCTGCGTAAAACCGGTCTGTGAGGTTAAATATTTTTGACTCCATACCGACTGCAAATCACTGATAACCTTAACGGCGCCGTTTGTTCCTGCGCAAGCCATAGTAGCCTGCGGCTCGCTTAGGATACCGTATTCCGCCGTTTTGGTCTTCAAAAGGGGTACCAATGCGGAGGGAGTTGTATAGGTTATAGCGACCTTATCGGCTATAGGCTCGTCGGAAACCTCGTAGGGTATTTCGGACGCTTCCAATATACCGCGGAAAATCAAGTCGGGACTTCCTGCCTGCCCGATTACGTAAACAACCTTGCCAACCAGTCCGTCAAGGCTTGTCGCCGCACCGCTGCCTACAAGATAAATCTGTCCGTACACGTTTACGCTTGTAAGCTTAATCCCGATACCGCCGTTATATAAGACTGCCGCATTATTGACAGGCATTACTGCTATATCGGCCTCACCGTTCTTGACCTTATTGTCAATGGCGGCACTGCCTGCTTCAAAGGTATAATTGAGTTTTACGCCGTCGATCTCACTATAGTCCGCAAGGAGTTTGGAAATCACTAAGGCAGGTGCACCGTTGGGTACCGATATTGTCAACTCCTCGGGATACGCCGAAGATTCCTCGCCGTTATCACAAGCGGAAAGCGCGAATACACAGCTTAAAATCAACATAATTGCTACAATAATACTTATGGTTTTTTTCATCATTCTTCTCCTATATCTCTACAGCCGTAAGCGCGGATTTAACGTAAACCTCGCCTATTCTGCCAAGTTTTCCGGTTAAGGCGGAAATCTCTTCAACCGATCCTTTAACGATAACGCTTATGCAATTAACGCCGCTTTCTCTGTCGGGAACTCCCATTCTGCCCAGAATCAGCTCCCCAAACTCGGACAAAATCTCCTGTACTTTAACGGAGTACTCTCTGTCCTTAACCACGATTCCTACAATACCTATTCTTTTCATAAATACCTCGCAACCTTGTACTAATATCAGCTCACAAAATAAAGAATTGACCGTTGCTGACGAGAGTAACGGTCATTGAAAAAAACATATTAATTCTTCAACAAACTTACTCTACGACGCATCATCGATTTAGATTGTACGTTAATCATACCCCTTTCCTCGACTAAAGTCAAGTTCTTTTCAGCTATTCGGCAAAAGTTCTCGTTTATAAGTCTAGCGGAACCGTTTGCTTGTCGCCGTCTTTCCAATACTTTTCAACGAATCGATATTTTGCTTTAGTAATTAGAAAATAATCGCCGTCACCGCGAAAGAATTGCCTGTAACTGAGTTAAAGTATGTGCAAGTGCTGTATTATTATTGTTAGAAACAACAACCTAGCGATTGATAACCTATAAATATTCTCAGAATAAAGACGAGGAAAAGCAGTATTGTTACTTTTTCAGGACGGCTTAACGCTCAAGACAGCAAGCACAGGCGAATACACAGAAACGGCTACTGTTTTAACACTGCAACAAGCGATTACCTCGTTTAGTCAAAATGCCGACGTTATAATTGCTTCTAGCGGTATCGATTCGTACGTTCCCACTAACGATTAGTCAAAGGTAAGACGAAAAGGGAAGCACTATTATTATTTGAAGGCTTCCTTTTTTTCTCTAAATTACAATATTCGATTAGAAGTTGTATTCTCATAAAAACGCATATACTGTCGCATTTTACTGACGTATGGGGATTTTGAACTTTATTCAATCGAATAATAAGTTTTACAATTTAGTTGATTTATATATGAATTAATGTTAATTTTTTTTTATAAGTACGTATCGGTTATGAGGTAAAACTATGATAACTGCTATTAAAAAAATCCGTGATTATATAAAAGGTATATTTGAAAGGAATGATTTTGTCGAAAAACATACTCTTTCTTCAACTTTTAACAGCAAGTTTTATCTTCAAATCATTGTTTCTGTTGCTTTCCTTATACTCACAATTACCAATATTGTTTCCCAATCCTATATAATGCTTATATTTACGGCAATCGGCTGTCTTACCAACAGCGTCTGCGCCATAATCGGTAAAAAATTGCATAATAGCTCGGTATGTGCTTATTCCGCTATTATTACCTGCTCTCTTATGTTTGCTTTCTTCGTTATCTATGGCGGAAACGAAGGTTTTGCGTGTCTTTGGGTTGTCCTATTGCCTTTCCTTTCTATGGTGGTAATGGATTTTGTAGCAGGCTTGTGTGCAAGTATTTTCTTCCAATTATTCTTAATCGTGGTTTTTTGGACTCCTATTCGCGGAATGTTGTTATATCAGTACAACGCCCAATTCTGCCTCCGTTTCCCGTTGTTTTTCTTGGTTACGTTTATGCTTGGATTAGCTTTGACGATTTTTTTACGCCGCAGTCAATACAACGAGTGTATGCAACTTCTTAAGCTTGAGGAGATGACGAAAACCGCTAATAATTTAGCTCGAATCGACACCCTTACAGAACTAGCCAATCGCCGTTGCGCTTACGAGGAATTCAAGACTCGTTTCTCTCAAAACGGTATTCCTCATTGCGTTGTTATGGGTGATATCGATTATTTCAAACGTATTAACGATAGCTACGGTCACGAGTTCGGCGATGAGGTACTTGTAATTGTCGCCAAGTATATCAAGGAGTTGCTTCCTGACGATTATTTGAAATCGCGTTGGGGCGGAGAGGAATTTTTGCTTGTTGCTAACAAATCTGTCGATGAAGTTTATAAGGAAATTGAAAGCTTAAGAATTGCTATTTCCGAGCATCAATTCTGTTATAACGGAGTGCGAATCAATGTTACCATTACCTTTGGTTTGGCAGGTTACGTTGATAGTAATGATCTTGACAAGGCAATCAATATAGCGGATAACCGCCTTTATACAGGTAAGAAAACCACAAAAAACTGTACCATTGCCGAATAGTACCATCTTTAATTACTCATCTTTTTAATTCTTTTCTAATTTATTACGTAGGACTAATGTCCTGTCTTCGCTGTCGCGGAAGTCTGTAATTCTTTTAGCTTGCGTACAACTTCTTCTTCCGTGTCCGTTGTCGCCACTATTTCGTGCACTCTCAACACCTGTGTTTTGGTCGCCGAGCCACTCGTTGTATCCATAATTAGTTGGATAGTTGAATCTGAATATGTTTCCAGTCTTGCACTGTATTCCTCTCCGCGCACTCGCATATACCCCTCTCCTTTTGTATTTAACACGTAGGACTAATGTCCTGTCTTCGCTGTCGCGGAAATCTGTAATTCTTTTAGCTTGCGTACAACCTCTTCTTCCGTGTCAGTTGTCGCCACTATTTCGTTTATGGCTATCACTCGTTCTTTGATTGCTCCAGCCTTCAAATCCATAATCTTTTGAATAGTGGAGTCTGCATACGTGCGAAGCCTGGCACTGAATTCATCGCCTCTCACTCTCATATATATACCTCTTTTATCACATAAATCCGTTTCTTAACTAGGTCTGTTTCAATTAGGTTGTTTCGGTATGTTGATATTACAAAACTGTGTTGATATAGATACCCTAATTCCTTTTCACACTTAAATCAAATATATAGCATAACAAGCAATGCGTCAAACCCACTAATTGGACACCTTGTTAGAATTTAGCACTTGTTTTAACTAGCACTTGGGTTCGAGTCACGCAGAGTAAACAAAAAGACTCATCTCTCGATGAGTGTTTTTGGTGCCGAAGGTGGGCACGACGCGTTAAGCAAATGCCACTGTGCGGCATTTGTAGCCAAAGTGGGGAGCAGGACGCAACTGCGACCTGGAGGGGCGAAGCGTAGCAAGCCGTGAACCCTTGGGTTCGAGTCACATCAAGTAAACAAAAACACTCATCTTTCGATGAGTGTTTTTGGTGCCGAAGGTGGGACTCGAACCCACACGAAGTTGCCCCCGAGGGATTTTAAATCCCTTGCGTCTGCCATTCCGCCACTACGGCTCATATTGGAGGCACCACCCAGAATTGAACTGGGGATAAAGATTTTGCAGACCTCTGCCTTACCGCTTGGCTATGGTGCCTTATAATAAACGCCGATACAGCTTCTATGGAGCGGGAGACGGGATTCGGACCCGCGACCTTCACCTTGGCAAGGTGACACTCTACCACTGAGTCACTCCCGCATATCCGCTGTTATCGGCGTGATAATAATATACCAAAAAAAAACTTATTATGCAAGGATTTTTACTATATTTTTCAAATTTTTTTTACTTTTTTTTGATTTACTTTTTACTCTCTAAAAATGATATTCTACAAGTATAATAATATACTTATTACTGAACCGCTATTTCGTAGAAATAGTGAGGTTGACCGCCGTAATACGCCATAATATCCAAGTCCTCGTACTTCTCTTGAAGTTTGGCAACTAAGGCGTTACATTCTTCCTCTTTGACCTCGCGTCCGTAATAGAGAGTAATTACTCCGGTATCCTCTGTTACAAGGTTATCCAGCAGCTCTATCACAGTTTCATCAACGGCAGTGCCCTTGTTGAATATCTTTTTACCGTTAAGTCCGATTATATCGCCCTCGTGAAGTTTTAATCCGTCCTCGGTAGTGGTTTTGCGAACCGCTGTTGTTACCTCGCCGCAATTAAGACTTTCAGCGGATTCCAGCATAGCCGCCGCGTTGTCTTCAGCCGTTGCAGTAGGATCAAAAGCAATAGCCGCCGCAATTCCACCCTGCACGTTGGTTGTCGGAATTACGATACACTTGTTCTTTGCCAATTCCTTTGCCTGATCAGCCGCAAGAACTATGTTCTTGTTATTAGGCAAGACAAGGACGGTATCGGCGTTGACCTTATTAATAGCGGACAAGATGTCGTCAACACTGGGATTCATTGTTTGACCGCCCTCTATTATATAGTCTATGCCCAAATCCTTAAAAACTTGACAAAAACCTTCGCCTGCGCACACGCTGACTATACCTATAGCCTTACGCTCACGCTCACGTTTTGCAACCAAAGCGCGGTGCTGTTCCAGCATATTCTCGATTTTCACCTTATTAAGCTCCCCGAGCTTAAGAGCACACTGCAAAGCCGAGCCGGGGGTGTTGGTATGAACGTGCACCTTGACCAAATTAAGGTCTCCGATTACTATCAAACTATCGCCTAACATTGAAAGCTTGTCTCTTAGCTTGTCAATATCAGCCATTGTTGTACGCGGATTGAGGTTGGTAATAAAAAATTCTGTGCAATATCCGAACTTGATGTCCTCAAGCTCGTCCAAATCACCCTCAAATTCCGTCTCTTTGAACTCTGCTTGCGGAGCGTTATCCTCTATCTTTTCACCGCGTAAAGCCATCAAAAAGCCGCGAATAACGAATAGCAAGCCCTTACCGCCCGCATCTACAACGCCTGCTTTTTTCAAAACAGGAAGCATCTCGGGAGTCTGCGCCAAAATATTGTCGCCGACCTCTATCAAAGAGGTTAAAAACTTCTCAAAATCATTGTTCCTGCCTGAAGTCAGCATTGCGGACTGTTCGGAAACTACACGGATAACGGTAAGTATAGTACCTTCCTTGGGTTTTGCAACCGCACTGTAAGCTACTCTTGCGCCGTTCTGTAACGCCGCGGAAAAATCCTTAAGTCCTATCTCGGGCTTGTCCTTTACGTAATCGCAAAAGCCCTTAAGTATCTGGGATAAAATAACTCCGCTGTTACCTCTCGCGCCCTTAAGAGAGCCTGAGGAGATGGCGTCAGCCAGCGTTTGCATATTAAAATCGGAACCTAACGCTTCAACCTCTTTTATGGCGTTCTGCGCGGTCATTGACATATTAGTACCCGTATCCCCGTCAGGAACGGGGAACACGTTAAGAGAATCAACAAGCTCACGATTAGCTGCCAAATTGCGTCCTCCGCAAATGAACATATCTCTTAACGTCGTGCAATCTATGGTTTTCAACATTATGTTGTTACTCCTTAATTAACTAAACCCTTACGCCGACAACGTATATGACAACGTCCTTGACACGCATACCCGTGAAATACTCTACGCTATAGGTAATGATACGTTTCAAGGACTCTTCGACCGCATTCTGCGCAACGCCGCTTTTCAGGATAACGAAAGCGTCGATATATATGTTATGCTCGTCGGAGGTCATACGAATACCTTTCGTATTGGGTGTGGCGCGGAAAAGCTGCGCTAAACTGTCAGTCAGTCTGCGCGAAACCAAATCAACAACTCCGTAACACTCGGTTGCGGCGTAATTAGCGACCATCATTACAGCGTCGTCAGACACCGATATTTGACCGAATTTGTTGTTGGTTGTAACTGCCATCGTCCGCTCCTTTTTATAAATCTATGATTATAATACATTCTTAACGTCAATTTTGCAAGTAAAAATATAAAATACGATTGTTATTTGTAAATAATAGTCAGAAATCAAAAAGATTTTGCGAAATAGTTCTTGTAAATCCTTGCAATTAAGGTTTTTTCGTGATACAATATGACAGTTAAATCTGCAAGGAGGTGTGGTTATGTCTAGAGTATGTAGCATATGCGGAAAAGGCAAAATGAGTGGCAACACAGTTAGCCATAGTAATCGCAGAGCCCCCAGACAGTGGAATGCTAACGTCCATAAGGTTACTTTCGTCGGTCAAGACGGCAAAGTAAGCTCCGATTACGTTTGTACCCATTGCATTAAGAGCGGCAAGGTTCAGCGTAAGTCAATATAATTGTTCACTAATTATCGGATTTTATGACCTGTTTCGGCAGGTCTTTTTTCGTATTTACTTTCGGCTTTTATGTCAAGACGCGAGATAAATTCCGTTTCAGCTTTCCCTGTAACTGCTTACGACTTATTCATTTACAATGTCCGAATAATTGTTTCTTACTTTTTACTATCTAACAAAAGCTTGCCACATTGTTTATACAAGGCTTACCACATCACTAAACAAAGACTTCCACACCACTAAACAAAAGCTTACCACACCACTAAACAAAGGCTTACCACATTATCCACATTAGCATACAAGACTTGCCACATCACTAAACAAAGACTTACCTCAATATTGTACAAGGCTCACCTTGATACTTTACAAGGCTTACCACACGATACTATATAAGGATTGCCACATCACTCAAAAACTGCCCCGATACTATACAAAAATTGTGCCGTTATCGACGGCACAATTTCTTAAATACACGTAATAAAGCCTTTACGCATTCCGGTGGATTAAAACAGAATATTTTCAAATCATACCTCCCTTGCGAATACTCTGAAAACGATAGCCTCACCTGCAACTACGTTGATTTTGACGCGTTCCTTAATCGCTACGTTGGATACGCCCAAAGTCAAATACTTGTTGATGATCTTATCCTTTATTTCGTACTCAAGTCCTTCTGTACCTATTATATGCAGTTCGTCGGAAAATGGTACGATTGACACCACGTCACCTCTTTCTACGTCCAATTCAAATGTGGAATTAACGAAATACGCGTCGAAGCCTGCGCCTTTAATAACGCACTTCGCACCGAGCTTTGCGGCAATGCCCAGCAGAACGATGTTGGACATTATATGGTCAAGGCGTTTACCGCCCTCCGCTCCGTAAATCGATAACCGTTGATACCCTGCCGATATAGCATATCTAACCGCTAATTCACCGTCAGTCATATCCTTTTTACGGTCAAACTTTATAATCTCGATACCCGACTCGATATCGCGCGCGGAGTCTAGGTCGCCAACTACGGTCTTAACCTTAAGCCCCTTTGCCTTAGCAAAATTGTAGCCGCCGTCCGCACAGATAATATCCGTTTCCGTAACAGGAGCTTCAAAGTCGTAATTCAAAATAATAGCAGCTGTTTTCATCCTCTTAACCTCCTTATCGTTGCCGCGGGATCCTTCGCCTTATAAACCGCACTACCGGCAACCAAGACGTTGACACCGCTTGCTATTGCGGAGTCGCAGTTTTCGATTGTTACGCCTCCGTCTATCTCCAAGTCGATGGTTCTTCCGCTGTTCTCTATAAGCTTACGTGCGGCGACGGCCTTAGTAAGCACCTCGGGAATAAACTTCTGTCCGCCGAAACCTGGGTAAACGCTCATCAGTAGAATCATATCCACCAAATCCATATAAGGCTCTACAAGCTCCAAGCCCTTGTCGGGATTAAGCACCAAACCGCATTTCTTGCCCTTGGCTTTGATAGCGTTAAGAGCGGCACGGGGATTCTCGCTTGCTTCGGGGTGAAAGGTAACAATGTCTGCCCCTGCATCGCAGAATTTTTCCACAAAGCGTTCGGGCTTGGTAATCATCAAATGTGCGTCGATTACCAGTTTGGTATAAGGTCTGATTGCAGCTAGCATAGGCATTCCGAAGGTGATATTAGGCACAAAATCGCCGTCCATTACGTCGAAATGTATGTAATCCGCGCCCCACTCCTCTGCTTGGCGAACGCTGTAGCCCATATTGGCAAAGTCACCGGATAATATCGATGGTGCTATTTTAATCATAAATATCTCCTTACAGTTTTTTAAGTCTGTTCTGTTTTATTTCCTCGAAAATACTAAGATATCTGGAATATCTGTCCTTATCTATACGCCCTTCCGAAAGAGCTTTTTTGACGGCGCAATCAGGCTCGTCACGGTGAGTACACATATTATAGCGGCAACGCCCAACGTCAAGAAAATCAGGGTAATAAAGCGCGAGTTCCCTCTCGTCGATACCGTCAACGTCAAGCAGTGAAAAGCCGCAAGTATCTACTATCGAAACGTCGTCCGTCAGCTTAAAAATTTCCACGTGGCGCGTAGTATTACGCCCTCTTTCAATCTTAGACAAGCCGCCTACCGACTGATTGGCGGCGCATATCGCATTAAGAATTGAGGACTTGCCGACTGCCGATTGTCCTGCAAAGCAAACCATACCCTTAAGCATCTGTGCGAACTCCGCAACGCCGTTACCGGTATTGGCGGACAATGCGACCGTTTTGACAATTCCGCCGTAAACGCGTTGCGCGTACTCATAGCCCTTGTCGTCTATATCGGTTTTATTATAGCATATTAAAGTGTTAATTTTACACTCCGCCGCAAAAATTAACAGCTTATCTACCAGAATCCAGTCGGGCTCCGGCACAGGAGCGACAACAATAACCAACAAATCCACGTTGGCAACGTACGGTCTGATCATCAAATTGCGCCGCGGAAGAATCCCGTTGATAAACCATCCGCTTTTATCGGATACAAGCTCTACGTAATCACCTACGTACAGCTTATCGGAGAGCTTGATTTTGCCACGTGCAACACAGTTAAAAACGGCGCCTTCGCTAAGCACCTTATACCGTCCTCCGACGCCCTTAATTATCAACCCCTTTGCCGTTTTAATCATTAGTCACCGATATACTTTCTGCGAAGCTGTCCGCACGCGCCCTCTATGTCGTTGCCCATAGTACGTCTAACCGTAGCCGACATACCAGCCTTGACCAACTCGTCGCAAAACCGCTGTGCCCCCTTCTTATCAACGCCCTTTAGCCCTCTTTCCTTAACATAGTTAAGAGGAATAAGGTTGATATGCGTGGAAAAGCCCTTTAATAAGGCCGTAAGCTCCTTAACCTGCTCCGCCCCGTCGTTAAAATCTTTTATCAGCGCGTACTCGAAAACCACTCTTCTGCCTGTAGCCTCAAAATACCGTTTTGCGGCGGGAATAAGCTGTTCTATCGGATAAGCCTTATTGACAGGCATAATCTTATCGCGCAGTCCGTTGTTAGGCGCGTGTAAGGATATAGTCAAAGTAATATGCAAGTTATCGGCAATCAATCTGTCTATATTGGGTACCAAACCGCAGGTGGAAAGGGAAATATTGCGTTGCGAGATTCCCAAGCCTTCAGGGGCAGATACTAAATAAAGGAATTTAGATACGTTATCGTAATTATCCAAAGGCTCACCACAGCCCATCAGTACTACGTTAGTTACCGCGCGCTGTCCGTTTTCGCCTTTTTCGGTGGAGTTCACCAAAATCACTTCGGCAAGAATCTGTCCTGCCGTCAAATTGCATATCAAGCCACTTAACCCCGAAGCACAGAAAGCACAGCCCATACGACAACCTGCCTGCGTTGAAACGCACAGCGTATTACCGTATTTGTACTTCATCAAAACGCCCTCTACCACGTTGCCGTCGCGGTACTTAAAAAGGAATTTCGAAGTGCCGTCGGACGAGGTTAACTTTTCCACGATTTCCGCAGGCTGACCGACGTAGCCGTCCGCCTCCAGTTTTTCAACAAGAGCCTTGGGTAGCGTTGTAATTTCATTAAGATTTTTGCCTGCGTAAAGTCCGCGGAAAACCTGTTCCGCTCTGTATTTCGGCACGCCGTACTCGGTCATAATCGCCGTTAGCTCCGTAAGATTAAGGTCTAATAAATTCATAGCTTTTCAATGCGGCACATATAAAACCGTTCGCCGCTAAACTCCGAATACACGTTGGCTTCGCTTACTTTTCGGAATTGACTGTCCGCTAACAGCGCGCCTGTCACGTCCTCATTCTCCTCGCGTAAGGTTGTACAGGTAGAATAGACTAACGCACCGCCCTTTTTCAAATATGCCGCCGCATTGCTTAAAAGCTTATGCTGAACGGGTATCATCGCGTCAATGTCAGCGGCCTTGCGATGTATGTAGGTATCAGGATTAGCTCCGATAACACCTAGCCCCGAACACGGAGCGTCCACCAATACAAGGTCAAAATCCTCTATCCATTTTTCTCTGAAAACACAACCGTCAGAGGTTAGCGCGGTAATATTGTCCGCTCCTGCCTTCGACGCGTATTTGCGTATCATAGCGGTGCGCTGCGGATATAACTCCGCTGCCAATACCAAGCTACAGGGAAACAGCTCCGAAAGCAAAACGCTTTTGCCCCCAGGAGCCGCGCACAGATCCAAAATCTTATAGTTAGCGGTTCTGTTAAAACCGTTGGCAAGTAATTTGCATATTTCCACAGAGCCGTTAGCTTGAACAAAAACCTTGCCCTTATTAAGCAATACACCCACGTCCGAGGTTTTGCCTATATACGCGCCGTTTTCAGACTTGATATAGCTTATATGGTTATTGTTCAAAAAGCTATATAACTCCTCCGTAGAAAACTTGCGAGCATTAGCCCTGATATGAGTCATATTCTTACCGCCGGAAAGCATTGCCTCCGCACCGTCGCCGTATTCCTTGACGTACCTTTCGCAAACCCAAAGCGGTACGCTGTATTGCACAGACCACGCCTCAAGTTTATCCTTAGGAAGGGCAATTTTTTGAGTTGAAAAAGCTCTTAAAACCGAATTGACAAAGCCTGCGTTTGCGCCCTTACCGATAGCTTTTGTCAGTTCTGCCATCTCGTTGACGGCGGCGTAATCAGGCACGGAATCGCAGTATTTAATCAAAAACATTCCGATTTTTAGGATAATACGGATAGGCATTTTAGGTCTTTTTTCGCAGAGAAGACCTATCACGTACTCAAATTCGGTATTCCTTTCCAGCGTACCGCACACTAGCCGCGTTATAAAGCCCTTTTCCGCGCCCAAATCCGTATCGTCCAATAGTACGGTGATATAGGCGTCTTCTGAAAAAACTTTTTTCAAAAGCTCGTATGCAATGCCGTAGCTGTTTTTATTCAAAAACCGTGCCCTCCTCTATCGCGTGTCCAACAAGATACGCGTTGGCTGTCATTCTTTTGCCGCCCTCGGCTTGAATTTCGTCAAGGCTTACCGCGCCGTCTTTAATCTTGACTACAAGACCGCATTTCGCACCTGCTTTCAGCACGGTTCCCGTCTTCGCCGAGGACGAGTCCTCAACATAGGAAAGAGAGAAAATCTTGAGGATTTTGCCGTTAAGGTGAGTAAAGGCTCCCGGCCAAGGAGACATACCTCTGACAAAATTTTTCAGTTCGGCAAAGGTCTTGTCAAAGGAGATTTCTCCCATCTCCTTGGTAAACATTTTGCAAAACGTTGCCTTCGTTTCGTCCTGCTTGGTATAAGTGACGGTACCGTCCTCGATAGAGTTGACCGCCTCGATTAATGCTTCGCCGCCGATAACCGCCAAGCGGTCGAATAGTTCGCCTGCCGTTTCGTTCTCGCCAATGGGCGTCACTCTGCTGCAAATAATATCTCCGCTGTCAACCGATAAGGCTGTACGCATTATCGTTACACCGCTTTCCTTTTCGCCGTCTAATACGCATTGCTGTATCGGCGCCGCGCCGCGGTACTTAGGAAGTAATGAGCCGTGGACGTTAATAACGCCGAAACGCGGTATATCCAATATTTCCTGCGAAATAATTTGTCCGTAAGCGGCGGTGACCATCAAATCGGGCTTATAGGAACGAAGTATTTCAGCTCCCTCCAGTCTGATTTTCGCGAACTGCAAAACGGGAATTCCACACTCTACAGCGTAGCTTTTCACGGGGCAAAAAACACTTTTACCTCTATTGCCCGCCTTATCGGGCTGACAAACAACCGCTACTACGTCGTAGCCGTTATTAATCAGTGCTTTTAGTGACGGAACCGCGAAATCGGGTGTTCCCAAAAAAATTATTCTCATCAATTATCCTCTTCGCCGTCAGGTGCCGGAACAGCCTTGTCATAAAACAAAATCCCGTCCAAATGATCCATTTCGTGACAGCATACTCTTGCGTCGTATCCCTCGAAACTACGGGTTATCACGATGCCGTCGCGGTTTTGAAAACGCAATTTAAGGTGGGTTGTGCGCTTTACGTAACAGCTTTTCCCGGGTACGGACAGACAGCCTTCCTGCAAAATCTCCGTTTCTTCACCCTTTTCCAAAACCACAGGGTTAATCAGTTCCACGACCTCGCCGTCCGTCATCTCGCAGATTACAAAGCGTTTCAAAAAACCGATTTGAGGAGCCGCCAAGCCAACGCCGTTCGCCTTGAACATAGTGTCGCACATATCGTCTAATACCTTACCGAGCCGCTTGTTGAACTCGGTGACAGGTCTGGAAATTTTGCGAAGCGTTTCATCGCCGTCCTTTACTATATCTCTGATTGCCATATCTCCTCCTAAATTAAGTTTTGCGGATTCAGCTCCGTTATGACCGAAACGTCGCTGATGCGGAATTGTTCCGCCACTCCGTAAATCTGTTGTATAATGTCGTTTTCCTTTTCTCTTTTGATGCGGATAAGCACCTGATAACGGAACTTGCCCTCAAGCCTCGTCTTCGGCGAACGCATCGCTTGCAAATACACGAACTGGTTTTTTTCCGCTTTCTCGATGTCGCGCAAGCCGTATAGTATATTCTTGGTTACGTTGGCGACCTTTGCCTCATCCGTTCCCGATAGCAAAACTCTGATTATCTTGGTGAACGGTGGGAACTTAGTAACCTCTCTTACGTTTATTTCCTTCTTATAAAAACCTAAAAAGTCGTATCTTGAAGCGAAGTAAAACACGTAGTGTTTCGGGGCGTAGGTTTGCAAAACCACCCTACCCGTCAGCTTATCGCGTCCTGCTCTGCCGGCAACCTGCGTTACCAGCTGAAACGTCCTCTCTGCGGCGTGGAAATCATCGTAATAAAGACTTAAATCCGCGTCCAAAATACCTACGAAGGTAACTCCCGGGAAGTCGTGTCCCTTGGCAATCATTTGAGTGCCGACCAGTATGTCGGCTTCCTTCCGTGCGAAGCTTCCGAGAATATCCAAATAACCGTTTTTCCGACGAGTGGTGTCATTATCCATACGCAAAAAACGGGCTTTAGGAAATAGCTTCATCAGGTCGTCAACCACTTTTTCCGTGCCGTCGCGTCCGTAGCGTATGCTGTCGCTTCCGCAAACGGGACAGGTTGTCGGAACCGTAAACTGCTTGCCGCAGTAGTGGCATTTCAGCCGATTTTCGTCCTTATGCCAAGTAAGCGAAACGTCGCAATCACTGCATTTTAAGACGTGTCCGCACTTTTTGCACATCATAAAAGCGGAATAGCCGCGACGATTCAAGAAAACCATAGACTGCTCGCCCTTGTCTAAGGACTGCTGCAAATTGTTAAGCAATGCGGCAGAGAACATACTGCGGTTGCCGCTTCTTAGCTCCTCACACATATCTACGATTTGGATTTCGGGCATCACGTTGCCTGTCACCCTGTTTTTCAAGGTAATCAGCTTAAGCTTGCCGTCCATTGCATCTTTGTATGTATCAAGGTCGGGCGTTGCACTGCCAAGCACCAACTTTGCGTTGTTGTAATTGCGCCTGAACTCGGCAACCTCCGCTGTAAAGTACCGCGGTGTAGATTCGCTGACGTAACTGCTGTCGTGTTCCTCGTCTATTATGATAATACCCACGTCCTTTAAGGGCGCGAATACCGCCGAACGGGCGCCGACTGCGATTTTTGCTTCTCCGCGAAGCAGTCTAAGCCACTCGTCAAAGCGTTCGCCTGTGGATAAGCCGCTATGCAGTAGGGCTACGTTATCGCCGAACCGTCCTCTGAATCGACTCATCATTTGCGGTGTCAAGGATATTTCAGGTACCAGCATTATCGCCGTTTTGCCCTCGGCAATGACCTTTTCGATGCACTTCATATATACTTCGGTTTTTCCGCTTCCTGTAACGCCGTGTATCAAAAAAGAGCCTGCGCTGTCTCCGATTACCGTATCTACCGCAACCTGCTGTTCCGCGGTCAAAGTATAAGCCGCCGACGGGGCAACCATATCCTTATACGGACGGCGGTCGATTTTTTTGTCATAGGTTAAAATAAAGCCTTTTTCGATTAAAGCCTTAACCGCGGCAGAGCCGAACTCATCGTTCAACGCCGTAACCCATTCTCCCCCCGATGCCGCAAGACTTGCGATGATTCCGCGTTGTGCCGCCGCTGTTTTACGACAGCTGTTAAGCATATCGTCAACAGTCCGCTCGTCCGTCAGCATAGCATAGCTTTTGATAAGTTCCTTAGCCGTGCCGCCACGCAGTTTCGCAGGTATAAAAAGGCGCAACACGTCCACCATACGTAAATTGTAGGCAGATTGCATCCACCTCATCAATAAAAGCATTTCTGGACTTATTGCGCGGAAATTATCAAGTTTTCTAAGTACGGGTTTCAGCGTGCCGCTGTAATCGCTGGCATCGGCTATCGCTACTACGAAACCCTCGGTTTCCTTTTGCTTGCCGAAGCTGACCGCTACTCTGTCGCCTGTCGATACGTTAAGTTCTTCGGGTAAGGCGTAATCGAAAACGCGGTCCACCTCGCTATTGGAAATGTCAATTACTACCTTTGCTATCATTTAAGAGTGAGAATCCTGTCCAAAATGATATTGGCTACCTCCGCCTTAGACAGCTTGGGATAACTCGTTTCATCGTCTGCGGTAATAATGGTAACTATATTGGTATCGGTGTTAAAGCCCGCGCCTTCTAGGGTAACGTCGTTTGCGACCACCATATCGGCGTTCTTTTTCACAAGCTTACCCCTTGCGTTGGCTGTTAAATTTTCTGTTTCAGCGGAGAAAATAACCAACCTGCGGTCGCCCTTAATCTCGCCGACAGCCTTAGCTATGTCGGGTGTTTTTTCCAGTTCAAGAGTTAAGCTGTCAGACTTAATCTTATTATCGAAAACCTTTTTCGGACGGTAATCGGCAGGTGCCGCCGCTTTGATAATAACGTCGTTGTCCTTAACTCGGTCGATAACGGCGTTGAGCATATCCTCGGTACTGCCTACTCTTATCACGTCGATATAGCTCGGCACAGGAACTGAGGTTTTGCCTGCGATAAGCGTCACCTTTGCCCCTCTTGCGTAAGCCTCCTCGGCTATTGCAATACCCATTTTACCGCTGCTGTGGTTGGATAGATACCGCACGCCGTCAATACTCTCTATTGTGGCTCCTGCGGTAACCAAAACGCGCTTACCCTCGTAATCGGGATTGATTTTCAAAAGCTCCAACACGTAGGTAACAATCTGTTCGGGCTCGGAAAGCCGCCCCTTGCCCACGTCGCCGCAAGCCAGTCTGCCGCTGTCAGGCTCAACTATCAAAGTGCCTTGTTCCTTTAACGCTGTTAAGTTCTTTTGGAAAAAGACGTCCTCATACATTCCCGTATTCATCGCAGGACAGACAACCTTGATGCCCTTACACGCCATATATGTGGTTGTAAGCATATCATCGGCGATACCCTCGGCAACCTTGCCGATAAAATTCGCAGTTGCAGGTGCGATTAATACCAAATCCGCGGATTTCGCAAGGGAAATGTGCTGTACCTCATAAGGAAAATCCCGCGCGAACATATCTGTTATCACGCGGTTTTTAGACATCGTTTCAAAGGTCAACGGCGTAACGAATTTGCAGGCGTTATCCGTCATAACCACAACCACGTCCACTCCTGCTTTGGTAAGCATAGAAACTATGGTCACGGCTTTGTAGGCGGCTATACAGCCTGTTACGCCCAAAAGCACTCTTTTGCGCATTTTACTCCTTACTAATCAGTACTTTACCTTCGTAAATCTCTTTTGCGGCTACGCTGATAGCCTTTTCCTTGTCAATGTTCTCCATATCGGGATTCTGCTGAAGAAGTTGACGCGCTCTCTTGGAAATACCGCAGACCATCATATATCTGCATTCCGTCATCTTGATAAGTTTGTCAATGGGTGGATCTACTAACATATAAATATACCTCCGATTCAAGCTCTTGCTTGAATTACTTTTTTAATAATATCCGCAATCTGATCGGCACAGCCGTCAAGATCCTCGTTCACTACGCGGTAGTCGTACTTGTCCGCACAGGCGAGCTCAATCTCTGCCTCTGCAAGTCTGCGCCTTAGTTCTTCCTCGCTTTCGCTTCCTCTGCCGCGGATTCGCCTCTCAAGCTCCTCTGCGGACGGCGGCAAGACGAAAATCAATACCGCGTCGCTAAACTGCTTGCGCACGTTAAACGCGCCCTTAGTATCTATCTCCAGCAACGCAACACAGCCTTGAGCCTTAAGCCTTTCCAACTCGCTTTTCAGCGTGCCGTAACGGTGTGCGAACGTAGATGCGTACTCCACAAAGCTATCCGATGCAATCAACGCGTCAAACTCAGCGTCGGTGCGGTAATAATAGTTTACGCCCTCCTGTTCGCCCTCGCGAGGCTTTCGCGTGGTAACGGAAACAGTATATCTCAGGTTGGGTATCTTCTTATCCAACAGTTTTTTTACAGTACCCTTTCCGACGCCGGAAGGACCGGAAAGAACCACAATCAGTCCGTCAGTCATAGTTATTCGATATTCTGAACCTGCTCTCTAACCTTTTCAATTTCGGTTTTGAGAGCGACAACAACTCTTTGCAACGCTGCAAAGTTGGCTTTTGAACCCATCGTATTAGCTTCTCTGTTCATCTCCTGCACCAAGCAGTCAAAGGACTTGCCCATAGGAGTTACATCTGTTAAGTAACGGCGTGCCGCAACAATGTGAGCTTTCATTCTGGTAAGTTCCTCATCGATACAAGCCTTATCGGTAAAGAACGCTATCTCGTTAAGGAAACGCGCCTCGTCATAGGTCACGTCTGCCAACGCCTCGCGGATTCTCTTGGACAAACGCTCCTTATAATCGGCGACCACCGTCGGAGCAAGCTGTTCCGCCTCGGAAGTCAGCTTGGCAATAAGATCTATTTTAATACTCAAATCTTCTGTAAGCTTCGCGCCTTCCTTGGCTCTAACAACAACAAGACTGTCGCAAGCGGCTGTCAGTGCGGCGGAGGTAAGCTCCAAAAGTTCGTCCTGAGCCACGTCCTCAGAGGATTGAGTCAGCGCGTCGGGCAAACGAATAATCGCCGAAGCGGTCAAATCGTTAGCAACGCCGAACCGTGCGTTAAGCTCGTTAGCCATATCGATATACGCGCCCACCACAGGGAGATTGATTGCAAGCCCCGTACTGCCTGCGCGAACGTTCTCGTAATTAAGGTAAACGTCAATGTGACCTCTGGCAAACCTAGTGCCTAAGTATTTCCGAACAAAATCCTCGGCAAACAAAAAGCATCTGGGTAACTTGATGGACAAATCCAAAAAACGGTGATTAACAGAGCGTAACTCAACGGTCACCTTGCAACCGTCCTTTTCGGATTCTCCTCTGCCGTAGCCTGTCATACTGTTCATAACGTACCTCGCAATATATGATTATATCATATCAATCGTAAAAATACAATATTTTACGCTAATTTTACCCGTCCTAAAGCGGGTTTAGCTAAATAAATCGGGTTATTTTGCCAGCATTTCCACAAATTCGGATTCGGTAATAATTTTGATACCCAATTTGGTCGCCTTAGCGAGCTTTGAGCCCGCATCCTCGCCAGCCACCACGAGGTTGACTCTCGACGAGACGCTGTCTGACACCTCGCCGCCTCTTTTGACTATCTCTTTAGCGGCTTCGCTTCGCTTGTAAGCGGTAAGCGCACCTGTTAAAACCACTATATAGCCGGAGAATACGCCGTCCGTCTTTTCGGCTACGGTGAAACGGAACCCGAAGCTTAACAGGTCGTCAACCAAAGTGCGATTGGTTTCATCGGCGAAGAAATCAGTAACGGAAGCCGCCATTATGTCGCCGAAATCGTCTAATGCCAAAAAGTCAAGAGCGGTTGCGTTCCTAACCGCGTCCAAGGTCTTAAAGGCGTTTTCCAACTGCTTTCCTGCTTTTTTACCTATGTTGGGAATTCCGATTGCGGTTAAAAATCTGGCAAGCGTAGTCTGCTTGCTGTTTTCAAGTGCGGCTAAAAGATTGTCCGCTTTCTTATCCTTAAATCCCTCCAGCGTCAATAGCTGTGCCTTGTTTAATCGATAGAGGTCGGCAGGGCTTCTTACGCCCAAATCGTTGTATAGTTGCTCAATGGTTTTTGTGGATAAGCCCTCGATGTCCAAGGAATCTTTAGCGGAAAAATGTTCTATCTGCGAAATCACCTGCGGTGCGCAATAATCGGGGTTGGTGCAGTACAAAAATGCGTTGCGTTCCTCAACGGGACTGCCGCAATACGGGCAGATTTTCGGCTTTTCTACGGGCGCACTCTCCTCAGTATGCTCCGCAACGCCCAAAATCTCGGGGATAACGTCGCCGCTTCGCCTTACAAAAACCTTACTTCCTATCTTAATATCCTTGCGGATTATCTCGCTGTAGTTGTTAAGAGTGGCTCGGGCAACCTGCACGCCGCCGATGTCCACAGGCTCCAAAACGGCAAGAGGATTGAGTTTGCCAGTGCGGCTGACTTGCCATTTAACGTCCAAAAGACGGGTAACGACTTCCTCTGCCTTGAATTTGTAAGCCAAAGCCCAACGGGGAAACTTTTCCGTATAGCCAAGTTCCTCTCTCAGCTCGAAATCGTTGACCTTGAACACCATTCCGTCAATCAGATAATCTAACGTAGGGCGCACCTCTTCCGCGCCGTCCAATAGATTGTCGATATTTTCCGCGCTTGATAAGAGTCGGAAATATTCACGGCAGTCGAACCCGTTATCAATCAAAAAATCGTGAACTTCGTCCTGTGTGTAAAACCGTTTTTCAGGAGAATAACCCACGTTATACGCCATAAAGCTTAAGTGGCGTCGTCCTGTTTCCGAAGGACTGATATTGCGCACTCCGCCTGCCGCGGCGTTACGAGCGTTTTTAAGCGGCTCCTTTGCGGTTTCGTTATATGCATTAAGAGCGGATAAGCGCATTATGCACTCGCCCTGTATTTCGATATAACCCTTGTAAGCAATTACTTTGGGGATATTGTCGATGGTTTTTATCTGCTCGGTTACGATTTCGCCTGTTACACCGTCACCCCTCGTTACGCCCAGTATCAGCTCACCTTTGTTATAGGTCAAATTAAGAGTGAGTCCGTCAAACTTATATTCAAGCGTCAGTTGAGGAAAACTGCCGTTCTCCTTTGTTACGCGGCTTATCCATTCGTGAACACCCTCTTTGGTTTTGCTTTTGTCAAGGCTGTACAGTCTGCCCTTGTGATTGTAGCTCTCAAAGCCTTTTTTTACCTTTTCCGCGCCGACCTTACGGGTTGGAGAGTTGGGTAAAACCAAACCGAACTTTTTTTCCAACGCCAAAAGCTCGTCGTACAACGCATCGTACTCCGCGTCTGAAACGGTTGGATTATCGTCCTCGTAATACTGCCTTCCGTATTCGTTTAGCAGTTCAACCAGCTCGTACATTCTTTCCATATAAGACTCCGTTATATCCAAAAGTTTTGCCGTTTAGTGGGGTTTTATCCGTTCGGCTGTGATATACTTTGGCACCGAATCGGTTATTTATTACATTGATGTCCGGATTGCTTTCTTAGAGTTTTTTGATAGGAGCCATCAATATATTAAACTTTTTGATGCCCCAGCCCTCAAAGGCGATACTTGCCGTATCTCCGTCCATTGCGACTATCATACCCACACCGAATTTCGTATGTTCGATTTTGTCGCCTGTATTGAACCCCGAACTATCCTTACGCAACTGAACCTGGGGCTTAACGTAGGGCATAGAAGGCAGTTGGGGTATTGCCGCTTGACTCGGTGCCGCAACCGTTTTGCGCTGTACGGTTTCCCACGGCTTAACGGTTTGGTTGAGATTAGCGATACCGAGAGCTTTCTTGATTTCCATAAGGAAGCGTGAGGGCATATTGCGCTCGAAACGCGCAAAACGGTAACGGGATTGCGAATTGGTCAAAAAGAGCCTTTCTCTTGCTCTCGTGACGGCAACGTACATTACACGCCTTTCCTCTTCGATTTCAGCAGGGGTTTTCTGAGCGGCATTAGGGAAAATCCCCTCTTCCAGCCCCACTACGAAAACAGCTTTGAATTCCAAGCCCTTAACGGCGTGGACTGTTGCAACGGATACGTAATCCTCGGTGGCGATTTCGTCCGTATCGGAAACCAGGCTTACACTTTCAAGATAGTTGGACAGACCTGCATCGGGATTGTTCTCGGCAAACTCACTAATCGACTGGATTACCTCCTCGATATTGAGCATACGGTTAAGGCCTTCTTCCGTTGACCTGTCGTAAATCGTCTCGAAATTGACTTTTTGCATTACGAACTCCGCCGTATCGGTAAGAGAACTGCCTGCCGTACCGCCCATCAAGTCGCAAATCAGGTCGCGGAAAACGGAGAGCTTGCGCTGAACCGCCGTTGAAAAGGTTGCCATTCCCTCACTCTCGAAAAGCACGTCTGCGATACTCTTTTGCGTTGCGTTGCAGTGATTAACCAACGCCTCCACCACAGAATCACCGATTCCCCGTTTGGGCGTATTGATAATCCTCAGCATAGCCTCGTTATCACGGGGATTGATTAAAACTCGCAGATACGCTACGTAATCCTTTACTTCCTTTCGGTCAAAGAACTTTACGCCGCCGAAAACCCTGTAGGGAATATCGTAAACGCGCAGATTTTCCTCGAAGTTGTTAGTTAGAGCGTTAATTCTCACCAAAATCGCTATATCACGCGGCGAATAACCCTCGTCATTGATTAATCGGTGAATGCATCTGATAACGTATTCCGACTCTTCTCTGTCTGTAGATGAGGTGTAAAATGCAATTTTCTGTCCTTCACCCAAGCCCGACCAGAGAGTCTTGTCCATACGGTTGTGATTGTTTTTAATTAAGGCGTTAGCCGCCTTGAGTATGGATTCTGAGCTTCTGTAATTTCTTTCAAGCTTAATCACCTTGGCATAGGAAAAATCTTTACGGAAGTTGAGAATATTCTCTATCGACGCACCGCGCCAACCGTAAATACACTGATCCTCATCGCCTACCGCGAATACGTTGCCGTGGTAGCCTGCCAGCATACGGATAAGCTCGTATTGTATGCGGTTAGTGTCCTGATACTCGTCAACGTGTATGTACTCAAACCGCTGTGCATACTTTTCCAATACTTCGGGGAAAAGCAAGAACAACTGCTTGGTTTTCAACAGTAAATCGTCATAATCCAAGGCGTTACTGTTGCGCAATTCCCACTCGTACGCCGTGTAAACCTTGATTACAGTATCCACGTCCTTGTCACAGCACTCGTTCTCATATTGAGAAGGGCTGAATCCGTGGTTCTTGGCGTTGGATATATGCCAGCCCATACTGTTAAGCAATTCCTTATCCAAATTGCAGGCTGATAGAATACGCTTAAGGGTGCGTTCCTTCTCCGGCTCACCGTAAATAGTAAATTTTTCGGTGTAACCCTCTAACCGTGAAATGTCGATTCTCAACACCTTGGCGCAAAATGAGTGAAAGGTTGATACCCAAAGCCGAGAACTGCTGTACCCGGTAAGCTGTTCCAGTCTTTCCCTCATTTCGTTAGTAGCCTTGTTGGTAAAGGTTATGGCTAAAATATTGTAGGGATCAACGTGTTTTTCCTCAATTAAATAAGCGATACGGTATGTAAGCACGCGAGTTTTGCCACTGCCTGCTCCGGCTATTACCAAAACCGCGCCGTCCGTTTCTCTGACTGCAAGTTGCTGTTGTTCGTTAAGCGTATCAAAAAAATCCATAGCTAAATTATACCATATATTGGTACTTTGTACCACTAATATTATCCTTAATTTTTACCGATGCTACCTCATAGGAGGTAATAAATATGTCTAAATTCAAAACAGGCGTGGCATTAGGTATTATATCCTCTGTCGCTGTAATGTACGCGACCGGCAATTTGAAAAAGAAAGCCAAGGTCGGAAGCATTATCGGCGACATTGTCGATAAACTCAAGAACTGAAAAAAGAGGTTAAATACCTCTTTTTCAATTATACTTACAATTCAAGAAAACTGCAAGGATTAACTGATTCTCAAACGTACCGTTATACGCTATATACGTCCTTCGGATTCTGTTTGAAAAGCAATCCTGCACGCTGTAATTTATCAAGTGCGAATTTCAGCTTTTCAATCGTATAATCCGCATCCTCTTTGGTACTGTTTTTACCGAAGGAAAATCTAATCGAACCCTGCGCTAAATACTCGTCCATACCCAAAGCCAGTATCACGTGTGATGCCTTGACCGTGCCCGCGCTGCACGCACTGCCTGCGCTTACAGCAACGCCTGCCAAGTCCAAAGCCATCAGCAATCCCTCTCCTTCTACGTCGGGAAAAGTAAAATTCGCATTGCCCGGTAGCCGTTTTGAACTATCTACTCCGTTATAAATTGCGGAAGGAATTTCCGCCTTTACGCGACTGACGAAATAATCTCTTGTTTCTGCGGTTTTTCTTGAATTATCCGAAAGATTTGCAACAGCCTTTTCTATTGCCGCACCCAGTCCGACGATACCTGCCACGTTGTACGTACCGCCCCTCATCGAACGCTCCTGAGAGCCTCCGACTATCAGCTTATCCAAGCGAACGCCGCTTTTGACATAGAGTGCGCCGACGCCCTTAGGACCGTAAAACTTGTGTGCGGAAAGCGACAGCAAATCCACATTCAAATTGCTCACGCTAACAGGGATACTGCCGACCGCCTGCACTGCGTCAGTGTGAAACAAAACGCCGTTTTCCGCCGCGAACGCGCCTATTTCCGCTATGGGCTGAACGCTTCCGATTTCGTTATTGGCGGTCATAACCGATATTAAAACGGTATCCGCTCTTAACGCTTTTTTCAGCGTTTCAAGCTCCAAAACGCCCTCGCCGTTGACAGGCAAGTAAGTAACCTCAAAGCCCTGTCGCGTCAGTTCTTCCAAACTGTTCAAAACGGCGTGATGCTCGATAGCCGTGCTGATAACGTGTCTGCCCTTCGCCGCATTGGCTAACGCCGCACCCTTTATCGCCCAGTTATCGGACTCCGTTCCGCCTGAAGTAAAATAAATCTCATTTGGCTTTGCCCCTATCGCTGCGGCAACTCGTTCACGGGCGCGGTCAACGGCGTTTAACGCCTTTTGACCGTACCAATGCTGACTGCTGGCGTTGCCGAATATCTCCGAATAATACGGAAACATCTCCTCCAAAACCTCGGAGTCCAACGGCGTTGTAGCGGCATAATCCAAATATACTCTTTTCATTAATCAATAATATCGTTGGCGTAAAGAGGGAATTGTTTGCACAAAACAGCGACCTGCGCCGCGACTCTCTCAACCGCTTCGGCACCGTTCTTGATAATATCGGTAATTAAATCGGCGACTAAAACCGCTTCCTTTTCTTTCATACCTCTGCTGGTCATAGCAGGCGTGCCGATACGGATACCGCTGGTAACAAAGGGCTTTTCCTTATCGAAAGGAATCGCGTTTTTGTTGACAGTGATGTGAGCCTCGTCCAATAAGCCTTCAATCTCTTTGCCCGTTCTGTCCTGAGGAGCCAACTTAACCAGCATTAAATGGTTATCGGTGCCGCCTGAAACAAGCTGAATACCGTTGGCAATAAATCTGTCAGCCATAGCCTTGGCGTTAGAAACGATTTGCTGTTGATAAGCCTTAAATTCAGGCTGTAGAGCCTCGCCGAAGGCAACTGCCTTACCTGCGATTATGTGCATCAGCGGTCCGCCCTGCATACCGGGGAACACTGCCTTGTTGATTTTCTTAATCATTTCCTCATCGTTGGTAAGTATAACGCCGCCTCTCGGACCTCTTAAGGTCTTATGGGTGGTGGTGGTTACGACCTGAGCGTAATCAAGAGGATTCTGATGTAAGCCTACCGCGCAAAGACCTGCAATGTGCGCCATATCTACCATTAAGTACGCGCCGACCTCATCGGCGATTTGACGGAAACGCTTAAAATCAAGAGTTCTGGGGTACGCACTGGCACCTGCAACAATGATTTTCGGCTTGCATTCCAAAGCAATAGCTCTGACCTTGTCGTAGTCGATTACCTCGGTGTCCTCTTCTACTCCGTAAGAGCAAAAGTTATATGTCTTTCCTGAAAAATTGACGGGACTGCCGTGAGTAAGGTGACCGCCGTGCGCCAAGCTCATACCCAAAACCGTATCCTTAGGCTCCAATAACGCAAAGTAAACTACTTCGTTGGCGTTACTTCCGCTATGGGGCTGTACGTTTGCGTATTTGCAGTTAAACAGCTTGGTGATACGCTCTATAGCAAGCTCCTCGGCGATGTCCACAAACTGACAGCCGCCGTAGTACCTTTTGCCGGGATAGCCCTCGGCATACTTGTTGGTAAAATGGGAACCGCAAGCAGCCATAACGGCAGGAGAAACAAAGTTCTCGCTGGCAATCAACTCGATATTACCGCGCTGTCTGCCCAATTCTTTTTCCATCGCCTCAAAAATAGCAGGATCTTGTTTTTGCAGTATCTTTAGGTCTATCATAATTTTCTCCTTATCGTTACGCCGTGTACTTGTTCACGAATTCAATGATTTCGTTCTTCGTTCTGGTGCCAACAAACTTACCTACCACGTTGCCGTTTTTCAGCAAAAAAACCGCAGGAATACTCAATATACCGTAATTTAACGCCAACTGTTCGCATTGGTCGACGTTAATTTTGCCGACGGCGACCTTCCCCTTTAGCTCAGCCGCAACACTGTCCATTATAGGAAGCAGCATTCGACAGGGATTGCACCAATCAGCCCAAAAATCCAAAAGCAAATATTCGTTTTCGGATTTCACCTGCTCAAAATTAGATTCGTTAATTATCAAAAGGTTCTCGCTCGTCAAATTGAATTTCCTCCTTCGGCTTATATAATTCCATCTTGGGGATGAAGCCCTTTTTCTTTTTTAGCTGTTTATCTGCCCACCAGGCAATTACCACACCCACTGCCAACGCCCCAACGCATAACGCGGTTTGAATCAGCTCGTGGAGCGGACGGGCAAACACAAGCACTAACGCAACAAGGATAATAGGCACGACGTAAACAATGAACGTAGCTTTCAAAACGTATCCGCTTGCCATTGTGACGACAACCTTATCGCCGACCTTAGCGTCAATATCGTTTTTTACGTCCATATAGACGGTCATATTATCCTTGTGCTTAGCGCACATTCCGCACTTATCGCAGGCACTTTGCCGCGGAAACTCCACTTTGGCGGTTTTACGCCGTGGATTAAGAGCGGTAACAGTTCCGATTTCGTCCATTATTCCTCACATTTAATTGCAAGCTCTTTGAGTTGCAGAGGTTCTACTGCGGAGGGAGCGTCCGTCATAAGGCAGGAAGCGTTCTGGACCTTCGGGAATGCGATTACGTCCTTGATGGAATCCGTCTTGGTAAGTAGCATAACAAGTCTGTCAAGACCGAAAGCCAAACCGCAATGAGGAGGCGCACCGTAACGGAAAGCGTCCACAAAGTAGCCGAAACGAGCGCGAATTGCCTCGTCGTCCATACCGAGCAGATTAAACATCTTGCACTGCATTTCGGGAGTGTGAATTCTCACACTGCCGCCACCTGCTTCCTCGCCGTTGATAACGAGGTCGTAGGCTTTTGACCTAACCGCCAAAGGATTAGTGTCAAGCATAGGAATATCCTCGTCCATAGGAGCGGTGAACGGATGGTGTACCGCAACGAGCTTGTTCTCTTCCTCGCTGAACTCAAGCAGAGGGAACTCTGTAACCCAAAGGATTTTGTAACCCTCGGGAATAAGGTTGTTTTCCTTGGCGATTTTGATTCTCAACGCGCCCAAAGCGGAAAGAACAACGCTGTTTTTAGCATCGGCAACGAAGAACATTGCATCGCCCTGCTGTGCGTCCGTTGCTTTCTTGATGGCTTCGATTTCCTCTTCGGTCAGGAACTTAGAGAAGGAACAGGTAACGCCCTCCTCCTTAAGAAGCATATACGCCAAGCCCTTGGCGTTATAGTTTTCCTTGACGAAAACGCCAAGCTTGTCCAGTTCCTTACGAGGGAAACGATTGGCAAAGCCCTTAGCGTTAATCGCTCTCACACTGCCCGTTTTGCAAGCCTCCGCGAATACGCTGAAACCGCAGTCCTTTACCGCATCGGAAATGTTGGTGATTTCCATACCGAAACGAACGTCGGGCTTATCGGAGCCGTAACGCTCCATTGCGTCTCTGAAAGGCATACGAGGAATACTCTCGCCTATATCGTAATTGATGCACTCCTTAAACAGCTTGCGAATCAAGCCCTCGCAAACTTTCATAATATCTTCTGAGTCTGCAAAGCTCATTTCCATATCGACCTGACTGAACTCGGGCTGTCTGTTAGCTCTCAAATCCTCATCGCGGAAGCAACGGGCGATCTGATAATAACGATCGAAACCGCTGATCATAAGTAACTGCTTATACTGCTGCGGAGATTGGGGAAGCGCGTAAAACTCACCGTGGTGAATACGGCTGGGAACAAGGTAATCTCTTGCGCCTTCGGGGGTGGAACGTCCCAAAAACGGGGTTTCGATATCCAAAAAGCCTTGCGACTCCATATAATCTCTTATTAGCTTTGAAGCCTTACTGCGGAAAATAATTCTGTCCTGTAAATAGGATCTTCTCAAATCAAGATACCTATATTTAAGACGAAGAACCTCGGATACGTTGGTATCTCCCACCACAAAAGGAGGTACGTCTGCTTCGGACAAAACCTTAAGCTCCTTAACGCAAATCTCAACCTCTCCTGTGGGAATGTTTTTGTTGACGTTCTTCTCACCGCGGCCGGTAACAACACCGGTAACCGCCAGCACAAACTCGTTACGGATACGCGCCGCTTTGGCAAAAACCTCTGCCCCGAGGTCGCTTGCCTCGAAGGATAACTGGACTATGCCTGTTCTGTCTCTTAAATCAACGAATATTATAGGACCGAGATTTCTCTCTTTTGCTACAAAGCCCATAGCTACCGCCGTCTGACCTATATCGGAGGCTCTGAACTCACCACACATTTTCGTACGTCTGGTACTGCCTAACAAATCCATAATTTACCTTCCTTTGAAAAAATTAACTATTTCGTCTAAAGCAACGCTTTCTGCGTCGCCTGTTTTCATATTTTTAACGGATACTTCGTTGTTTTGCACTTCGTTTTCACCGATTACAACAACGTATTCCGCGCCTACCTTGTCGGCGTATTTCATCTGAGCCTTCACGCTCCTGCCTGCAACGTCGCAAAGCGCGGCGATACCCTCGTTACGTAAGCCCGCAGTTATTCTCATAGCCAGCGGCGTTTCGCCCAAGGGAGCTACGTACACCTTGACTTTTTCCTCGTCGGGAAGCTCCACTCCGCAGGAAGCAAGCGTAAGCAAAAGACGCTCAAGCCCCATACCGAAGCCCACGGCAGGACACGGCTTACCGCCCACCTCTTCCACCAGATGATTGTATCTTCCGCCACCGCATACGGTACCCTTCGCGCCTATCGTATCGCAAACAAACTCGAATACGGTCTTGGTATAATAGTCCAAACCGCGAACGATTTTGCTGTCGATATTAAAGTCAACACCCAGATTTTTAAGGTTGGCGACAACGCCCTCGTGATGCTTTTTGCAATCATCGCAAACGTAATCAAGAACTACGGGAGCGTCCTTTGTAACCTCGCGGCAACGCTCTTCCTTGCAGTCCAAAATCCGCAGAGGATTGGTTTCAAAACGCTCCTTGCAGGTAGGACACATTTTGTCTAAATTGTCCTTTAAGTACTCGCGTAAAGCAGCGTTGTATTTTGGACGGCAGTTCGGACAGCCGATACTGTTGATATTAAGCGTCAAGTCCTTAACGCCTAAGGTATCAAACAGCCTTTTGGCTATCATCATAGTTTCAACGTCCAACTCAGGACTGTCTATGCCGTACAGCTCTACACCAAACTGATGATGCTCTCTAAGTCTGCCTGCCTGCGGTCTTTCGTAACGGAAAACAGGTATCAGATAATACATTCTCAAGGGCTGAGGCAACTGCGAAAGTCCGTTTTCGACGTAGCTTCTCGCGACACCTGCGGTACCCTCCGGCTTAAGCGTTATACTTCTGTCGCCCTTATCCGTAAAGGTGTACATCTCCTTGGTTACTATATCGGTGGTTGCGCCTACTCCGCGTGCGAAAAGCTCCGTATGCTCAAAGGTAGGGGTTCTAATCTCCTGCAAGCCGAATAAGGTCGCGGTTTCTCTTATTTTTTTCTCAACGTAATGCCATTTGTAGCTTTCGGTAGGCAGAACGTCCTTTGTTCCTTTAGGTATATTAATCATATTATCAAAGTATATATTTTTTCAAATTTAAGCTGCGCATATCCTGTCCTACGTGATTCTCAACGTAAGAGCGGTCAATGGTTACCTCTATGCTGTTACCGTTTGCTTCAAAGGACACGTCCTCTAACAGTTTCTCCACCAACGCGTGCAAACGTCTTGCACCGAGGTTTTCACTGTTGGCATTCTGGAATTCCGCAATGTCCGCTAATGCCGCAACTGCGTCGTCGGTAAAGCTTAAAACAACACCGTCGGTTTTCAAAAGTGCCGCATACAGCTTAAGAATTGCATTGTCAGGCTCTGTCATAATGCGGATAAAATCCTGCGTTGTCAGGCTTTCAAGCTCTACTATCACGGGGAAACGTCCTTGTAATTCGGGAATCAAATCCTTGACCTCGGAAATATGGAACGCGCCTGCCGCTATAAAGAGAATATAGTCGGTACGGATATTGCCGTATTTCGTGCTGACGGTACAACCCTCGACGATAGGCAGAATATCTCTTTGAACACCCTCTCTGGATACGTCTATACCGTGAGACATACTGTTGCTTGCGATTTTGTCTATCTCATCGATAAAGATTATGCCCTCTTGCTCCGCGCGTCTTAACGCCTCGTCGTTGACGGAATCCAAGTCAATCATCTTATCGGAAGCCTCGTTTATCAACGCTTTCATAGCTTCCTTAACCGTCATCTTGCGCTTGACCTTACGGCCTGCCGCGTTGAGCTGTTGGAAAATGTTGCCGATATTAATTGAGGCACCCTGCCCGTTCTGATCCATCTGCAAGGGCTTCGGCTGTTCGGTAAACTCCAAATTAACAGGAAGGTCGTCCAGCTTTCCGTCCGCTAAATCGTGATAAATCTCCTCTAAAAGCTGACTTTCGGGAATCTCGGGGCTGATGCTTTTGCGTACAGCCAAAATCTCCTTTGCCAGTCTTTGAGAAGCTATCTCGTATGCCTTAGGTCTAACCTGAGCGTAACGCTCCTCCTTGACCAAGCGAATAGCCGCCTCAACCAAATCTCTGATCATACTCTCCACGTCGCGGCCAACGTAGCCGACCTCGGTGAATTTCGTAGCTTCAACCTTGATAAAAGGAGCCTTGACTAGCTTCGCCAAACGTCTGGCTATCTCGGTTTTACCTACGCCTGTAGGACCTTTCATAATAATGTTTTTGGGAGTAACTTCCTCTCGTATCTCATCGGGAAGCTGACTTCTGCGATATCTGTTACGCAGTGCGATGGAAACCATCTTTTTAGCCTCTTCCTGCCCGATGATGTATTTGTTTAGCTCGGTAATAATCTCTCTAGGGGTAAATTCCATTACAGCACCTCCACCGTTAAATGGTCGTTAGTGAAAACACAAAGTTCACCTGCTATCGCCATAGCCTTACGTGCGATAATCTCCGCGTCCATTCCTTCTATATCGTATAACGCTCTTGCCGCCGCATAGGCGTAATTACCGCCGCTGCCTATTGCGCAAACGCCGCCGTCAGGCTCGATTACCTCGCCGTTGCCGGAAATAATGAACAGATTGTCCTTATCCGCGGCAATAAGCATTGCCTCCAGCTTGCGGCCTATCTTGTCGTCACGCCACAAATCGGCAAGCTCCACGGCACTGCGCATTAAATTGCCGCTGTACTTTTGGAGCATTTTCTCAAATTTTTCACTGAGCGAAAACGCGTCGGCAACGCTACCTGCAAAGCCTATCACCACGTTATCGTTATAGATTCTTTTCACCTTAACCGCGTTAGCCTTGAAAATAACGCTGTTACCCATAGTGACTTGTCCGTCACCGGCCAAAACCGTCTTTCCGTCCTTCTTGACGGCACATATCGTCGTACTGTGAAATTCTTCCATATATCCTCCTTTGAGGCAAAGCCTCAGGTTGCAAGGACAAGCCCTGCGTTACGGTTACTTTATACGTTAAAGTCGCAATTATGCAACTTCGCTACGTAGTCCTTTATGTCCTCAACCGCGCGATGCGAATACCACGCCTTGCGCTCCTGCTTGTCCTTAATTCTCGCCGTCGGCGACGGGAGTAAGCCAAAGTTACTGTTCATAGGCTGGAAATCCACGGTAAGCGGATTGGATACGTATCGGCACAGACCGCCTATCATCGTGTTTTCCGATGGGATAAACGGTTGGTTGCCGCTAAGTCTTAATGCCATAGCCAAGCCTGCCATCATACCGCTCATCGCGCTTTCCATATACCCTTCCACACCTGAAAGCTGTCCTGCTATGTAGAAATCCGATAAATCTCTCAGCATAAAGGTGTTATCCAACAGCTTAGGCGCATTTACGAAGGTGTTGCGGTGCATTACGCCGTATCTTAAGTACTCTGCGTTTTTCAGCGCAGGCAGCATACCGAAAACGCGTTTTTGCTCGGGAAACAGCAAATTGGTCTGAAATCCTACCAAATTATAGCTGTCGCCTAACGTGTTTTCTTTCCTAAGCTGCATCACCGCGTAGAACCTCTTGCCCTCGGGTGAAACGATGCCTACAGGTCTTAAAGGTCCGAAGCGCAAGCAGTTGATACCTCTTTTCGCCATCACCTCAACAGGCATACAGCCCTCGAAAAATGTGGCGTTCAACAGCTTGTCTTCCACGCATTTCGCCTCGATTAGAGCCTCGGCAAACGCGTAATACTCCTCTTTTTCAAGTCCGATGTTAAGGTAATCGGCGTCGCCCTTGCCGTACCGCGCGGAAAAGAAAGCGTAATTCATATCCACGCTGTCG
Source organism: uncultured Christensenellaceae bacterium (assembly GCA_964368645.1). Lineage (GTDB taxonomy): Bacteria > Bacillota > Clostridia > Christensenellales > CAG-1252 > JAEDHM01. The sequence continues at coordinate 91,703 of CAYJBY010000002.1, forward strand.
GCTCTTACGATCGGAGCAGCGGCATCGCAGAAATGCAGATATTCCTCACCCGTCAGACCGCTCAGCGTTTCAGCCAGTGCGTCGGACGTCAATGGTCCTGTGGCTATTATCGTCGGCAAGTCCTTTTCCAGTTGTGTATATTCCCTTGTGACGACTCTAAGTCGCTCACCGAAACCGTTAAGAATTGACTTAACCGCCGCGGTAAACCTTTCTCTGTCCACAGCCAACGCGCCGCCGGCAGGTACTCTCGACTGATCTGCGGCAAGCAGGATACAACTGCCTATCTCTCGCATTTCCGCCTTAAGCAAACCTGAACTGCTGTCCAACAGCTCGCTTTTCAAGCTGTTACTGCACACTAATTCCGCAAAGCCGTCGGTTTTATGCGCAGGCGTGGTTTTGCTCGGGCGCATCTCCACCAGTTCTACCGTAAAGCCGCGTTTCAGCAGCTGATACGCCGCCTCACAACCGGCTAATCCTGCGCCAACTATCCTTACCGTCTTCATTTTAACTCGGTATGCTTACAGCCTGTGCAAACGTACTTCGTTTGTCCGTTGCCGTTTACCACTTTCATAGGCTTGCCGCATTCGGGACACAGATACGGAGCAGGTTTATCCCACATTGCAAACTTACATTTCGGATAAGCGGTACAGCCGTAAAAGGTTTTGCCCGTTTTCGTTTGCTTTTCGGCAACGTCTGCTCCGCATTCGGGGCATTTGCCGACTATATGCTCGTTAAGGTTCTTGACGTTCTTACATTTCGGATAATTGGGGCAAGCCAAGAACTTGCCGTAACGTCCTTCCTTGATTATCATTCTCGCGCCGCATTTGTCGCAAACCACGTCGCTTTCTTCCGCTTCGACCTTAACCGCGCCGCCGTCGTAAAAAGCTTCCTTTACTTCCTTGATAAACCCGGGGTAAAAGTCGCTGATTACCTTTTGCCATTCCGTACCGTCCTCAACAGAGTCCAAATCCTTCTCCATATTTGCCGTAAATTTCAGGTCAAGTATATCGGGAAAGTACTTGGTTAAAGTATCGCAAACAGCCTCGCCTAACGCCGTGGGCAGCATATGCTTACCGTCCTTTTCGGTGTAAGTGCGCTTGGATAAAACGCTGATGATAGAAGCGTACGTGCTAGGGCGACCGATACCGTTTTCTTCCATCGCCTTAACCAATGTTGCCTCGGAATATCTCTGAGGGGGCTTGGTAAACTTCTGCTCGTGAGTAATCTTTTTGAGTAAAAGCTCATCACCGACCTTGAGATCGGGAAGGACAGTGTTTTTCTCATCGTCCTTATCGGAGTTATTATCGGCATAGGCTAACGTGTAGCCTGCGAAAATCATCGTTCTGCCCGAAACGTGGAAGCCGTATTTCTTGCCGTTATTACCGTCAACGTCAATACCGACTGACAGTGTATCGTACTCGGCATACGCCATCTGACTCGCCACGAATCTGTCGTAAATCAACTTGTAAAGTTGATAGTTGTTCTTCGACAGCTTATCCTTAAGGGATTCAGGCGTCCTGTCAAGGGATATAGGTCTTATAGCCTCGTGCGCGTCCTGCGCAGTGCTTTTCTGCTCGAATTTGTTAGGATACTTAGGCACGTATTTTTCACCGTAATGCGCGGTAATGTAACGCTTTGCGTCCCACATTGCGTCCTCGGAAACTCTTACGGAGTCGGTACGGATATACGTAACCAACGCAACGTGACCTTCGCCCTCTATCTCAAAACCTTCGTATAGGTGCTGTGCAATCTGCATAACCTGAGGAGCTGTGATATTGAGCTTTACAGTGCCGTCCTGCTGTAGGGTACTTGTGGTAAAAGGCGGTTGAGGTCTAACCTTTTTAACCGCTCTTTTAACGTCGCCTACTATAAAAGGCTTGTCCTTTATGGCGGCTAAAATACCGTCTAAGGCTTCCTTGTTGCCGATTTTGTACTTTTTGCCGTTAATGTCTGAAAAAGCTGTCTTAAAATCGTTCTTTTCCTTGGACAACAGGGCAAATAAATTCCAGTATTCCTCAGGCTTAAAGTCGCGGATTTCACGCTCCCTGTCAACCAACATTCTCAAAGCCGCCGACTGGACGCGTCCGCCTGATAGACCGGATTTGATTTTTTTGCTTAGTACGGGAGAAAGCTTGTAACCCACAAGTCTGTCCAAAACTCGTCTTGCCTGCTGTGCGTTCACAAGCTGCATATTAAGTTCACGCGGATGAAGAATAGCATTCTGCACCGCCTTGCGCGATATTTCGTTAAACTCGATTCGTATCTCGCCGTCACCTATGCCTAAAACCGTTTTCAAATGCCAAGAAATCGCCTCTCCCTCACGGTCAGGGTCTGTTGCAAGCAGAACGGATTCCGCCTTGGCAAGATTGGACTTCAAATCCTCTAGCGTCCGCTTTTTGTCCTCGCTGATTACGTATTCGGGCTGAAAATTATTCTCAACGTCGATACCCAACCTCTTTTCGGGGAGGTCGTTGATATGACCGCCGGAAGCACGCACGCGGAAATCCGCGCCCAAATACTTCGCTATGGTTTTTGCTTTTGATGGGGATTCTACTATTATTAGCTTCATTATTCCTCCGGTTAAACTCCGTAGTAATTACCGAACAGTTTTCTAATCAAGCCCAGCAACTCCAGTTTCAGCAGAATAGGATTGATTAGGTTGATTGACAATCCGGTTAATCTTATTAGTTCCTCTATGTGCATTTCGTTCTTTTCCAGTGCGTTGAGAATCATCTCTTCGGTATAATCAAGCTGCATTGCGCTGGGACGCGACGTTACGTCGTAATTCTTTCCGCTGTCGAGCAGAATGTCCATTGCGTTGATTACCGCACAGCCCGAGAAAAGCCTTAATGCTTTGTTACTGCCGTCACAGCTTCTGTTATAGACGCTGCCCGGTACTACGTATATGTTGCGGCATTGATCTACCGCATAATTCAAGGTTATCAGCGAACCGCTGTTTTCGCCTGCCTCTGTCACCAAAACACCGCCGCTTATACCGCTTATAAGGCGGTTACGCTCGGGGAAGTTGTACGAATTGGCAGGAGTACCCACGGGATACTCGCTAAGTAGCAAACCGCAATCGGCTATCTGGTCGAACAACGCCTTGTTCTCCGCAGGATAAACCTTGTCAAGTCCGCAACCCATTATTGCAATAGTGTTCTTGTGGAACTTTAACGCGGTGCGGTGCGCTATTGTATCGATACCGCGAGCCATTCCGCTGACGATAATGTAATCGTGACTTACTAGGTCAGTAACGAAGGTCTCCGTTACGTCGGTACCGTACCGAGTAGGGTTTCTCGTTCCGACCACCGCGATAATATTACTCATATTCATCAGCCTGATGTTGCCCTTTGCAAACAGCACCAAGGGTGGCGGTTCTATCTCCGTAAGCAAATACGGATACGCCTCGCTTTCTATGGTTACGGCGGTTATGCCGTACTTGTCCATATCCACGAATACGGATTGCAGATACATTGCGTCGGCGGTTAAACGGAGCTTATCATAGACCTCTTGAGAGAACCTTGCGACTATTGCGTCGCGGTAAGACGGAAGCTCGTTCATCAGCAGAAGCGCGTTTTTGTTTGCCATAAGGTACAGCGCGTACTTCCTGCCTCCTGATAAGTCTTGACTTCCCAGCCATATTAAAGCCCGTTCTCTGTCGCTGTATATCATCTGCCCCAGTACTTCCTATCCAAAGATCTGTATTGAATCGCCTCCGCAATATGCGCAGGCTGTATGTCGCGGCAATTCTCCATATCCGCAATGGTTCTTGCCACGCGCAATATTCTGTAGCTTGCTCTTGCTGAAAGATTAAGTCTGGTAAAAGCGTTTTCCAGCAATACTTCAGAGGTTTTGTCAATAGCGCAATACTCACGTATTTGCTTGTTGTTCATTTGAGAATTGGTATAGATATTGTCAGCGGCAAATCTCTCCTTTTGGAGCTTGCGTACACGACCTACCCTCTCCTTAATCACTGACGAGCGTTCGCCCGTGGTATTATCGGCGAACTCGCCGTAGGATATACAATCCAACTCCACCTGAAGATCTATACGGTCAAGCAAGGGGCCTGAAATGCGGTTAATATAATTGTGAATCTGCGAGGGCGTACACGTACAATCGTTTTTACGACTGCCGTAATTGCCGCAGGGACAAGGGTTCATACTGCCCACAAGCATAAAGTTTGCGGGATACTCAACGGTTTGGTTGACTCTGGAAACGGTTATCACGCCGTCCTCCATAGGCTGTCTTAAGGACTCCAAAGCACGTCTGCTGTACTCAGGAACCTCGTCCAAGAAAAGCACTCCGAAATGAGCTAAGCTCACTTCTCCCGGTCTTGCCTTACGGTCGCCGCCCACAAGTGCAGGTATCGTGGTTGAGTGGTGCGGAGTGCGGAACGGTCTGGTGGTAACTATACCCTTAGAACTGTCCAACACGCCTGCAACGCTGTGGATTTTCGTGATTTCAACCGCCTCGTCGAAGGTTAGATCGGGCATAATCGTCAATATGCACTTAGCAAGCATCGTTTTGCCTGCGCCGGGAGGGCCGATCATTAAGACGTTATGTCCGCCGCTGACGGCGATTTCCAACGCGCGTTTTGCGGAAGCCTGACCTTTAACGTCCTCGAAGTCGAAGCCGTATCGGCTTACCGCTACACTGCTCTCAAATCCTCTGTGCTGAAGCGGCTCGAAATGCTTGCGCATATCCAAAAAGTCGCACACGTCGGTAAGATTGTCCAGCGCATAGACCTCAATGCCGTCCACGAACGCCGCCTCGGTCTTGTTGGCTGAGGGAATAACGTATCGCGTGTAACCCGACTGCATACCCGATATCAGAATCGGCATTATGCCGTTCACAGGTCTTAGCGTGCCGTCCAGCGACAGCTCGCCGATAAGGACGTATTGCTTATAGCCAAGAGTTTGAAGCTGTTCCGACGCGGCAAGCAAGCCTATCGCAATCGGCAAATCGAAGGAAGGACCTTCCTTCTTGGTGTCCGCCGGCGCAAGGTTGACGGTTATCCTTTTAACGGGAAATTCGTAACCGCTGTTTTTCAGTGCACTGCGAACTCTGTCCTTCGACTCTTTGATAGCGGCGTCGGGCAAGCCTACCATCTCAATGGACGGTATGCCCTGATTAAGGTCGGTTTCGATATCGACCATATACCCCTCCAAGCCGCGGAGAGCAAAGCTCTTGACCTTAGAAAGCATTATTTCGCCTGCTGAGTGTTATCTTCTTCCGTTATTTCAGGTTTTTTAACAAACAGGCTCTTCACATACTGGAAATAATTAACCTTGATACTGGGAATATCGCACTTTTTGCCGTTGACTATTGTCACGGTAACGTAAGTGAGATATCCTGCAAGCAGTACGCTTAAGATACTGAACACGATAAGCACGGGATCAGTGCCGAGCACGGTCACTGCTTCGCTAACCTCAAGGCCGCCTGTGATAAAGCCGTTGACGTACAGATAGTAAGCGGTATTGACGGTACCTAACAGACCGAAGCCGAAATAACAGCAAAGCACTCTGCCCTCGTTAGCGTAAATAGCGTAAGCGAGGAGAAGTAAAAGCGCAGGGAACATAAACCAAACGCTCATACGAATGGATAAGGTGTAGCAAAGAATCAAAGAGGTCGCGCCGATAAGGAGCAAATCCAAACGGTTGCGGCACTTGATGTAAGCGATAAGGGAAGCGATAAGCACAAATGCAACGATAATCGCACTGCACACCACGCCTGCCGTATTAGCAGTCTGTCCTGCAAGGTTAAACAAGCCGTACACGTTATACGCGCCGTCGGTGAACATTGCGCTTGTGGTGAACATCTTGCAATAGTTGGTCAAGACGATGAAAGGCTTGCCCAGTTTGAAGAACTCCAGTCCAAAGGGAAGAGTTATAAGATAGCCGCCGATAAACGCCGCCACCGCACAGATAGGCAGTACGTTCCTGCTACGCTCGTCCTTGATGTACATATAAACGCAGAAAGCGATAAGTAAGGGCAGTAAAACAAGCGTCTCCGCCACAAACATTACGGCAAGGAAGTACCAAACGGTCATCATAATATATTTTTTGTTGAGAACTGCGACAAAGGTAAGCAGCAGGAACAACGTGCCGATTGAGTACGCGGTGCACCAAATCGAAGACGCAGAGAACACCACGGGCAGAATCGCATAGGAGCCTGCAAAAGCAACGGCTTGAGCGGTTGTGTACTTTTTCTCACCGGCGGTGATATTGAAGATAACGAATACCGCAACCAAATCTGCAATGATAGCGGGTATTTTGAGGAAGATTGACAATCCCTGCGAACCGGACGCCAAACCGAGAGGTTTTGCGATAAGTCCGAAAATCCAAAGGACGTACATCATACCGGGTGCGGCTTGAGGTGCACTTTCGGCGCAATACTGCAAGTAATACTGAATAGGTCCGAGGTTAGCCAAGCGAGTGGACATCAAACCGAACTGATTGATGGTAACCAAATCGCCGTAAACCAAATTAATGAGTATCAAGCGGATACCGAAGCCCACAAGCAATACCGCAAGCATTGCGATAGTGGTAACGGTAAAGCCCTTATTGGTAGGTTCCACACCGGTTTTGCCAAGCTCGGCAATCTCGGTAGGGGTACGCATTTTCCGACGGATAACGATGAAAGCGGCGTAAAGTGCAATAGCGGTAAGCACCACGGTCAAAATCACGTAAACCAAATCAGCCGTACCGGAGTAGTAGCCCGATACGTTGCTGTTCTTCACGCTTAACACTACCGTATCGGTAGGAATAGCGTCGATTTTTTGGATAGATACGTTATCGAAATAGACGGAGCCTGAAACCTTGCTGTTCTCGTTGCCGATACCAAATCGCACGTTCACCTCGTCATAATTGTCGTTGTAGAAGTAAGTGGTAAGAGTAACAAAACCCGCAGTGCTGTCGGATTGAGATGCATAAACCGCGGTATTCTCCGCAAGTCCTACGTATGCACCCAAACTTCCTGCCAAGGTCAGCTTGGAAGTAATGCTGACTTGTGCGGATAACTTATAATAGCATTTTTGCTCCAGCTGAACCGGCTGGGTAAGGTAGCAATAGGTTGAGGACGACGTTTTGAGGAATACGGTCTGCTTGCCGTTAACCTCTGTCGTGGAACCGTAATCATCGGAGCCTTGATGTGCCGTTGCACCGGCGGTAGGGGTAACGCTGCTGGTTGTATCGTAAATGGTTGTCCAACCCTTGGTAAAGCTGTTGGCAGTCTCGAAATCGCCGTTAGAAAGCAATTCCTCACCTGCTTCAACCTTGGTGTTACCGGAACAGCCGCACAAAACTGCGGCGACAAGTAAAATGCAAGTCAAAATGATAAATGCCTTTTTTTTCATTCTCAAACCTCGTATAGTATGATATTTTATTTTATATACTTTCCTACAGTTTGGCAAGCGATTTAGCAATTTTGCTTAATATAATTATAATAATTAATTTTTTATAGTACAGTACAATATTACAATGCAAATTTATCCTTCGTGAATACAACGAAAAAAAGGATACACGAGGTATCCTTTTCCCATTAAATGTCCTTAAAAAAGCTTACTTATTGTAGGTCAGCTTCGCTGCAGGCACCTTAGCCGCCTTGCCGGTTCTGTCGCGCAGATAGTATAACTTAGCGCGTCTTACACGACCGCGTTTCACCACTGCAATGCTGTCAATCTGCGGAGAATGTAAGCAGAAAACCTTTTCCACACCTACACCTGCACTGATCTTACGAACGGTAACGGTCTCTCTGATACCGCCGTTCTTACGTGCGATTACAACACCCTCGAAGATCTGATGCTTGATTTCCTCTTTTACAGTTGCCGCGGTACGGTTGTTCTTGGAACCGCCGGGGTTGTTGGAAGCCTTGCTTACCTCTTTGAACTTCAAGCTGACTCTGACCGTATCACCGATTTTGAAATCCGGTATATCGGTACGCATTCCTTCTCTCTCGATTACGTCGATTAAACTGTTAGACATGACTTTACCTCCTAAAAAACTAAGTGTTCGTGCCGTCTGTCTGACGCAGAGGACCACCCGAAGTCAATATTTTGCTTTATAATGTTACCATACAAACGCAGTCTTTGCAAGCGTTTTTCGGCTGTTTTTTACTTTTTTCCGAGTATTTTCGCATTTACCAGTGTTTTCTCCGATAATTGCCGTCCGAAGCTGTAAAAGCGTTCTTGATATGCTCCTCAACCTCGCCGTTTTTGACCGTAATTACATCGAACCTAGCGTCTAAACCGTTAAGCCGTTTCACCGTCATATAATACTCGGCAACTCTGGCTATTTTACTGATTTTATAGGGTGTAACGCTCTCTATCGGCTCACCGTATTCGGTGCCATAACGGTTCTTAACCTCTACGAAAATCACCGTCTTATCCTTACGGGCTATTATATCGATTTCCCCGAAGGATACGGAATAATTACATTCCGTTATATTATAGCCCTCCGCAATCAAAAATTCCTTTGCGGCGACCTCGCCTTCAATTCCCCTTCGTCTCGTTTCCATCGTTGACAAAATGCTGAATAAACAGCTTGCGGTGTATGGGGGTGGCACCGTATTCCCGAAGTGCGGCGATATGCTCCGCCGTACCGTAGCCCTTATGTTTTTCAAAGCCGTACTCAGGATATTGGAGCGCGTAACGGCGCATTAATCTGTCACGGTAAACCTTAGCCAAAATCGAAGCGGCGGCAATGTTGTAGCTTTTTGCGTCGCCTTTAATTATGGGACATATCTCGTACGGGCAGTCTAACTTAACGGCGTCGATAAGCACCACGTCAGGCTTTACCGCAATCTCGTCAAGACACTTGCGCATAGTCGCCTTAGTCGCGCCTAAAATGTTGATTTGCTCAATCAATTCGGGCGAGCCTTCAACGATAGAATAGGCTATCGCTTTCTCCTTGATAATCTCGAATAATCGCTCCCTGTTCTTTTCAGTGACCTTTTTGCTGTCGTTTACGCCGGGTATAAGCTCGTCTAACGGCATAATGACGCAAGCCGCCACCACAGGTCCTGCCAACGGACCACGTCCTGCCTCGTCTATTCCTGCAATTAGGGTTTTGCCTTTGGCAATGTATTCGTTTTCGTACTCCAAAAGATTCATTGCGGTAACTCCAAAATCAATTTGCCCATTCTTCCCTTGCGGAAATCGTCAAGCACTGCCGCCGCTGTTCGGGAATAATCGTAATCCCCTCCCTTAAGCAAAAAACCTCTTGACGCGGCTATCCCCTCGTAAATTTCCAAGGGAGTTTTGCCGTCCGTTTCCACTCCGTACCTTGCTTGAAGCGCAAAAGGATAATCCTTAACAAACCTCTTAATCAGTTCCAAAGCCAAACCCTCGGTATCAAGAACCGCGTCACGGATACAGCCTATGAATGCCAAATTAAGCGCGGTGCGTTCCACTTCGATACTGTGACACAGCGTCCCCGGGGTATCCAAAAGAGTAATTCCGTTGTCAAGTTTCACCCATTGTTCCCCACGCGTTACGCCGGGTTTGTTCCCTGTAATCGTGCGTTTATCGCCGCAAAGACTGTTAATCAGCGTGGATTTTCCCGTATTGGGCATACCGATAACCATTGCCTTAACCGAGTAATTAATGCCCTTGGCGCGATTGCGTTCAAGTTTTTCCGCATTTACCGCTCGTAAAGCCGCAATTACGGCTTTAACGTCTTTTTTCGCGGTGCTGTCCGTCATTACAACGGTTTTACCCTCCTGCTCGAATTTGTCCTTCCAACGCTGTAAATCGTTGCGCTCCACAAGGTCGCATTTGTTCAGCGCATATACGGCGGGCCGATTGGCGATTAAGGTAGCAAATTGCGGATTAATACAGGAAAAAGGAGCGCGTGCGTCCAAAAGATAAACTATGCTGTCCACCTTTTTTATGCTCTGCTCCATCTGTCTTAAAGCCTTGGTCATATGACCGGGGAACCATTGTATAAGCATTATTACTTCCTTTTTTTGCGCGTTTTGCGCTCCCGTTCCTCAATAATCGGGCGTACCTTTTCGTAAAGGTCGGGCCTTCGCTCTCGCGTAATCTCAACCTGCTGCTTGTAACGCCATTCCGCAACCGCCGCGTGATCTCCCGACAGCAGCACGGCAGGAACCTCCATTCCAAGGAACACGTTGGGACGAGTATATTGCGGATACTCAAGCAATCCGCCGCAAAAGCTCTCCTCTTCCCGACTCTCCTCGTTGCCTAACACGCCCGGCAAAAATCTGGATACCACGTTGATAACCACCATTGCCGCCAAATCTCCGCAGGTCAAAACGTAATCCCCGATTGACAATTCGGAATCAATATCCGCCTGTAACACGCGCTCGTCCACGCCCTCGTAACTTCCGCAGAGAAAAAGCAGTTTTTCCTCCTGCGCAAGTTCTCCTGCCAACTGCTGAGTAAGTACCGCGCCCTTAGGCGAAAGGTAAAGCCTTTTGCACTCGTGATTGGGATCAATCGCGTTAATCGCGTCGTGTATAGGTTGCGGCGTCATCACCATTCCCGCTCCGCCCCCAAAGGAATAATCGTCCGTTTTTTTGTGCTTGTCGGCGGAATAATCTCGGATATTGGTAACGCGCATACTAAAAGCAGAGCCTCGAATAGCTCTGCCTTCGACGCCGCTGTCCATCGCGGCATACATTTCGGGAAATAGCGTCAATACTTCAATCGTCATCATATAAAGCGATTTTCGGGAACTCGGACGTGTCAATGGTTATCGTGCCGGCAATCGTATCGGGAACAACGAATTGTTTGATATAGGGAAAGCTGAACGGTCTTTCTCCGCTAACGTAAATGACGTCGGCAGTACCGAAATTATCCACGTCGCTTACCTCGCCCAAAACCTTGCCGTCAACCGTAACCTTAAGACCTATCAAATCATCGACGAAAAAGTCGCCGTCCTTAAAAACGTCCGCTTTTTCTCGTTCAACGGTCAGCTCTGCACCTCTTAGTTCTTCCGCGGCATTGCGATCCGCTACGTTCTCCAAACGCAAATAAACTCCGTCCGGCGCAATTCGTGCGCCGATAACAGAGTAGCTTTTGCCGTCAAGAAAAATATTGCGGATAAGCGTAAACCCTTGAGGACGGTCAACGTAAGGCAAAACCTTAACCTCGCCCTTAATCCCCTGCGGTTTGACTATTTTACCGACTTCGATAAACTTGTCCAAAACTATTTTTCGATAATCTCCACGTTATATCTGTGATTAATCTTGCCTGCGGAGGCTTTGACGATTAAACGGATAGCTCTGGCAATCTTACCGGACTTGCCGATAACCTTGCCGATATCTTCCTTGTCGATATGAACGTAGATAGTTCTGTCCTGTTCGTTGACGTTAACGTCAAATTCCCTATCGTCGCCGATAAGTGCTTTGACGATGTATTCTACCAGTTCCTGCATAATCTTAGAGAATACCGTTCTTGTGGAGCATAGCCTTTACGGTTTCGGTGGGTTGTGCGCCGACGGAAATCCATTTTTTAGCAAGTTCCGCGTCAATTTTGATGCCGTTTTCAGCCTTGGGATCATAAGTACCGATTTGCTCGATATATTGACCGTCTCTGGCTTTCTTGCTGTCGATAGCAACGATGCGATAGAAAGGTTCTTTCTTTGCGCCCATTCTCGTAAGTCTGATTTTAACCATTGTAAATACCTCCGTGTATTGGTTGTTATTATTGTATCCCGTTAAAAGGGAAATTTCATACGTTTCATTCCGCCGCGCATCATACGTTTCATCATATCGCGCGTCATCTCATACTGCTTAAGAAGCTGATTAATCTCTTGTATCGTGGTGCCCGAGCCTGCGGCTATGCGCTTCTTGCGTTTGCCGTTGATTACGTCGGCGTGATCCCTCTCGTAAGGAGTCATTGACAGTATGATCGCCTTCATATGCTTGATACGATCCTCGTCAACCGTCATATCCTGTCCTTTAACCTTGTTGGCAAGTCCGGGAATCATACCCAGCATCTCCTGCATATTGCCCATCTTCTTCAAGCGGTCAAATTGGTCAAGGTAGTCGGTAAGCGTGAAGTCCTGCGAGCGCAGTTTCTCTTGAAACTTCTTCGCTTCTTCCTCGGTGTATGCGGTCTGTGCCTTTTCGATAAGGGTAAGAACGTCGCCCATACCCAGTATTCTCGACGCCATACGGTCGGGGTGGAAAGGCTCGATATCGTCCATCTTTTCGCCTGTACCGGAGAATTTGATAGGTTTTCCCGTTACTGCCTTGATGGATAGTGCCGCGCCGCCTCTTGTGTCGCCGTCCAGCTTGGTTACGATTACGCCCGTTATGTCCAAAAGACGGTTAAACTCGGTTGCCACGTTAACGGCGTCCTGACCTGTCATAGAATCTACGACCAAAAGTATCTCCGTAGGATTAAGAAACTTTTTCAGCTCCTCCAACTCCTGCATCAACGCCTCGTCAATGTGAAGTCTGCCTGCGGTATCTACGATAATCGTATCGTAGTTAAGTCTTTGCGCCTCAGCTAACGCGCCCTTGACAATTTTAAGCGGTGCAATCTGTCCCATTTGAAAAACGGGTACAGCCGCCTTCTCGCCCACCTTTTGAAGCTGCAAAATAGCCGCAGGACGATATATGTCGCACGCTACGAGCAAAGGGTTCTTGCCTTGCTTTTTCAGCATACGTCCGATTTTGCCGCACATCGTGGTTTTGCCGCTGCCCTGCAAGCCGCACATAAGTATGACGGTCGGGGGCTTGTCGGAAACGCCCAACTTTTGGAAGGTACTGCCCATTAAGGCGATAAGCTGTTCGTTGACTATCTTGATAACCTGCTGTGCAGGGGTTAAACTTTTAAGTACTTCCTCGCCTACGGCAAGCTCGCTGACCTTGGCGATAAAATCCTTGACAACGGTAAAGTTGACGTCCGCTTCCAACAGTGCTATGCGCACCTCGCGCATCGCCTGTCTAATCTCCAGCTCGGTAAGCGCACCTTTGTTTTTGAGCTTGGAAAAAATATGATTCAATCTGTCGCTTAATCCCGAAAATGCCGCCATATCAGCCCTCCGTTAAAGCCGCGATACGTTTAAGGCAGTCTTCTGCCGACGCACCGCCTGCCGCGTAATCCTTCAAAACCTCAGACAGCTGCGACTTAAAGCGCAAATTGCCTAAGATCTGTTCGTAAGCTTCAAGACTTGCCGCGGAATGATTAATAGCGTCGCGAACCGCCTGCCTTGAAATGCCGTACTCATCCGATACCTCTCCGAGAGATAAGTCCAATTCACAATATAAGTGCGTGATTTCACGCTGCTTATCCGTAAGCAAACCGCCGTATTCGGTCAACAGCTCCGATAGCTCAACTCTGTCCTCAATCCTCATAACAGCCCCTGTAAAGGTATTTTACTTTACACCAACTATAAAGCATTTATTTCCCCAAGTCAACAGTTTTATACCGAATTATCAAAAAATAGTTCTTCCGCATTGCAAACAATTCGCCGTTGTGATAATATGGATTTATGAAAAAGGCATACGCGCTCGCGTTAGTAGTGGTTACAGTAACCGTTTTAACTACGGTTTTCGCCTTATGCGGTTGTGGATTATCCCGAAATCCCGACGGCTATGCTTTCGGCGTGTATTACAGCGTATCAATTGAAAACGGCAGCGTCAAGGCCAACGAAATATCCGCACTTTTGGATAGAATCGACAATACCTTTTCGCTCACTGTCAGCGATTCCGACCTGTCTGCCGTCAACGCCGCCGCAGTGGGCGAAAGGACGGAGATTTCATCGGAAACAGCGGCACTTTTGAATTTTGCCGATACCGTTTACAGGGATACCGAGGGCGCGTTTAATCCCTACGCATACTCCCTTGTTAAGCTTTGGGGCTTTGCTCCTCCTTTTTCGGAATTCGATACTCACAGCGTTCCGTCAGCTGACGCCATTGCCGCGCTTTTACCTGCCTGTAGTAACGTCGGCGTATCTCTCGGAGAGAATTATGTGACGCGCACTAACCCCGATACACTAATCGACCTTGGCGGAATGGCCAAGGGCTATGCGGTAGGTCTGCTTGTTGATTATCTACAAAGTAAATCCAAGAATGCGCTTATAGATATCGGCGGCAATCTTGCCGCAGTCGGCAAGAGCTACAATATCGGGTTAAGATGTCCCAGACCAAGCGAATACGGTTATTTGCTTTCCTTTACGCTTGAGGAGGGCTATACCTGCGCGACCAGCGGCGACTACGAAAAGTACTTCGAGCAGGACGGCAAGAGGTACTGCCATATCATTGGAAAAGACGGATATTCCGCGCAATCCGATATAATTTCCGTTACCGTAATCGCTAAGGACGCGGCGTTAGCGGACGCACTTTCCACAGCGATTTTCGTTATGGGTGCGGAAAAGGGCGCGGAATATATAAAAACCTCAGGTTTATCCGCTATAATCGTAACTTCCGAGCGTAAGGTTGTTCCCATAGGCGTTCAGGTTACGATAAAGGACGGAGCATATAGCTTATGAACAAACGTCTTGCCCATTATAGAAATAGCAAATATTTTGTATTATCCGATATTTTTATAATTGTTGCGGTTATAGTCGCAATAGTTGCTCTCCTGCTTGTTGTCTTTTTACCGCAAGAGGGGCAGACAGTAGAGATTTTTTCCGACGGAGAGCTTGTCAAAACCATCGATTTATCCGATAGCACATCTTATCTTATCAACGGTGTAACAGTTTGCGTTAAGGACGGTAAAGCAACGGTCGCCGACTCCGACTGCCCCGATAAGCTATGCTGTAAAGCCAACGCAATTTCAAGGGCGGGAGAATGCATTATTTGTTTGCCTAACAGAGTTGTCGTGAGGATACACGGCAAAGGTGAAGTGGACGGTATCGCGCAATGAGTTTTAGAATTAAGAAACTTTCGGTTCTGGGATTACTAGCCGGGATAGCGGTAATCATAGGTTATGCGGAAAGCCTGTTGCCTCCGATTTTTTTTGCCGTTCCATACGCAAAACTGGGGCTATCCAACGCAGTTGTACTTCTTACCCTCGTACTATTCGGCTGGAAAGAAGGACTGCTGATACTGCTGATTAAATGCGGCTTCAGCGCGTTATTTGCAGGCAATCCCTTTATGCTCGTATATTCCTTATGTGGCGGTCTGCTGGCTTTCGGCGGTATGTGGGCGCTTCTGCTCGTTCATAAAAACAGTCTATCCGGAATAGGCGCTGTCGGCGGTATGCTCCACAACGTAGGTCAAGTTTGCGTTGCCGCCGTAATTACAAAAAGCACAGCAGTCTTTTTATTCTTACCCCACCTTACCCTTTTCGGCGCAATGGCGGGAATAATAACCGGAGCGATATGCCACCTATTGGTGAAACGTGCTGTACCGCATACCTTTCTTACTTCGGATAACTCTGCAATAAACGTAAACCCCGACGTAGATGAAAGGGTTGCGGCTGATACTTCGGCGGTTACTTCAAGTCAAACGGAAACGAATGCCGAAAAGACTGATTTTCTGACCGCAGGAAATTCAGGTGCGAGCAATTCCGATGAAGAGGGACAGAATATAAACGGGATCAATGCGGACGTGTCAATCGAAACGTGTGACGACGGAGAAAGTGCAAGCGAAAAAAACATTGGGGAATAACTCGCGAAGGTACCTACTGCAACAGATTTTCAGAAAAGCCTTGAAAATCCAAATCCGTTATTGTATAATATAGAATAGGTAAATATATGAGATATATAAAACTTACTTTGGCGTATATGAAAAACAAGCATTACTGGAAACTGATGCTACTGCTGCTAATCCCTGCGGTATTGTTATCGTTGATTTCCTCTTACGGCACCACAGCTTCGTTTTTCGTCAATTTTTTTAATTGCGACCTCACCAAATTCGAGGCGGTTTTTTCGCTTTTCACCGAGCTTTCCACCCGAACTTGGCTGCGGCTGTTGTTATTTGCACTGCTTGCTGTGGTGATGTCCGCTTTCTTTGCGATTACCGTAGGCGTCGTTTACAAGCATATGCGCACAGGCAGGTTTTTACTGCGTAATATTCCCAAGAGGATTAACGAGAATTTTTTACCTGCTCTGTTTACAATACTTGCGATTTATCTAATCGTGTTCCTATTCGGCTTATTCGTTGCGATTTTCGTTTATTTCTGGTTTTGGGCAACGAAGAATATGATCGCTACTTTTGTAATGTCCTTGATTTCGATGCTGATTATCTTTGCCTTTTTGGTAATTTTTATCAGCCTTTTATGCCTAACCTGTCCTTATATAGTAGCTACGGGCAAAGGACTCTTTTCAGCGGTCAGCGCGTCCATCAAGACCACGCGAAGCAAGCTTTTCAGCATTATTATCGCAATGCTTTTACCCCTACTGCCTATGGCGGCGTTGGAATACGGCGTAAGCTTTGCCAATATCTATGCTCTTTCCTTGGTAATCGATACGCTAATCAATTCGGTGATGTTTTCCTATTACCCCGTTTTGTTCTTTGTGATATTCTACGACATTAACGGTTGGGAAAGAGAAGACTTAAAACTAATCAACACCCTTTATTAGGAGTTATTATGACGATTAAGCATACCCTTAACATATTTTTTACTAATTTTACCCTTTTATATAAGGTTTTTATCTACTTCATAATCGTTGCCATAATTATTACGGCTATTGCGTCCGCCGCACTGAGTCCGACTTACAGCCTACTTAAAAGCGAGTTTGAGGCAAGCGGTTTTTCGGAGTCAGTCAAGGATACCTTTCATAAGCTCGTAAGCGGCGACGTCAACTTTTTGGAAAGCCTAAAAAACGCCGCGTCCGACTTTAACGCTATGCTTGAATCCATCAAGAGTTTGCGCTCCAATCTTATCGGAGCATTTTGCATTCTTCTTGCCTTTGTCCTAATTTTTATATTTATTTTCCGTATGGCGCAGCTGCCGTTCACCAACGTAATTAACCAATTTATGAGCGTGGGAAATCGTTTCGGTTTTTTGAACGACTACGTTCTTGATCTCAAACGCTCTGCTTTGTACGCGCTCTTTTCGACCTTAATAGTATTCCCCATATCCTTGGGTTTCGGCATTGGGTTGATATATCTCTTTTTTGCGACGTTTAAGGCTATTAGACTCTTTGCTTTACCGATTATATTCATTATTTGGCTGTTGATTTCTTCTCTGAAATCCACTTTCTTCTGCGGTTGGCTCCCTGCCATTGTCAAGGACGATAAAAAACTTTTCGAAGGTTTAGCTCACGGTTTCAAAAGCATAAAAGGACGTTTCGGACGGATTTTCGTTTGCTATTTGACGGCACGAATGTTATTGGTAATCGCCTGCGGCATTCTGTCGGTGTTCACCTTCGGCGCAGGTACTTTGATAACGATTCCCCTTTGCATTGTATTTCTGAAAACGCTGGAGCTTGTTATTTATTACAACTGCAATGATTACAACTACTATGTAGATAAGGATAAGGTCAATACTACAAGCATTTACAACGAATACAAATAATAATTTCACAACTTACAAAAAAGCAGTATCGTTATCGAATACTGCTTTTTTCGCTCTCATTATCCAAAAACCTTTTACCGACAAGAACGGCAAAACGGTTTAACCGCAGGTCGGCAAATACATTAGACTTAACAACGCTATACGGATTAAGGCAAAAAAGTAAACGTACATCAGAGCGCATAGCGGTTTACCTTATGTAAGGTGCGCGAAGTTACTTATCGGTTGCCGTCTTAAAGGGAGGAATAAACTCCTCGTTAGCAGAGCTAAGCTCCTGAACAAAGCAATTTTTTACGCCTAACTTATTAAGGTGCGCGACTACCGCCTTGTACTCCAAGGGCTTTAGCTTGCGGTTAATCTCGGGATATTCGGCGGCTCTGCCGTACGGCACGTACTGGCACATTGCCGAAAGGAACACATTATCGCCGTAGGTCGCGTAAAGGTAGTCAAAAACCTGCTTGCTGTCCTCAACACAGTTGGGTAAGACCAAATTGCGGATTATCGTACCTCTTTGCATAATGCCGTCCTTAAGTACGGCAGGACCTGTTTGACGATACATCTCCCCTATAGCCGCCTGAGCTGTTTGAGGATAATCCTCCCGTCCCGAATAACGCGCAGATAAGGATTTGCTAAAGTATTTCATATCGGGCAGATAAACGTCAATAAGTCCGTCCAGTTCACGCAAGGTTGATACCTTGTCGTAACCGCCTGTGTTATACACCACGGGTACAGGCGGACGGTATATCGTAAGCGCGTCCTTGACGACGTGGGCGTAGTGAGTTGGATTAACAAAATTGATATTATGAGCACCCTCGGCAACCAAACGCCGCATATCCTCGATTAAGCGTTCAATCGTGTAGGCTTCGCCGCCGCGCAACGCACTGATTTCGTAGTTTTGGCAGAATACACAGCCCAAGGAACACCCTGAAAAGAATATGGTACCGCTTCCGCGCGTACCGCTTATTATCGGCTCTTCCCAATAGTGCAAAGCGGCTCGGGCAACTTTGGGAACGGCGGTCACACCGCACCTTCCCACTGCTTTTGTGCGGTCCACGCCGCAGTTATTCGGACACAAATCACATTTTTGTACGTTCAATTATAAAAATCCGTTCCTTTTTTGTGGCATTATGTAAATTATACAAAAAAGTTCTTAAAAAATCAACGTAAAGGATTGACAAAGCCTAATTCCATATAATAAAATAGTTTTGCTTTACAGATGCGACTGTGGCGGAATAGGCAGACGCGTACGTTTGAGGGGCGTATGGTAACACGTATGGGTTCAAGTCCCATCAGTCGCACCAAAAGACGAGTTAATCTCGTCTTTTTTGTTATATAGCGGAAAAGCGTCAATCCTATACCCTTTGCAAAAAAGCAATCTGCGGACTTGAACGGGTATTGCTTAAGCAACTTACTGTGTACGTTGCGGCTATACCCCGGCGTGATAGCCGAATCTCTACAATCTGCAAAAGCTCCAAAGCTCATATAAGTACCTACTAGGCTATTATCTGCCCCAAAACTTCGGCGGAGCAAGTCCCATCAGTCGCACCAAAAGACGAGTTAATCTCGTCTTTTTTTGTTATATAACGGAAAATCGGCAATCCTATAACCCTTGCAAAAAAGCAATCTGCGGACTTGAACGGGTATTGCTTAAGCAACTTACTGTGTACGTTGCGGCTATACCCCGGCGTGATAGCCGAATCTGTACAATCGGCTAAAGCTCTTAAACTCATATAAGTACGTACTCTGTTATGACTCTATTCGTTTATGTTTACCGTTTTATCAATTCTGCACCGTAAAACAAAAAAACGCATTTGCTATGCCGTGTATCGATAAATTGTTCACTTATCAATCACGAGCCGCAAATGCGTCCTTTTTATCGTTAAAACTTTAGGTTACTCTGTAAACAGGCAAATGTAAACGTCTATACCATTGATAAGCGTTTTCGTAAAGTCTTTACCGTACTTGAAGGTTACTTCCGTCCTACCGCCCTTTTGGACACCGTACTTATTGCTCATCGCGGTATCCATACAGGAGGATACGTACAAAACGTCATTTTCCCGCGCATTGGGATCGGCAGGAGAAACCGTCGAAACGGTGTAATAACTGTCCTTTTCAGCAACGGTGATACCGCTCATTACTTCGGAATATTGTTCCGAATAAGTCAGCAAAACGTAAATATCGGAATTGCAATTAACGGTTATACTTCCATTGCTATAACTTGCGTCCTTAATTTTAAGAGTTGTCGTGCCGCTTACTATTACTACGTCGTCACCCTCTTGCGTAATAGTAGAGTTACTTTCCGTTAGCCGCTCGCTTGAAGCAAATTCCGAATTCGCTGTGTTCTGCACAGCTAGATACGCATTAAGTTCCAACGTCTTAGAACTAATCGTTCCGAAGGATACACTGATATTAGACATAGCTTCCACTGCGCTAATACAGTAAGTGGAAGCCACGCCTGCATCGGAGCCGTTAGAGTTGCACAGCCTAATGCTGTAATCGTTGTTAGCATCAAGCTTGAAGAATACCGTTCCGAAAAAATCCTGTTCGGGTATAGAGAAAGCCAAAGAACGGTTAGAATAGACGTTACCGAGAAGTTTATCGTTGAGAAAAACCGGTGCCTCGGAGGTAGCAGAACCGAATGATATGGCGAATATAGTATTGTTATTAACGTCCCACGCATTAGAGATATCCTTTTTGATATAGTAATGGCTAATGCCGTTCGGGTCCTTGTACAAGAAGCAATTCTCGCCCTCATTGGTACCGATTTCCGAAAATGCAAAGTATTCTGACGTCACGGTCACCTTGGAAACTGTATAGTTAATGCCGCTTATAGCAGGAAGCGTGATCTCTCTGTAATCATTCGCAACGAAAGCAGAAGAAACTGCAAAGCCGCTGACTGTTATAGCGGAACTGTTATAGTTAAAGCAATACCAGCCTTCAGCATCGGGCGTTATAGTCTGCGTGCCTTGTTTAACGATGATACCCGATACGTCAAGCAGTTCGTTAAAATTCCCCAACTTACCGTAAAAATTGGAGATATTCTGAACGGTGGGAGTAAGCATATATTCTTCGGAGTTATTCTTCTGTGAATAGAAACCCGAAAAATAGGATACGTCGCCCACAGGCTCAAAGGTCTCATCTGCCGAGAAGCTGACAGTCGAAGACGTATCGACGGTAAAATTCACATCAGATAATAACTCTACGTAGCATAACTGACTTTCGGTCTTGGGCTGAAACGACGACATAGTCAGATAAATATTATATTCACGGTCAAGCAACGACGGAGTATAATCATAAGTAACTTTTTTGCCGTCCTCTGCAAAGAATTCCAGCATTACTCTGTCGCCGTAATAAAAAACATAATCCTTTAGCTCGGAGAGCGTAGGCAAGTCGGTAAGAATCTCGGTATAATCCTTTTGTACGCTTCTTGCTCCGTCATAGTTATTCAAACGGTATATGCCGGCAACCTTAACGTTCTTAATACCGCAGACGCTCATATCCTCTAAGGTCGGCAAACTAAGGGTAAACTTTTGAGGAGTTACACCGCTGATTACAACATTAACTGCTGCGGTGGGGGTAAAATTATACGTATATGCGTTATTTGTGAGCTGATCAGTGTGCTCCATAGTAACAGGCACGCCGTTAAATGTAACGATCATATCCTCGCCGGAATATTTTTCGCCCAAAATAATCGAAAAATTAACGGCTTTGCCGCCAATAAGATAATCCTTGTTATTAGTTTCGTTATGCGACGTGGAATCAAACCCGGCATTTATTACCCCGGCACAATCAGCGGTGATTGAAAACTCATACTCTGCTTCGCTTTCAGTATTATCACAAGCAACGAGGAAACAAGCGAGCATTGCGATCAGCAATACCGCAAAAACAAGAGATAATCCATATTTTTTCATAATTTGCCCTCCCATAAACATCATTTCATTATTATACCCTATATGCGGTTGACTTGTAAAGTAGGTATTATAAGTTTTTCGTCGATTACCGCATTGTAGAAGGATATATCCTCAGCTCTATAATAAGCTAATCGCCAAACCGATCGGTCTTACCCTTAAAATGCGTTTTTAGTTTTCGGAAACAGCTAATAAAAAAATCGGCTATGCCTTGACACTGCTTTCTAAAGGTGATAATATGATTATTATTGTAAATTCCGTACAGCTAATTAAATTGTAGCTAGCAGGGCTTACTTTTTGAGGGAAAAAAGTTCTGCGATTCACAGTTTTATTTGCAGCTAACGATGCTTATTTTGTCGAAAGACGCTTGACTGATAATCAATTTAGTGTCGTGATTCGCTTTAGCTGTACGGGGTTTGCATAATTAATATTGCACGAGGTTGGATTTTTTGCAGAGCCTCGTCGGAGAAGAATATAATGAATAACAATTTTAAGAATTACCTTTTCACAAAGCATATACTGGTCAACGACACCGCCGACAATGACGCTACGGCGCTTTCCGTCGTTTTTGCTTTAGCAAAACTCTTTAACATCAAAGTCACTGAAGGACATCTTTTAGCGACCGTCGATATGCTTAAAACCGCGTCAAGCAATTTAGGCGAAAGAGTATCCGAGCCTTTTTATCTCGGCTTCCCCGATACCGTTAAAAAAATGTACTCGGACGAACTTCTGTTCGACCAGTTGCTCCACTACGCCACGACTTACGGAATGGATGATTTTTCGCAACCCGGACACTCCCGGTTCGAAGAGGATTTTACAAGAGCCGCTTTTAACGAAAAGCTACCTCTCGTTTCCTTCCGTATCGTCAACGAAACCGACGGTATTACACTCCTTTCCGAATCGATTACAGATTTGCTCGGCGGAACACGGCCTTTGTCTGACTATCAATACGATTTTCTGAAAGCTTTTCTCAAGGCTTACCCTTACGTTATCAAGTCCTGCCCTTGCAAGGCAACGCTGATACGCCTGACGGTTGATGACCGCGACGCGAAATACGTTCCCCTGCTTAACCTTTCCGACTTAATCAAGATAGCGGAGCTTATCAATTATCAGGCATATAACAATCCCGATATAAAGCAGCTTAATTTGCGCAATAAGGATCGTGTGTTTATCACCAAGTTGTTGGACGCTTTGCTCGCCTCTGATAAGTGCAACGTAAAGGAATGTTATGAAAAGAAGGCTATATGGAGCGGATTGCTGCACCATATTCACTATATTCCCAAGACGGAAAAAGGCAAACAATTCGTTCAGGCAATGAGGGGCAAAACCAATGCCTCGGTGTTTTCCTCCTTTGAAAAGGAACTGGCGCAAGGCAATATCCAAAACGCCGTTTTATGTCTAAAAAAAGGCAAGGGCTCGGGCGCACTGCTTCGCAACCTTAATTACATATTAAGCCGTTGCAAGGACGAAAACGATACTCTTTACGTATTATCTCAGGTGAAAACCTCTAATCCTATTATGCTGTTACAGCTTCTGTTCCAATATGCAACGTACGAGGCGGTGGACGGCAGGTCCTTCAAGTTTTCCAAATTCAATAAGCTAGCCGTTCATAAGGAGACGGAGGAAGAGAAGGCGCGGAGAAAATCCGTAGTGCCCAAGGACGTAATCGACGTTTTAATCAAGCTGATTAAGGATAATCTTAGCTCCTTATTCGCCAACCGCCTCGGCAGCGTGTATATCGATAAGGCAATGAAGAATTGCGCAGTGCCTATTCACGCGGACACTTCCTCGGGAGGTTACGGCGTTTTGTGCTCGGGTACTCGAATCCCCATAGATTTCAGCAAGAAGATACGCGCCTTTACGTACTGGGAAAACGTGGACGATATAGACCTTTCGGTTATCGGATTACGTGAAAACGGTACGCAGGAAGAGTTTTCTTGGCGTTGTATGTACGAAAAACAAAACAACGGTATCGTGTTTTCGGGAGACCAAACCTCAGGACGGTTGGGCGGCGCGGAGTATTTCGATATTAACTTGAACCGCTTTATAAAAAAGTATCCGGATATACGGTATCTTGTTTTTTGCGATAACGTCTATTCTATGGTTGATTTTTCCGATTGCTACTGCAAGGCGGGCTATATGCTTAGGAATATTCACGATTCAGGCAAGGTCTTTGAGCCGAAAACAGTCAAATCGTCCTTTGAAATTAAGTGCAAAAGCACCTTTGCCTATCTTTTCGGTATCGACCTTGCCGCTAAGGATTTCGTTTGGCTCAATATCTCCCGTGCAGACTCCGTAAGCGTTGCCGGCACAACCGCATTGGGTTTCCTTCGCAATACCTTCAACAGCACTTACGTATTCAACCTTTACGAGTTCTTCACGATGCTTGCGACCAAGGTTGTCACCTCTCCCCAAAACGCAGACGTTGTAGTTTCCGACGACTATCAGCCCTCGGATAAGGAACAGACGATAATCCACAGCTACGACTTTGACAAAATTATCGCACTGCTCAATAATGCAGATTGACATATCCGTTTTTTTAGCGCATAATGTAGAAGTTCTTGCTAAAGCAAGACTTATATATCGATAAAGGAAGGTAAACAATGGATTATATCATCAAGAACAAAATCATTTCCGTCGGCGCAAGCAGTACAGTCAAAGATAACAACGGTAATGACGTTTATAAAATCAGAGGCAAGGTTTTCACCTTTACGAAAAAGAAATTGATTAGGGATATGGATAACAACACGCTTTTCATTGTCCGTAATAAGTTCTTTCACATTCTTCTTCCCAAGGTTTATATAACCGATCCCGAGGGCAATATTCTGATTACAATCAAAAAACGCTACTATTTTTCCTTACGTAAGGATTTCGATTTGCTTGGTTCGGACGTCAGCATTGACGGCGATTTTATCGGCAGAAACTACGACATTATCCAGCGCGGTAACATAATCGGTTATCTTCGCCGTAATTACAATCTTATCAAGGACTCATTCTTACTTGAAACCGTTGACGATTCACAAGCGGCTCTAATGATAGCGTTGGTTATCGGTCTCGACAATTTCTTCGATAAGGTTCTCAACTCTCACCGTTAATTACAACACAGCTTTCGGTGTGTGAGGTGCTCCCCTGCCGACGTTAAGTCTGCGGCGGTTGGCTCGCTATTTATTCCAAAGATATATACGTATTTTAATATTATAAACCGTCTTTACTTCACTGTAAGGACGGTTTTTGTTTACCCTGTTACTCCTCGACACGACACGGTTATTTTCTGTTAAGTAAAACTTCTTTTTCTTATGCGATAAACGGCTTTTTTGTTACGTTGAACTACTGTTTTTGTTACGTTGAATTACTGCTTTTGTTGCATTAAACTACTGCTTATATTACGTTAAACTGGATATTTATCTTACCGTAAACCGCTTTTTCCGTTATGTTAAATGGTTTCGTTATAATGCTGACTTAATTGTTTAATCTGTCTAATCGTTTAACACAATGTGCAATTACTTATTAGTTAAGCGTTCGTTTTTTATAATTATTTTTGTCTGTTACGCGCGGTAATTACGTGGAGTAATTTTGCGTATTATCCGCCGTTAAGTATCATAGATATAATTGTGGCTCACAACAAAAAAAAGGTACTTAAAATAACGCTGTTATCTCTGCCGATTATAGCCGTTCTGATAGCGTTAATCGTATCCCCTTCCGTTTATATCGACTCTTTTTACAACGGACTGCTGATATTTTGCATTTCGGTTTTACCTGCAATGTTTCCTTTTTTCTTTTTTACGAAATTGCTTACGGCATTCGGCTTCGCTGACGCCGCAGCCACCCTCACGGCAAAACCTGTCAAATACTTATATAACGCTCCGTCTATCGGCGGCTACGTCCTTTTTATGAGTTTAATCAGCGGTTATCCGATAGGGGCAAAGCTTATCGCCGACTTTTACGAGACAAACAGAATCAACGCGTCGCAAGCGAAAAAGACCTTAGCCTTTACGTCTACCTCGGGCCCGCTCTTTATCCTCGGTACGATCGGCGTTGCCGCTTTTGAAAACTATACCGCAGGAGTTGTCATTCTAATCAGCCATATTACGGCGACTTTGCTTAACGGATTTATTTATCGCGGTAAATACTCCGCAACCGCCGACTATATACCTAAACTGCCGCCCACGGATTACGATAAGGCATTATCGGAAAGCGTTTACAGCGCGGTAATATCTATTCTGATAGTCGGAGCGTATATTGCCTTATTCAATATGGTTGGGGATATGCTGACAGATATAGGCATTCTTCCTCTTTTTGCAAAAGGGCTGTCATATATAATGCCGAACGCATACGCCGAGGTATGCAACGGACTCTCTTTCGGTTTAATCGAAATGACCAGGGGCTGTATCATACTTTCAAAAACCGCCTTGCCGTTGACTGTAAACATTCCCTGCGCCACCTTTATAATCACCCTTGGAGGAGCGGGCATTACCATACAGTCAATGACCTTTTTATCAAAGTGCAAGGTAAATCCATTTTATTATTTACTGACAAAGCTAACCCAAAGCATTCTCGCCTTGGGAATTTCCATCGGACTTAGCGCTTGGCTTCTATAATAAGAAAAACAGCCTGTTGAACAAGCTGTTAAAGTTCTGTTTTCGGTAGCTCTCATTACTATACTCGGTAAATTTTGTCAATACAATCTTTAGCTCTCGTCAATAAACGAGGATTATCAGTGATTACATTAAAATGGTATTCGCTTAATCGCGTTTAAGACGCGGCAAGAGGAAAAAGATTACAGTGAGTTTTTTGCGGAATAGAGCTTCATTATAAGCTCGGAGCAACCTTTTGGAACATAATCCGATATTGGCTGTCCTTCCGCTAAAAGTTTACGGACAAAGGTTGAACTAATATCTGTCTTACCGTCCTCTGCCTTATACAAAACCGTATCTATACCCGAGTGTTGCTTATTAAAACTTGCCATATCCTGCTCGTAAGCCAAATCTGTGGGGTTCCTGTAACCGCGCACGAAAGCCGTTGCCTTGACCTTTAATGCAAGCTCGTACGTCCAACCTTCGTAATACTCCGCGCTGAGTTCGGGCACATCGGCGATTGCCGCATTAATCAATTGCAGCCGTTCCTCTGCCGAAAAAAGGTACTGCTTATCGGGATTAATCAAAAGACCTATTATTACCCTGTCAAAATCCTTTAGAGCCTGTAAGGCAAGAGCCAAATGCCCTGACGTAATCGGATCATAGCTTCCTGCAAGCAGGGCGATACGGGGCTGTTTAACCGCGTAAAAGGTAATAGCAGATTTGCCGTATGTACGTCTGTCCTTGATTTCAAAACCATCATAGGTTTCGGCAGGCTCCTCGATTTTACTTTCGTAAATTACCATTCCGTTCTGCGCCAAAATTGCGGACGAAGCGATATCCTTAAGCAGTTGCGAGGGCGAGTATTTTCCGTAAGGGGGATCCAAAAAAACATAATCGAATTGTCTGCCCTTCAAGCGAAGTAAAGCTCGCTGATAATCCATATTGAGGACTTCGGCTTTTTCCTTAAGATAATCAAGATTTTTCTTGATTAATGCGATACTGTCTCTGGACGCGTCGTTAAAGACGGATACCGCGCCGCGGCTCATCGCCTCAAGCCCCATAGCTCCCGAACCTGCGAACAAGTCCAAAAAGGTCTTATCCTTAATATCCCATTGAAGTATGTTAAAAACACTTTCCCTAAGCAAATCGGTAGTAGGGCGAACGCTGTCGTCCTTTGGCGTGTAAAGTGGTCTGCTTCTGTGTTTCCCGCCGACAATTCTCATCTTAAAACTCCGTTTTCGGTAATAACCGCGTCCAATTTTACGTCCAACCCGTTGCTCGGTACGTGGTCGCACCGCTGAATGGAATGTGCTATTCCCAGCTTGTAGCAGGAAGTTTGTTTCAAAAATCTGTCGTAAAACCCCTTGCCCTTGCCAAGCCGCGTTAAGTCGCCGTCGAACGCAACAAGCGGAATAACGGAAAAGTCGATTTCCGAGGGCAAAACCACGTCCTTGTCCTCAAAAATCGGCTCCGTTATCCCGAATGCGCCCTTAGCGTATCGGGTAGAATCTGTAATTTTTACCGCAAGCATATTCTCTCCGTCAACCACGGGCACACATACTGTCTTACCGCTTTTCAGCGCGTGGCTTACTATAGCGGCTGTGCCTATCTCCGGCGCAACGGATAAATATACGAAAACACAACGAGCGGCAGCGTAGTGAGGGTTATTAATAACCCTTTCCGCCACCGCCGAAGAGTTTTCCGTCAGCACGGCGAAGGTTAAACCGTTTAACCGAGCCTTGACCGCGCTCCTTACGGCTTGTTTATCTGTCATATCAGTTCGTTGACAGTCAACTGTACTCCGTTTTCTACTAAAATTTTCACCGCCTTATCCTCATCGTCAACCTTGAGGATAATAGCCGCGTGCTGTGCCTCTGAATTAGCAAAGGAATACATATACTCAACGGAAATGCCGTTTGCGTCCAATATGGTAAGGACGTTGGTAAAAGCACCGGGAGTATCGTCAACCAGTACGCCTATCAGATTGTTGGTGGAAACGATAAAACCGGCTTGCTTCAACGCCGCCACAGCCTTGTCGTTATCCCTCGTAATCGCCCTTAAAATACCGAAATCCTTAGTATCGGCAATGGACATCGACACTACGTCAACGCCTGCGTCGCTGATAACCTTGGCGCATTCCTTGAGCTTTCCCTTACTGTTTTCGAGGAAAACCGCGATTTGTTGAACTAACATATCCATACCTCCTAGGATTTTAGGTTACGGTTGTCTTGTATTCTAACCGTCTTGCCCTCGCTTCTGGGCAGTAAACCGGGTGCAACCAGTTTGATTTTTGAAGAAATACCGATTGCCGACTGAATATCGTCCTGAAGTTTCATTCTCAAGGCTTCAACTTGTTTTACCTCGTCGAAGATATAGCCCTCGTTAAGCTCCACGTTGATTTCCATTGTATCGAAACTGTCAACTCTGTCAACCACTATTAAGTAGTGTGAGCTTACACCCTCGGAATTAAGCAGTACGTTTTCGATTTGTGAAGGGAACACGTTTACGCCGCGTATAATCAGCATATCGTCCGTACGTCCGAATACTCTTCCCATTCTCACGCTGGTTCTGCCGCAAGCGCAAGGTGTGTCGTACAGGGTGGTAATATCTCTGGTGCGGTAACGAATCAGAGGGATACCCTCCTTAGTAAGCGTGGTAATTACCAGCTCGCCCTCACTGCCGTAAGGCAACGGCTGAAGCGTGTCGGGGGAAACAATTTCGGGATAAAAATCCGTTTCCGCAAAATGCATTCCGTCCTGAGCCTCGCACTCGCTTGCCACACCGGGGCCGCATATTTCGGATAAACCGTAGATGTTGTAGGCTTTGATATGCAAGGTGTTCTCTATGGAACGACGCATATTCTCGCTCCAAGGCTCTGCGCCGAAAAGTCCGCGCTTTAGCTTGTAATCGGATAGATTGCCGTTCTTCTCAATCTCTTCTGCAAGGTGAACCGCATAGGATGGAGTACAGCATATCGTATCTGCTCCGAAATCCTTCATCAGCATTAGCTGTCTTTGCGTATTACCTGTGGACGCAGGCACAACGGTTGCACCGATATGCTCTGCTCCGTAATGTACGCCGAGACCGCCCGTGAACAGTCCGTAACCGTAACAAATATGAACGGTTGAAGCCTCGTTGACTCCTATCATCTTCAGCGCGTTCCCCGTCACTCTTGCCCACATATCCAAATCATTCTGAGTGTAACCCACAACTGTCAGCTTGCCCGTAGTACCGCTGCTTGCGTGAAGTCTAACGATCTCAGTTTTCGGTACCGCGAACATTCCGAACGGATAATTGGAACGTAAATCGTGTTTTTCGGTGAACGGCAGTTTGGATATATCCTCTATGCCCTTAATATCCTCGGGCTTGATGCCCGCGGCGTCCATTTTCGCACGGTAAGTAGGGACGTTGGCATAAACTCTTTTGACAAGTTTAATCAGCCTTTCACTCTGCTTAGTGCGTACTTCTTCTCTTTGTTGATCTATACTCATATCTATTTCACTGAATAATCAGCCCTCACTATCGTAGCCCTTTTCTGCGGCAATCATATTAACTTCCACAACCTTCGCAGGCACAACCGCCTTGATTATTGCTTTAGCTTCTTCCTTGAAAATGCCCAGTTCCTTCATAAATCTGCCTAAAATTACCGTGTTGACGGTACGGGTGTTGCCTGCTTCGGTTGCAAGCTCCAACGCATCCAAATCTATGAGCTTAAGTCCTTCTGCGCGTATTCTGTCGGGAATCGCTGTGGGATAAGCCTGCTGACCGATAATAACAGGCATCGGCATTATCTGCTGACGGTTAAGTATTATCGTGCCGTCGTCCTTCAAAAAATGACGGTAACGGAAACCTTCAAGCTGTTCAAAAGCCAATATATAATCCGCCTCTCCCTCGGTTATGATAGGAGAATTGACCAAGTCGCCTATTCTTACGTGAGTTACGACGCTGCCGCCTCTTTGAGCCATACCGTGAACCTCGGACAGCTTGCACTGCAAGCCCTTTTCCTCGGCGAGCTTACCAAGCACACGGCTTGCAAGCAAAGTACCCTGACCGCCTACGCCTACTATCAAAACGCTAATGTTTGTCATAATTACAGTTCCTCCTTGGTGATTGCGCCGAAAGCACATAACTTTTCGCAAAGTCCGCAACCTACGCACTGGTCCTTGTTGATTGTAATCGTTCCGTCTGCGCTCTTGCTGATTGCAGGGCAACCCAAGCGCATACAAGCGGTACACTTACGGCATTTGTCGGATATAAAATACTTCACCGTAACAGGTGCCTTGCTAAGCAAAGCGCAAGGACGGCGTGCGATAATAACGCAAACCTCTTTTGCCTCGGAAGCCTCTTTCACCGCGCTTTCAACCGCCTTGAGGTCGTAAGCGTCAACCACTCTGAGCCACTCTACTCCGCACGCCTTAACCATAGTTTCCAAATCAAGCTTACGGGTAAGCTCGCCCTTAAGCGTCTTGCCTGTAGCAGGGTGCTGTTGATGTCCGGTCATACCTGTGGTGGAATTGTCCAAAATAATAAGAGTTATCGCGCTTTGGTTATAAACCGCGTTAATCAATCCTGTAATACCGCTGTGAATAAAGGTGGAATCGCCTATAACGGCTACGTTGTTTTCGGAAGTGCCCAACGCCTTGTCAAAGCCGTGAGCTATGCCGATACTTGCGCCCATACATACCACGGTATCTACCGCGCTTAAGGGTGCTTGTGCGCCTAAGGTATAACAGCCTATATCCGCGTTAACGGTCTTTTTAAGTTTACCCAGCACGTAGAACACGCCTCTGTGAGGACAGCCTGCACAAAGCACGGGAGGACGAACGGGCATATTGGGATCGGCAGACGGCATATCCGCGCCTAACAGCTTGTTGCGGATAACGGAAACACCGATTTCGCCGATGTCGGGGAATATATCCTTGCCGTGGCAGTCAATGCCGTTGGCTTTCAGTTGAGTCTCGATAAAGCCGCCAAGCTCCTCGATAACGATTAGCTTGTCCACCTTGGACGCAAATTCTTTTATCGCCTTAATAGGAAGCGGCCAAACCATACCCAGCTTGTAGGTAGATGCATTGGGAAGTGCGTCGCGAACATACTGATAAACGATACCTGAGCATACAACGCCCATAGAGGAGTCGCGATACTCTGCTACGTTGACGGGGAAAGTGTTGCAGTCTTCGCTAATGCGAGCGTCTCTTTCCTCAACGTCTTCACGGGCTTTCTTCGCGCTTGCAGGCATCATACAATACTTCACGATGTCCTTTTTGTAAGTGGAAAGCTTGATATCCTTGCGGTCAAGCAGTTCTACCTCGCTTTGACTGTGAGCGATACGCGTAGTGGTACGCACGAAAATCGGCGTATCGTATTTTTCGGAAAGATTAAACGCTATTTTGACAAATCTCTTCGCTTCTGCGCTGTCGGAAGGCTCAAGCATAGGTATATGTGCGCTGTAAGCATAATTACGGCTGTCCTGCTCATTCTGGGAGGAGTGCATACCGGGATCGTCCGCGGCAATTATAACCAATCCCGCATTAACGCCCGTATAGGACGCTGTGAACAGAGGATCGGCGGCTACGTTTACGCCTACGTGTTTCATACAAGCCATCGCTCTCGCGCCTGCAAAACTTGCGCCTATTGCAACCTCTACCGCAACTTTTTCGTTGGGAGCCCATTCTGCGTAAACCTCATCATATTTTGCTATACATTCGGATATTTCGGTACTGGGAGTGCCGGGATATGCGCTAACCACCTTAACGCCTGCTTCGTATGCGCCTCTGGCGATTGCTTCGTTAGCTAACATCAATTTTTTCATATTTATCTCCTATTTTTTAAGTTTGGTATAATAGTTCATTAAACAACCTTCCAGCAATATGCTGCGCTCTGCGTCGGTGATAACGCCAAGCTCTGCGGTTGCTTCGAGTATCTGCTCTCCTCTTACGACCTTAATCGGGAAAACGCTGTCGCCCTTAGCCAGTTTCGCTCTGACTTCGGGAACGAAAACTATATCGTTAAGCTCAAATTCAAAGTCTGTAACAAAGGGAAGAATACCCCAGTTGATTAAGTTGCTTCTATAACGCTTGGTTGCGTACTCTCTAGCGAAATTAGCTCCGCCTCCCAAAACTCTTTGGCAGGACGCCGCCTGCTCTCTCGCACTGCCGTCACCGGGCTTAATTGCGAAAATAGCACTTTCTATCATCGTATTCGCTTGGCTCGCACCAAGCGTACTAAAGCAGAAATCGTATGACGTCGAACCGAACCGTTTTGTATTGTCCTCCGCTACCGCCTTGGCACGGCTAACGTACTCGGGTACCTTGCGAGACAAGGCGTAGGACGCTAAACGCATCGGATTACTGCGATAAGAGGACGTCTCTCCCGAGGGAATAAGCTCGTCCGTAGTGGTAACAGGATCGTTGATTACAGCGACCAGTTTCAGTAAAAGATTGTCTGTTAATTGGGGTATCTTAGGCCAGTCGGTTATGTTAGGACCGTAAACAAGTTCCTCTTCGGGGTTGGGCTTGCCTATACCGTTATATACTCTGCCCTCGTAAATACCGCAATCGTGAACGTACTGCGGAATAGTCGAATCGTAGTCCACGTCGGTTGCGCAAGTCAGCCTGCCGCCGTTTTTCGCGGTAGCGGCAATAGAAAGCGCGTCCATTAAGGCTACGGAGGCTATCTGTCCGTCAGAGGGCTTACTGCCCTCGCGGCTTTCAAAGTTACGGGTTGTGTGTCTTATGCTGAACCCGTTATTGGAGGGAACGTCGCCTGCTCCGAAGCAAGGTCCGCAAAAACAGGATTTAACCGTAACGCCTGCACGAACCAAATCGGTCAGTCTGCCGTTACGCGCCAACTCCGCATATACGGGTTGCGAGGAGGGATATACGCTCATTGTGAACGCGTCGTTGCCGATTGACGCGCCCTTAAGAATAGACGATGCAAGACAAATATTGTCAAACGTACCGCCGGCGCAACCGGCAATAACCGCCTGATCTACGTAAACGCCGCCATTGCGTATCTTGGAACGAAGATCCAACCGCGCACGACTGCCCAGTATTTCCTTAGCCGCCTGCTCACACTCGGTCAAAACGTCATAGGGATTGGCTATCAAATCAGCCAAACGGTAACCGTTACCCGGGTGGAAGGGCAAAGCTATCATAGGTTCGATTTCGGAAAGGTTAATCTTGATTACGCCGTCATACATTGCAAGAGGAGCAGGCTCCAACTGCTTGTAGTCCTCCGCTCTGCCTCTTGCGGCGAAGTAATCGTGCACCTTGGAATCGGTACGCCATATAGAGGTTAGGCACGCTGTTTCAGTAGTCATAACGTCGATACCGTTACGATACTCAACGGGAAGATTATCGATGCCGTCGCCCACGAATTCCAAAACCTTGTTTTTGACGATACCAGCCTTGAAAACCGCGGTAATCAAAGCTATGGCAACGTCGTGAGGTCCGACGCCCTTCTTGGGGGAGCCAGTTAGCTCTATTGCGATAACGTCGGGATATTTCACATCATAAGTCATTCTCAGAAGCTGTTTCACCAGTTCGGGACCGCCCTCGCCTATCGCCATTGTACCGAGTGCGCCGTAACGGGTGTGACTGTCACTGCCTAATATCATCTTACCGCAAGCGGCGAAACGCTCTCTCATATAGGTATGAATAACCGCTTGGTTGGCAGGTACGTACATACCGCCGTACTTTTTGCAGGCGGATAAACCGAAAACGTGGTCATCCTCGTTAATCGTGCCGCCTACGGCGCAAAGGCTGTTGTGACAGTTGGTCAAAACATAAGGTAAAGGAAACTCCTTCAGCCCCGACGCCTTAGCTGTTTGTATTATACCGACGTAGGTAATGTCGTGAGACGCCATAGCGTCGAAACGTATAGCCAAATTCTCGCCCTTGACGGCAGGCTGTGTGCTGTGTGCGGAAAGAATGGAATAGGCAATCGTACCCTTGTACGCATTGTCGAGGTCTGCCGCAGAGAAAAGAGTAGCGGCCTCAGCCTCCTCGTAAAATCTACCGTTTGTGTAATAATTTTTCCGTCCGATTATGTCCATTGTGCGCTCCCGTCAAATTTATATTACATATAATATAACGCGTTTGCGCGGAATTAGCAAGTAAATACCTTGAAAGTTGCGTGTAATTTTGATAAACTATTGCATCATTTAAGCTTATATGTGTTATAATTGCTTTATGAAAAAGTATAAGTACCGTTTTCCGACTAAGCTATACGTCATAACCTCGGTTGCCGCCGTTGCGGTTACTGCGTTATCGATTTTTAATATTCTTCGGCTCGCAGAAGTCGGCGATTTGTTTTCCTTTAACCGTCCGCTGGATATTACGTCTATCGTCCTATGCGCGTTGATACTTACGGCTTTGATACTTGTAATGATTTTTTCTTCCTACGAGATTAGCGAAAAAGGCGTTACCCTCAATATGGTAATCGTACGCCGCAAGCTGCTTTCGGAGGATTTGCTGATGATAAGACAGGAACGCGCAACAAAGACTGCGGCACTGTATTTCCGCGTTCCTAAGGGCAAAACCGATGACTCCATCGGATACGTTGTAATTTGCGTCAAACCCAATGAAACAGAGGACTTTATCAAGGACGTGACCGATTACAATCCTCACGTTATGGTAGATTATTTCGACCTGAAATAATTTCGTATTATCCCGAACGCGAATCTTCGGACAATTCAGACAACAATCGTTTATTTATAATCAATCGCGTTAATGCGGTTAGCATTATTTTTTCCGCATCACTTTCATCGAAAAAAAATATATTGCACACTCTGTTTAATACCGATAAAAAAGTATTCTTTCCCTCATTACTTTATTTTTGCCGCGCTGTTTTTGTTTATTGCCGTTAAAACACACTCCTTGCCTTGTTGCCTTTTTTCGCCGCACCGATTTTGCTTATTGCCGATAAAACGTATTCCTTACCTCATCACTTTATTTTCGCTATCTCAAATCAATTCTATTTTGCTGAAGATACGCTCTGATTTTTATCACCGCTTTTTTCTCAATGCGCGATATGTACGACCTGCTGATGCCGTACTTTTCTGCAACCTCACGCTGTGGCAAAACTTCCTTGCCGTTAAGCCCGTATCTGATACAGATTATATCGTATTCGCGCGGAGAAAGCACTCTTTGCATAACCTCTTTCAACTTCTCGGAAACGTATTCGTCCTCGACTTTTTTGGTTAGGTCGTAATCCTCGTTGCAAAGGGTTTCAAGAAGTGTAATCTCATTGCCGTCCTTATCCACGCCGATAGGACTTTGAATCGATATATTATTGTTGTGTTTTCGGTTGCTCCTTAAGGTCATCAATATTTCGTTGTCGATACACCTGCTGGCATAGGTCGCGAATTGAGTCCCCTTTGCATAATCAAAGGTTTTTATTGCCTTTAACAATCCTATAGAACCAACGGAAAGCAAATCCTCGGAGTCCATTGAGCCGACGTACTTTTTTGCAATATGCACAACAAGTCTCATATTATGTTCCACGAGCTTGTTTTTTGCCTCAATATCCCCTTTTTTCGCCGCGTCAAAATAGGTGGCTTCGTCCTTCTTGGACAAGGGCTTGGGAAAACTCCCGTCCTCCATATACGAGGTCATAAACAAGACAGATGATATCAGCGAAAACAGAAATGACATATATTGTTCCCTTATGGTAGCAATATTTATATATTCTTGTCGAAAGTAAAAAGTGCTTGTACACCGAAAAATACTTAACGCGTCGGTGCTAAAATCCATTTTAATATTCCACTTATCAAATATTGGATTAATATAATAAAAAAGACGCGACTTGATGAGGTACACGTCTTTATTATCTTTTATTCGCTTTTATCTGCTTATTCGCAGTTGTCCTTTTATTCGCTTTTGTCCGTTTATTCGCAGTTATCCGTTTATTCGCTTTTATCTGCTTATTCGCAGTTGTTCTTTTATTGCACGGGTTTAGTTTATATATTTACACCGTGAACCGAATTAGCCTTAGTATTCGTTTTTTATTTAAGTTAGCTATGATTTGAATTACGTTACGCTTTTGTTTTCGTTTTCTATGGATACGACGCTTACAGAGTTACAACCTTGCCGCTTAGTGCGCCCAGCTCGCTCTTTGCGGAAAAAACAAGTTTATACGCGGTTAGCTGTTGCTTTGAGAATCCTGCCTTTTTGTTAACCGCCATATCGCCGTATTTGCCGTCACCGATTATAAAGTGTCCGAAATACTTAAGCATAGCGCGAATCTGGTGCGTACGCCCCTTGGTTATCACCGCTTCAAGCAAGGTATCAGTACCCGTCTTTTTCAGCGGATTGATATACGTCTCAGCGTATTCGGAGCCTTTGACCTTATTATCGAAAACCCTGACAATACCCTTGTCAGCGTCCTTTGTGAGCCAGCCTTTAAGCATAACGGGCTTATCGACGATACCGTGCACCGTGGCGTAATAGTGTTTTTCCACAAGTCCGTCGTCCATCGCCTTTCGCATTAGCTCGCAGGCGGCTTGGCTCTTGGCAAAGACCAACAGACCGTCGGTATTAGTGTCAAGCCTGTGCATTAATATATAATCACTGCCGAACTTGTAATTAACCAGCCCCTCAAAGGAATACTCCCCGTCAGAGCGCAAACCTCTTTTTTTGTAGGCAATAAGGTAGTTCTCGTCCGAATAGCTTATGTTAACTGTGACGTTATCGGGCTTACAATACAAGCTGACAACGTCGCCGTTCTCAACATCTCCTGCCGTTGTGCGTTTTCCGTTGACGGAAACGTCTTTCTGACGGAGCATTTTGTTAAGCTGATTAAAGGAAAGCTCCGGAAATAAAAAGGAAAGCACTGCGCGTAATTCGCAGGGCTTTCCGCTGTATACTCTGGTAAAATAATCAGTCATTGTTACGTTTTGACAGAATGGTGCTTATCTCCGACATAAAGGTGTCGATATCCTTGAATTGACGGTAAACGGAAGCGAAACGCACGTAAGCCACGTCGTCAATCTCTTTCAAGCCTGCCATAATCAGGTCGCCGATATGTTGACTCGTTATCTCTTGGTCGCCCATATTATAGACGGTGCGCTCGATATCACTGACCAAAGCATCGATTTTGGTTATAGGTACAGGACGTTTTTCGCAAGCCTTGACTATGCCCGAACGAACCTTGTTAATATCAAATTCCTGTCTGCCGCCACCCTTTTTTACAACGTAAATAGGAGTGCGCTCCACCGTCTCGTAGGTGGTATAACGTCTTCCGCAGCCTACACATTCTCTGCGCCGTCTTATGGCGTTGCCGTCCTCTGTCAGACGACTGTCGATAACCTTACTGTCCATACAACCGCAAAACTTACATTTCATAAGTGACTCTCCAAATACTTAAAAATTTCCTTTTGTTTCTTAATTATATACTATATGTTGTGATTTGTAAAGATTTTATCCAAAATTCTTGTGGTTTTACGGTAAAAACTCAATATTTTTTCTTTTAATTACGTATTTCCTTGCCAAAAAGATTAATCAGTATAACGTCATCACCGATTTTGCAGATATTTCCCCACGGAACAAACACACTCTCACTGCCGCTGACGCACTTAAAAAAGGTTTTATCCCCCGGAACAACGATTCCTATTACGTGACCGCTAAAGGTCAAAGCAATATCGGTTATTCGACCGAGCCGCTTCCCGTCGCTGACGTTCACGACCTCCTTTTCTCTCAATTCGCAAAAGGTTAATTCATAAGACATAAAAAAGTCCTCCGCTATATTTTATGCAGAGGACCTGATATATAATACCCTTTCGTTTCGCGATAATTCCTTTACCGTAATACCAAGAACTATCAGCTATTGGTATTTAAGAATAAAACCTTAGGAATACACGACCTAAGCCTTATATACACACGTATTCGCGCAATTTGTTTATCGCACTGTTTTCCAGTCTGGACACCTGCGCCTGTGACATTCCTGCGCAAGCGGCAACCTCGGTTTGGGTTTTTCCCTCGTAAAAGCGCAAATTCAATACTTCTCTTTCCTTGTCGGGAAGAGCCGCAACGGCACATTCCAAATCCAACCGCACAACCCACTGTTCCTCGGTGTTCTCGCCGTCCGAGAGCCTGTCCATTACCGTTGCTCCGTCCTCGCCGTCACTGAATGCAGGATCGTATAAGGATACAGGCTCGGCTATAGCGTCTAACGCGATAACCACTTCCCTTAACGGCAACTTAAGCTCCTCGGCTATATCACGAATCGTAGGATCGTCAATGGTTTCTCTTAACCTCTCCCGCGCCAACATTGCCTGATACGCTATATCCCGTAGGTTGCGGCTCACCTTAACAGAAGTAGCTTCGCGGAGATACCGTCTTATTTCTCCCGAAATCATCGGTACTGCATAGGTCGAAAACATCACGTTATGGCAAGCGTCAAAGTTGTTTAACGCTTTTACCAACCCTAAACAGCCCACCTGAAAAACGTCGTCAGCCATCTCTCTGTCGTAGTTAAAGCGGTGTAAAACCGACAGCACCAACCTCATATTTGCCATCAAAAACCGTTCTCTTGCCGCCTCGTCACCTGCGCATATCCTTTTTAACAGTTCCGCGCTTTCCGCCGCGGTAAGCTTCGGTAACGCCGCGGTATTAACGCCGCAAATATCCACCTTATAAGCCATAATTCCCTCCTTAGATAAGACGAACACAAGCGAAAAATCCATTTTTTGCCTGTCCGTCCTACTATGTAGAGGGTTCTTATAGACTATTTTTTACAAAAATTGCCAATTTATACGTATTTTTGCATTTCTTTTTTCAGCTTTCCCAAAACTTTTTTCTCCAAACGCGAAATATAAGACTGCGATATTCCAAGCATATCCGCAATCTCTTTTTGGGTTTTTTCTTCCTCGTTCATTAAGCCGTATCGCATTTTTATTATCATTATTTCCCGTTTAGAAAGCTTGTCAAAGGACTGATAAAGCATATCTATTTCCGCTTTCCTTTCCAAGTCACGGCTGACTACGTCCGAGTCCGTTCCTATTACGTCACCAAGCAAAAGCTCGTTACCCTCAAGGTCGGTGTTAAGAGGCTCGTCCAAGGATATTTCGCATTTTCTCCTAACGACCTTTCTTAGATACATCAGGATTTCGTTTTCGATACAACGACTTGCAAAGGTTGCCAGTTTTATATTTCTTTCCAGATTAAATGAATTAACAGCCTTAATCAAGCCTATCGCCCCGACAGACACCAGGTCGGCGGTATCGGGTACGCTTCCGTCATACTTTTTGGCTATGTAAACCACTAATCGCAGATTCCTTTCTATCAAGGACTGCCGAGCCTCATCGTCGCCCTTAGAGAAGCGCACCAACGCATCGTGCTCTTCCTCGGGTGTCATCGGCTTCGGCAAAGCCTCACCATACATATAATCCAGCTCTCCTACTGCGTTACGGAAGCCCAGCAGCTTCATCACAAACCTTTTTAATCCGTTCATACACCCTCCCTGTTATTAAGCATATAGCCTGTTGCCAGAATAGCTCCGTGATTCTTTGCCTTTTCGGAAAAAATTACGCTTACGTTACTATATGTATTCCTGCTTTTACCGCAATATATCAACATTCTGTCCAAGCTATACACATTTTCATACGCGGTTCCGTTAATAGTAACTACCTTAATCACGTCCTTGGGAATGCAACCATCCACAAGCTTTTTCGCCTGCGGAGGTAACACTGAAATCGGCTTGCCGTCGCCGTCCATTAGACGGTTTCCGGTGTCGATAAAGCCTTCTAAGCTCATAATTGCGTCCTTCATCTGCACCTCGATTCTCACGTTTCCGCCTATCTTTCCCGTCTTAATCCATACATTTATACGCCGCAAAAGCAGAGTTATCAGCAGACAGCCTATCGCTGTCGCGCCTATTATCCAACCGCTTGTATAAGTCGCACCGCCGTTAATAGTGTTATCTGCACCCAAAACGAGATTCACCGCTCCTCCGAACGTAAAGGATATGACTGCGTATATCAATAGGGACTTTAAGTATATTTTTACGTTACGATGCTTTTTCAGTATTACAGTACAGACAACAAGCACTGCCAGTTTGTACGGAATTACCGCCCACTTCGGAACTAAAGGAAAAACCAACGCAAAAGCAGAGCCTAACAGCGCGGATAACCATTTGCCTGCTTTCCACCCTCTGCCGCAAAACATTAGCGTAAGCTCCGCCAGCAACAAATCCACGAAGAAATTATCGAACAGTACCGGCTCGATATAGACGTTCATATAGAAATTATAGCTTATCGGATATAAAGAAAAATCAGACATAATGTCTGATTAATTCTAAAAAAGAAATTTAGTTGAGAATCGCCGCGAGAGCTAAACTACCCCACGGCATAGCACGTTCGTCAGTTGTCGTTATGTCTTCTTAATTTGCGGATAAAGGAAGGAAGCTTACTGTCCGAGGTGTTAATGCGACCGGGAAGCTCCTCCGTATTGATGACTCTTACGGGAGTATCCTGTGCGTTGGCAGCCGCCGCAGAGTGCTGAACGGGAACGGTTGTCGGACGAGGCGGAACGGGCATAATAGGGGCTTGTACAGGATTAACCACAGGCGTTGCAATCGGCTTGGACGGCTCTTGACGTCTTACCGCAAAAGCCTGTTCCGCGTTAGGACGAAAGCCTGTTGCAATAACCGTTACCTGAACCTTATCTCCCATATTGGGATCGATATCCGCGCCGAATATGATATTAGCGTTAGCGTCAAGTACCTGCTGAACAAGCTGACAAGCGTCATAAACCTCGCCGATTGACAAATCGGGGCCGCCTGTTACGTTGATAATAAGCCCTGTGGACTCGTTAATAGTGGTTTCAAGCATAGGATTGCTGACCGCCGCGCGTACAGCCTGAAGCGTACGCTGTTCGCCCTCGCCCACGCCGATACCGATGTGAGCGTAACCCTTTTCCTTCATAACGGTGCAAACGTCGGCGAAGTCAAGGTTGATAAGCGCAGGCTTGACTATTAAGTCTGCAATACCCTGCACGCCCTGACGAAGCACGTCGTCGGCAAGACGGAAAGCCTCAACAAGAGGTGTGCCCTTCTGTGCAACCGCTAAAAGCTTATCGTTGGGAATAACAATCAAAGTATCTACGTACTGTCTTAATTCCTGTATTCCGAGGTCTGCGTTCTGCATACGGCGTAAGCCCTCAAAGCGGAAAGGTCTGGTTACAACCGCAACCGTCAAAATCCCCTTGTCCTTAGCGATTTTAGCGATAACGGGAGCGGCTCCTGTACCAGTGCCACCGCCCATACCTGCGGTAATGAATACCAAATCAACGCCGTCAAGCATACGGTCGATCTGCTCTTTGCTTTCGTCAGCCGCCT
This sequence comes from uncultured Christensenellaceae bacterium, assembly GCA_964368645.1. GTDB lineage: Bacteria > Bacillota > Clostridia > Christensenellales > CAG-1252 > JAEDHM01. Next base: position 132,958 of record CAYJBY010000002.1, read on the forward strand.
GTCTGCCTACGTCAGGATTGGCACCTGCGCCAAGTCCTTTTTCGCCGATTTGGAGTTTATACTTCGCGGCAGAAGTAAAAAGTGCCTGCTTGTCCGTGTTAATCGCAACAAACTCCGCGCTTTTGATACCTGCCTTTATCATTCTGTTGACAGCATTGTTACCGCCTCCGCCAACGCCCAAAACCAATATGCGACATACGTTGTCGTGTTCCGATGCGGAGTAAAGCTCGTTTTCCATATCAATAACCTCCGAGTAGAGTTAGTAGTTAAGTTTCTTAAAAGGACCTCTGTTCTCTTCCGCCGAGAAAGCGTAGAAAACAGCTCCCAACGCCGCCGAATATTGCGGCTTACCGTAGCCGGGTGTTGAAGGCACAGCCTCCTCCACGTTGCGTCCGACCTTACGCGCTAACAGTTCTTTAGCTCCGCGAATCCCCGTTATGCCGTCGCCAGAGATGTATAGGGGCAGATAAGGCGGATACTGTATCGGCGAGCCGTCCAAAGCGCGGCGAACGTATCGCGCAATGTCCTCAAGCCTTGAAGTCACAATCTCGTTGACCTTAAGACGGGGCAAATCGGGTATGCCGTCCTCGCCTGCCGAATAGGTGTCCACAGGCTCTGCGCCGTAGGTCAAATCCAGTTTGGAGAAAATCTTCTCGCCCACCTCATAGTCAACGCCGAAATAATACGCTATGTCGGATATAATATGCGCTCCGCCCATAGGGATACTGACCATATACTGCACTCCGTCACCTCGCATAAATGCGACGGTGGTCGCAAGGTAGCCTATATCCGCAAAAATCACGCGCTTATCCCTTATTGCCGGAACAAATAGGTACATCATCTCGGCATAAGTGGAATTGATATATCGATAACTCTTTATCCCCATTGACAGGAATATGCGGTTGAAGAAGTCCATAATCTTGCGCTCTGCGGCTATAACCGAAACTAAAGCGGTGATAGTTTTCGCCTCAAGGCCTATCGGCTCAACAACCTTTTTGACGCTGTCCAGCTCGTAATAACAAACCGCCTTTTCGATAACGATACGCTCCATATCGCAATTAAAGGGGTTGGCTCTCAGCTGAAGCTGAGAAACGTCCTGTGCGCTAATCTTACGAGGCTTGTTAAACTCCGTGCCGACGCGGCAAGCTATGGTCATACAGAACATAGACGGAAGAGCAACGTACATAAAGCCGGTTTTCTTAAGTCGGCAACCGCTTTGCACCTCGGCTCTGTCAATGGCAAGGCTGACAGCATTGGCTATCTCCGAACCGTCGTACCAGGAAGCGGCGTCATATCCGTAGTACTCAGCCTCGCCGATACCCTTGACAACGAACATTCTGTCGTTGACCTTTTCGGCAAAAACCGCAGTAATACGGTGCGACCCTATATTAAGAATTGCAACTTCCTTAGCGCGACTCATCTTTTGCTCCTAATGAATTATATTTATTAGTATAGTTTATATATAAAAAAGTGTCAAGAAAAGTTTATTAAAAAAAACCGCATTTTGCGGATTTTACAGTAAAAAATAAAACTAAGTTTTATTCCGGCTGAGTTGCCGACCACACCTCTGCGTCAAGCTTCGTATCGTAGTAATAATAACCCGAAGAACGCCTTTCGTCCAAAGGCTCGTAATATTTGTATAGCTCTAAGCCGCAAATAAATTGCTTCTTGGCGTCCAGTGCGGAGAACACGCACAAGGTCACGCCTGCGTTGGTTGCGATGTAAAAATCTCCGCTTGCGTCTATCTGTATCTCCTTGAAAAAGGTCATAAAGGCAATACCGTCCAAAAGCCTTGCCGCCGCGGCCTTGGTTACTGCCATCAGATTGGCGTTTACTGCGTTATCGGTGTTGAGGGTACTGCCCACAACGGGGTTTTCGATCATAACACCCTTGACCTTAACCGAAGCTCTATATACGTCCGTTTGGGAATCGCAAAGTTCCAGTATTTTGAGTTGAGTATCCAAAATCGCGTATTGTCCCAAATCCGTAACAATGCTGAGCACCGCGCACCTTAGCGTAACCTTAACGTCAACCGTCCACGGGAATCTGCGCTCTATGGAAACAACCTCAACATAGGGATTGCTCTCCTCGATTCCGCGCTTCGCCTCGTCCTCGTTAAGGAAGAGAATATTGCGGTTGTATGATATGTTAGAGGAATCGATTATCCGTTCCGAATCAATCAGCGGTGAAACAACGGTTGCCGTCACCTCAATATTGCGAACGACAAAAACCGTGAAATTGAGTACAACTATCACGACGATCAGCACTATTGCGGCGAAGAAGCCTATTATCCTACCGTTACCTTTCATTCCTTTTTACGTTACCCCCCAGCGAGCATAACCTTTCGGTAAAGAGCTGGTATCCTCTGTCTATATAGTCGGGACGGTTCAACACCGTCACACCCTCGGCGCACAATGCGGCAATTGCCAAAGCCGCGCCGCCGCGCAGATCGTAAGCCGTAATCTCCGCACCGTGCAAGCTTGTGCCGTCAATGGTTACCGTATCACCGTCTATCCGAGCCGCCGCTCCCATACGCACCAATTCGGGAACGTGGGAAAAACGGTTTTCAAAGACTCTCTCGGTAATAGTGGTCACACCGTCCGCTACAGCCGACACCGCCGTGAACGGTGCCTGCAAATCGGTTGGAAATCCGGGGTAAGGCTCTGTAATCAATGAGCCGAAGCTCTTGAGCCGACCTTTTGATTTCAGCATTATTTTACCATTATACGCCCTAACTTGACAAGTACTTTGAGTTAATTTAATAATTGCCGCGCCTAACTGCTCCTTGTTGCAATTAACCGTAACCTCACCGCCGCAAACCGCGCCTGCCGCCAAATACGTGCCGCTTGCAATTCTGTCCGATATGGGCTTATAGCATATTCCGCCCCTTAAGGCCGCACCGCGCACGGTTATCATATTGCCGCCTGCTCCCCTTACGTATCCGCCGCAAGCGTTGATGAAATCTGCAAGGTCCTTGATTTCCGGCTCACGCGCCGCGCCGATTATGGTGGTTTCCCCTTGCAGTCCGCAAGCGGCAGTTATTAGGTTTTCGGTTGCGCCGACGCTGGGATACCGCAAAACTACGGTACCTGCTTTTGCATTTCCCCGTCGGCAAACTATCCTGTCGCTTTCCTCAACGTCAAAGCCCAACTGCCTTAATCCGTCGAAATGCAGATCCAAAGGTCTTGCTCCGATTTTACACCCTCCCGGCATAGGCAGTTCCGCTTCACCGAATATCGACAACGCAGGCCCGAGCAAAAAACAGGAGGCGCGAAGTTTTCCCGCCAATTCCGCAGAGGGTTTACAGCCCGTTGCGGATACCGTGCTAACTCGCACGCAGCACCCTTCCTCGGTAATCTTGCAGTTAAGGTCGGACATTATCCTTTCCATAACCTCAATATCCGAAAGCCGCGGCACTCCGCGCAGATACACCTTGTCACGCACCATCAGGGTGGCGGCAAGTATGGGCAAAACAGAATTTTTTGCCGCCTCGAAGGGTATTTCACCGTATAGCTTGTTTCCGCCTTTTATTTCCAAATACGCCATTTATGCCTTTCGCCCCTTCTCCAAAGCAGAGCCTATACCGCCGCAATTATTTTTTGCCACCGAAACGATAACTCCCACGGCGGCGAGAAAGCACACCAACGAGCTGCCGCCGTAGCTGATGAAGGGCAGCGGTAATCCTGTAGGCGGAACTACGCCTGTTACCACTGCCATATTTATGGCGCTTTGCACCGCGATTACAGAGGTAATCCCGAAAACCAAAGCCGAAGAAAATCTGTCTGTTGCGTTAGCCGCAACTTTATAACCCGAATAAATCAAGTAAGCGTAAACTCCGATAAGCACAACCGCGCCGAAAAAGCCAAGCTCCTCACCTATTACCGAAAAAATAAAGTCGGATTCCGAAAAAGGCAGAAAGAGGTATTTTTGTCGACTGTTAAACAAACCTACTCCGAAAAATCCACCCGAACCCAAAGCATAATACGATTGTATAAGCTGATAACCCTCTCCTCTCGGACTTTGCCAAGGATCGATAAAAGCCATAAGCCGTTGAATACGATACGGCTCCGCGAAAACCAATATCACCGCCGCAATGCATAACGGAAGGGCAAGCAGAACAAAGTGTTTTCCCTTAGTTCCCCCAACGGTCAGCATCAAAAGCATTACCGCCCCCAAGCAAATCGTGACGGACATATTAGGCTCCAGCATTATCAACGCGCACGCGCACAATCCCGCTCCAAGTACAGGCAGCATACCTCTGACAGTGGACGTACCCTTTTTCGCAATTCTCGCCGCCGCAAACAGCACAAAGCCGAATTTTGCTATTTCGGAGGGCTGAATCGTGGTTATCCCCAAATCAATCCATCTCTTTGCGCCGTAGCTTTCCACTCCGACTCCTGGAATGAATATTACGGCAAGCAGAATAAATGACAAGACTAAAGCAGGTATCGCCAGTTTTTTAAGTTTTTCCGCCCTTATTCTCGATACAGCCACCATACAGACTATGCCGATAATCAATGCAACCGCTTGCTTTTTGACAAAATAAAAAGCGTCGCCGTACTCCTTCAACGCGGCGTAACTGCCTGCGGAGTAAATCATCAGCAAACCGAATGCCGATAACGCAACTGCCGTTAAAGCTATTTTGAGAGGTGGGTTATCCCTTAAACCGCTCGCGGATAAGTTCTTCAAACGCTTTTCCTCTCTGCTTGTAGTCGGTATAAATATCAAAGCTGGAAGTTGCCGGAGAATACAAAAGATTTTCGCTTCCTTCCTTTGCAAAAACAGCGTTTAAGGCAGACTCCACGTCCTCAACCGCCACCAAAATTTTTTGTTTATTTGCTTCAACTGCGCCTTTTCGTACTTTTGCGGAGTTAGCGCCGTAGGAATACACGCAAACCACCTTGGGATCTAACCTCTCGAAAAATTCGCGGAAATCGTCGCCCTTGTCATAGCCTCCCATTATCAGTACGGTCGCTCCGTCCATTAGATCAATAGCCGCGTCGGTTGCGGAAATATTAGTGCCCTTACTGTCGTTATATATCTTTCGTCCGCCATAAATTCCCAAGTATTCTACGCGATATTTCGACGGACGATATGCTTTGATTGCTTCTGCGAATCGTTGGTCATACCCACCGTTCGCACAAATACACAGAGCCATAGCGCAAAGTACGTTCTTGACGTTATGAACGCCCTTTACATTAAGCTCGTCAACCGACACGATTCGCGTCCTATCATCATTTCGCTTGTAGTAAATTACGTTATCAAGACAATAAACTCCCTCAATTTCCTTTCCGTATGCAAATCCGAAATTGTGTCTATATCCAAAGCTATCCTCGGCAATCTTGAAACTATCGGTCATTTCAAAGAGTTTTAACTTTGCAAGGTTATATTGCTCTTTGGTTTTATGTCTTTCTATGTGGTCGCATTCTATATTGGTTATCGCACTGCAAAAAGCTCGAAAACACACGCTTTGTTCCAACTGAAAGCTGGAAATTTCCACTACCGCAAAATCCTTCTGTTTCAGCGTTTGAGCCACTGCGCTTAAGGGTAAGCCGATATTTCCCACGGCAGGTGCCACCCTTCCTGCCGCGCTCAGCATTGTCGATGCCATTTCCACGGTGGTGGTTTTACCGTTGGTTCCCGTAACCGCAAGCAGACGCGCGGAGCAGTTTAAGTATCCGAAATCCGGTTCGGAAAGAACGGTCACGCCGTTCTCGCGAAGTCGTATCAAAAGTCTGTGGTCGTTGGGTACGGCAGGAGAAACTACCGCAAAATCCAATACTTTTACGTATCGAATTACCTCGGAATAGGAAAGTTGTTTGTATTCTGTAGGCAAAAAATCCAAATCATCGTAAACGTACACGGTTGCGCCAATTGCCGTCGCCAAGGCGCAAGCGGCGTTACCGCTTAAGCCCTTGCCGATTACCAACACTCTTTTACCCGTCAAATCCATAAACACCTGCCAACACGCCTATTATGCAGATAACACCGGCAACGAAAGTAACCACCGAATACAAGGATACTATCTTGTTTTCCGAAAGTCCTTTCATTTGAAGATGATGATGCAAAGGTGCCATAAGAAATACCCTTTTGCCGCCGCTCACCTTGAACCAGAATACCTGCACAATAACTGTTATGCAGCTAACCGCGTACATTATGCCTACAATAAGCACCAGAAAGGGATTTTTACCGAAAACCGCTACCGTTGCCGCGGCACCTCCTAAGGCAAGTGAGCCTGTGTCGCCCATAAAGATATTAGCAGGATTGCTGTTAATTGTAAAAAACACCAATAAACCGCCGATTACCGCCGTTTCAAAGTACAGTAAACTTTGTAATTGTTCGGAATATCCGAGGTTTTTCTGATATTCAGCATTAGTTATCATTATTACCGTTACTATCGCAAAGGTTAGAAAGTAATATAAACCCGTACCTGTAGCAAGCCCGTCTAGTCCATCTGTCAAATTGACAGCGTTGACTGTAGCCACAACGACCAATACCGTTAGTATCGGAGAAAACCAAGCAAGCTCCACGGTTTTTTCTGTAAATGGCAAATTGACCGTCGTACCTATATACGGATTCTCGTAACAATACCAAGCCACAATTCCCGCTATTATCAGCTGAAAAATCAGCTTTTGCCACGCCTTTAGGCCCTCGTTTTTCTTTAATCGTATTTTCAAAAAATCATCGGTAAATCCGAGTAAAGCAAATGCCGTCATTATCAATGCCGCCGCTTTCCCCAGCGTCAATCCGCTTCCCCCGAATATCATTGTAGCAATTACTGCCGCCGCAATAAAGATAATGCCGCCCATAGTTGGCGTTCCGCTCTTACCCTTGTGAAGTTCCACGTATTTAAGTATAGGTTGTCCTGCCTTGATTTTTTTCATCAAAGCAGTAATCGGAAAAGCCAATAATGCCGCAATTGCCAAGGAAAATAAGCCTATGCCCAAATCTTTTATCAAGTAATTCATAGGCTTCCCCCGTTCAGCTCCTTTACCGTTTGATAGTCGCTGTAGGGTATTTTTTTACCGTTGATTTCTATATACGCTTCCGCTCCCTTGCCCGTAATAACTACCGTATCCTCGGGCTCGGCGAACTGTATAGCTTCCGTTATTGCGTCTTTCCTGTCTAATATTACCTCGTAATTAATATCTCCGCATATTACTCCGGCTTCCACGGCTCTTGCGATTTCGTAGGGGTTTTCCGTACGCGGATTATCGTTGGTTATCACCACGTAATCGGAAAGCCTCGCGGCAATCTCTCCCATAGTTTTACGCTTACCTGAATCCCGATCGCCGCCGCAGCCGAACACCGTTATCAATCTGCCCTTAGTAATTTCCCTTGCGGTGGAAAGCACGTTTTCAAGACCGTCGCCCGTATGAGCGTAATCGATTACTACCCTACTGCCTCCCCTCGTGTGATATACGTTAAACCTGCCGGGGATTTTACGGCCGTTTTCCAACACTGCGGCAATATTGCTCATCGCTATGCCGAAATACCCTGCAACCGTGCAAGCGGCAAGCATATTATATACGTTAAATTTGCCGTAAAATCCGCTATTAACGCGTTTTACAATATCGAACATATTTATAATGAAACTTGTGCCGTTCTTGTTATGGGTTAGGTCGATTGCAAACACGTCGCCCGGATTATCCACGCCATAAGTCAGATAAGGGCAGTTACATTCTTGCAATATTTCTCTGCCTATCTTATCGTCATAATTTACCACCGCAAGGTTGGTATTTGAAATAGAAAACCAGCTTTTCTTAACGGCGGCATAACTGTCGAAATCCTTAAAAAAGTCCAAATGATCTCTAGTACAGTTGGTAAATATCGTTGCTTTCGTGCGTAATCCCGACAGCTTTTCGTAATATATCCCGTGAGCGGACAATTCCATAAAAACGTATTCGACCTTTTTTTCAACCATTTCGCTTAACAGCTTGTACAGCACGTCGGGATCGGGGGTTGTAAGCGATGCAGGACTTTTGACTCCGTCCACGTCACATTCAACGGTGGTAAGCATACCTGTTTTGCAACCGGAAAGCCTAAAAATCGAATTGAGTAAATAGCAACAGGAGGTTTTTCCGTTGGTTCCGACTACCCCGATGATTTTAAGCTTGTCCTGCGGATTGTCGTACAAAGCGGCGACAGCTCTTGCGTATGAAGCTCGGACGTTTCGCACTATCACCTGCGTAACGTCCAACGGCAATTCCTCATCGGTCATAATTACCGCGGCTCTTACCGCCGCGCTCTCCGCAAAGGTTTTGCCGTCAACCTTGCCCTTCAAGCATACGAACATTCCGCCCGACTTTAGTTTTCGGCTGTCTGCACACACGTCGTTCACTTCAACGCTCTCGTTGCCTATTATTCTACGGTAATCCACACGTCTTAAAAGGTCAGATAATCTCATACTTTTTCTCCCTTTTTATTAATAGCTACATTGTAGCATTAATAATTGCAGGATTAGCAGTCGGTTACAAAAGAGGACCTTAATCAGCAAAAACAGACAATTCTATATACGCTACCGAGTCAGTGGTGATTACGCTCAAGGGCGGAGGAAACTGCGATGTAACCGTTCCGTCGTCACCGCTAAGCTCGTAAATCAAATTCAAGCTCCGCAATTCCTTCACTGCCTCCCCAAGTGACTTGCCTATTAAGTCGGGCATCGTCACGCTAACAGGAGGTTCCATAGGCTCCGTAGGATTAATCTCCTTATACTGAAATATCTTTGAAAAAATCTCTCCTACGTACGGTGCGGCGACCAGACTTCCGTAATAAAGGTACCCTTGCGGCTCGTCAACCATAAAAAGAATTACGTATTCGGGATTTTCCACAGTCGAAAAGCCTATAAACGAGGATAAATATTTACCTCGCGCTATGGTTCCGTTCTCGTATTTTTGCGCGGTTCCTGTTTTGCCGCCAATGGAATATCCGTCCACCTTGGCGTGCTTTCCGCTGCCATCCGATACCACGCTTTTCAGGAGTTTTCGCACCTTTTCCGAGGTTGTCGCGCTGATTACGTTGGCTCCCGTCATTTCAGGATTATGATACACAAGGGTTCCGTCCTCCGCTTTCACCTCGTCCAACAGATGAGGCGTTACCTTGTTACCGCCGTTGATTATCGCTGAAACCGCGGAAATCAAACCGATAGGCGTGACGGCTATTGCCTGACCGAACCCTATACGAGCCAAATCCACGGTTTTGACGGTATCTTCCTTTAACAATATGCCTGCCGTTTCGCCGTTTACGTCCAGTCCCGTCCTTACGTTTAAGCCCAGAGCGCGGTAATACGAGTATAGCTTTTCAACCCCGATACGCAACGCCAAATCCATAAATACGCAGTTACAGCTGTTGCAAACCCCCTCCTCCAGCGTTTGACTGCCGTGTCCGATTGACCTCCAGCACTTAATACGCTGTCCGTCAACAATTCGGAACCCCGGACAGAAAAATCTGTCGTTTTCCCCTGTTAGTCCTTCGTTAATTGCAATGGCGAGGGTAAGGATTTTGAAGGTGGAACCCGGCTCGAAAACCGTTCCTGCCGATATCATAGTGGAAAGCTCCATAAGCCGAGTTACGTCCTCGCGCGGTATGGCATTGAGGTCAAAGGAGGGTGCTTGCGCTATTGCCGTTACGCCGCCTGTAACCGCGTTCATTACGATACAGGAAGCCGACTTTGCTCCGTATTTTTCAAGTGCGGCTTTTACCGCGCTTTCTGCAAAATACTGCACGTTGCTCTCCACTGTTAAGCTCACGTTAAGCCCCTTAACGGCAGGAACGTAGGTCGTTACTCCGTTAAGCTGTTTGCCTATCAAATCCGTTTGAGTCAGCTCGTATCCGTTTACGCCAACCAAATACTTATCGTAGTATAGCTCCAAACCCGTTTGCCCTCTGGTATCGGCGTTAGTAAACCCCAAAACCGCGGACATATAATCGCCATAAGGATAAAAGCGCGAGGTATCGGCGGAAAAATAAACCCCCTTTACTTCGGTTTTCATTATTGCGAGCACGCATTCCTTAGTCACCTTTTTGGCAACGGTCAGCTCCGACGCACCTCTTTTTTCGATTTTGCGATACAACGCGTCGTAAGACTGCGAGGTCGCGTCAGCTATCGCTCTCGCAACGTCCGCTATCGATTCCACCGATGCAGGTCTGACGTAGATTGTATAAGACGTGGTTGTTCCTGCCAAAAGACTGCCGTCCGAGGAATATATATTACCTCTCGCCGCTACTATCGGCACGTCGCGCGTCCACTGATCCAACGCCTTACTTTGCAGTCCGACTCCGTCAATTATCTGTACGTAAAAGAGCTTTGCTATTACCGCCGTAAAAAGAAAGGTTATCAACAAGCCAATCGTCAATAACCTTTTCTTAACTGATATTTGTGATATAGGGAACAATACTCATTAACCTCCGAATGCGTTACTTAGGAAATCACAGAACTTATCAAACCAGTTCGTCGTTTCTTCCGTACCTGTGGTTACCGCCGTGTTGTCTATGGCAACAACGCCTTCGTCCGTCATAATCTTGTTAATGTTGCCCGTATATGCTTTACGGGATTCCGCTGCCGTCGATTCGACAATTACGTCTTTTTCGGCGGTTGCGCCGATTTCGTTACCTGCGACAATGGGAGCCGCCTTGAAACTCTCGAAGCTAAAATTGTCGGGTATGTTATAAAGGGTTGCGGTTCCTTCCCACGCACTTCCCGGTACTGCACCGAGAATCAGGGCGATAACAGCCGCGAAAACCAAACAATACGTGCAAACAAACGGAATCATACGCCTGTTAAACACTCTCCTTACCACAGCCTGCTGCTGAGTCGAAGATACGGCTTGGGTTGAGGTTGCGCCGTTTGCGTTGGTCGCTTCCTCTTTCGCTTGGGAACCTTTAAGAGTGTCGATCGCCTCTGCGGTCATCTCGATTAAGGTTTCATCGTTATCGGACGCGGTCTCTGCGGACTTGACTCCAACTTGAAGCAAATCAAAAAGTCCCATTTTGACGCTGTCGGGCAAAGCACTGCTATCGGTATCATAGCCGCGGTCACTTAAACAACGGCTCTCATACGCTATAGCGTCTGCTAAATCGTCGCAAACGGTTTCTTTTTTTATCACGGTTTCCGCTATCATAGTATTCACTCCTGCGTTCTTTTATGTTATTTTTTCCGCAATTCTCAGCTTTGCGCTCTCCGATCTTTTGTTTGCCGCCAACTCCGCCGCGCTCGGTATAATGGGTTTTCGCGTTACGGGTTTTATATCCTGTATCTTGTTACAGGTGCATATCGGACTGTGGGGATCGCAAATGCAACTCAGTTCCGCATATCGATATGCCTGTTTTACCGCTCTGTCCTCTAGGGAATGGAAGGTTATTATGCATAACCGACCGCCCTTGTTCAGCTTGCTAATCGCTGTCAGCACCGTTTCGTACAGATTCGACAGCTCTCCGTTCACCTCTATCCTAATTGCCTGAAAACTTCTTCTTGCAGGATGTCCGCCCTTAAAACGGTCTTGCGGCGGAATACTCTTTTCGATAATTGTCGCCAATTCGGTAGTTGTACTAATCCTATTGTGTTTTCTTGCCTCTACTATATTTTGTGCTATCCTTCTGGAATAACGCTCCTCGCCGTATCTGAAAAGAATATTCGTCAGTTCCTTTTCGTCATACTCGTTTACCACGTCCTCCGCAGTAAGGGGTGCGCTCAAATCCATTCGCATATCCAACTTGCCCTCGCTTCGATAGGAAAAACCTCTGTCGGGATTGTCTATTTGATAGGACGATACTCCCAAATCCATCAGGATTCCGTCCACCATAGGCAGGTTGGGAATTACGTTTTTGAAGTCGTCGTGTATGAACTCTACGTTGTAGCCCCTAAGACGTTCTCTGCCTACTGCAAGCGCGTCCTCGTCTTTATCTACGGCAATCAGCTTCCCTGTGGTAAGCCTTTTGGCTATCTCGCGGCTGTGTCCGCTGCCGCCTAAGGTCATATCCGCATAGGTTCCGGCAGGGTTAATTGCCAATCCGTCTATAACCTCGTTAAGCATTACAGGTTGATGTACGAATTCCATTCTAGTTCCCCGCTTTTAGGCGGCGAGTGGCTTTGTATTTGTCCATCTCCGCATACTTCGCTATATCCCAAATCTCCAAGCGGTCATTAACGCCGATTACAACTACGTTAGAGGATAAACCAACCTCTTCTCGTAAGTCTGCCGGTACTTGATACCTGCTTTGGCTGTCACGACCGAAGGGGCGCATATTGCGGAATAATTCTCTGACCTTATCCTGACTCTCGTAATCGTATATATCTACGTTGGAATAGCGAGCGAACAAGTCGTCCATATAGCCCTTGGTATATACGCTTAAGAATTCGCCTGAACCGATACCGATCATAAGCTCGTCAGGAGCGTCAATCAAACGTAACAAAGCGGCGGGCAAACGAAGTCTGCCTTTAGGATCCATTTGATATTTATACTCGCCTGTCAACCTTCCGCTCATAATTACCTTTCCTTTAGGCGAATACGTGCCGATTTAGCACTTTTACGCCACTTACAGCCACATTTTACCACGTATATCCACTTTTGTCAACAGAGATAACCACTTTCAGCCACCGCGTTTGAGCTCAACTTCTCAAAAAAGCAAGAAAAGCACAACATATTGTGGGTAAATTGACTGTGATTAGCATATTTTGTGGTGGAAAAAAGTGGATAAACAAAATTTCCCTATAAAAACCTCATATATTTGCATTTTATTAAGAAAAATTAATAATTAAGACTAATATTGATTAGTTTTTTAATATATAATATATCTTTTCAATTATAATCATCAGTCATAAAGGGAGCGCAGTTAGCGTATATTCGCAATTCCGTTGGTATGTGCCACTTCCCCCATATAGCGCGAACTTACACTCCTTACCTTCATTTCAATCGGCTCTTAACAGTTATAGACAATAAGGTGGGAATGCTCGCCACTATTCAAATATGCCTACCTACAAAAAAACCGCAGAATCATCTGCGGTTTTAAGACTTTTTAATTAGTAAAGCTTAATCAGCTTATTACCGATCAAGTCGCAAGAGGTCAAATAATATGGAACGTCGTCAATATGCACCAAACTGCGTGCAAAGCAGTCCTTACCGTGCAAATGACCGTAAATGACCGCGTCAGGTCTATACTTGGATATAAGCTCCGTAAATCCGCTTGGGGTAAGTCTTACGTCAAAGGGCGGATAATGCATCATCAGCGTTGCGCGGTCGCCCTCCTTGCGCATAGCGTCCATAGATTTAAGCGTCAGTTCAAGGCGAATCAGCTCCCTTTGATAAATTTTTTTATCCTCGTCGGAGGAGTTGTCGCCTGCTATTGTCCAGCCTCGCGTTCCGCAAATAAGGTCGTTACCGAACCTAATACAATTATTCTGGATAGCAAAAACATCGGGGGGCAATGCGTCGTTAAGTTTTGCATAGGAATTCCACCAATAATCGTGATTACCTCTGATGATTACTTTTTTACCGGGTAACGGCACTAAAAAATCCTCTATATCGGCTATTGCGTCTTCTAGTTTCAACGCCCAAGACAAATCGCCTGCAAGCAAAACTATATCGTCCGCGCCGACAGTTGAAAGCCAGTTCGTCTTGATAGTATCGGTGTAACCTGCCCAGTTACCGCCGAAAATGTCCATAGGCTTATCCCCTCTAAGGGAAAGATGCAAATCAGAAATAGAGTACAACATATAAGTATTCTACCACTTTCAAAGCGGCTTTGCAATAAAACAAAGTGGCTTTGTGCCGATACCTGCCGCGGCTTCAGCTTCGCAGAAAGACAAAAAAACGGCGAACCTCATCGGTTCGCCGAGTTAAGTCGTGGTCGCTATCTCCTGTCGGGAGGGAAAAGCGGTAGGTCGAAGAACCCCTCGCATACCTCCTGCTGAAACTCTTGACAGGGCGGAATGAAGCAGTAGCCGTAGGACGGAATCAAAAGCTCCACCTCGGAAACAACCTTCAAAATCACGGTTACGCATACCGTTACGCTGAAAGTGGCGTCACTCACGTACGTACCGACCGTACTAACCGCGCTGACAACCGCTTCGATATCGTAAGGCATAACGGACGCCTTGGGCACGTGGAGAAGCACGTCCTTATCTATGACGATAGAGCTTGTGCCTGACGCGGTTATACCCGTGCTGTCGGTAAACAAAACCTCCATCGGTATGGTGACTGTGCACTGCACTCTGGAACAACCGGGCTTATCCGATATGGGCATTATGACCAGATTGTTGATTTGTCCGGACGTTGTGGTGTTCCGCGCACTTAAATATGTAAACGGCGTGACGACCTCGGCAGGTACCGTGGAAGTCAAAGAAAGTATAGTACCTGTTAGGGTTTCCTGCTTAACGCAGGCGTCGAACACTTTTTTGACCTGTATGCAAACTTTTTCGCAAAGACCTGTTACGGGGTTGCCGACTATGGGACCGGGCATTCTATCCGGTCTGACATTGTTGGAAAACGGCATAATATTACCTCCTTGTATTCTACTCTACTATATGTAACCCGTTGTTCTTTTGCGCCTTAAAATCCAAATTAATACTGCAAAAACACTTTTTGAATCGTTTATGCCACTATCAATTTATGTGCATAAATCCAATCTTAATACGTCTAAACTTCTGAAAACGTCTATTGTTCTGAAAACGTCTATTGTTCCAATATCGATAAAAATCAGCTATTATAAAAAGAATGATATACATTTACAAATAAAGAAAAAAATCGCCGTTTTCCGCCCATAAAAGAAAAAAATAAGGAAAAAAGATAAAAAAACGCGAACAAGCCGCGTTAGTAATTAGTTGAATATTATATAAGTAGAATACTTTTACACACTCAAAATCTGTTCGATTCGAGCTAATACCTCCGCGCCGCCCGTCTTTGCTTCGGAGGAAACGGTGATTATATTAGCTACGGTTATATGTAAAGCGTCAGCTATAACCTTACGGCATTTATTCCCCTCCGACTTAGATACCTTGTCAGCCTTGGTTGCGATAATGGTAAAGGGTATATTGTAGTGGTACAAAAAACTAATCATCTGCTTATCCAACACCGACGGCTCGTGGCGTATATCCACCAACACAAAAATGTGCTTTAAGCCCTTAGATTGGAGCAAATAATTCTCGATGAGCGACGCCCATTTGTCCTTTTCTGCGTCTGAAACCTTGGCGAAACCATAGCCCGGTAAATCCACAAGGTAAAATACACCGCCGTTTACGGAAAAATAGTTAATCAAACGAGTCCGTCCCGGATCCTTAGACGTACGAGCCAGTTTGCCGTTGTTGGTAATAAAATTGATAAAGGAAGATTTGCCGACGTTGGATCGTCCGACAACGGCAATTTCTGTTAAGTCCTCTGGGAAGCTGTTACTTCCTACCGAGGTTACAAATTCGGCTTTAACAATATCCATACAACTGATTTTCCGCTTTTTACAGAAGCATTTCCTTAAGCACTTGCTCGATATTCTCAACAAAGGTCACTTTCACCTTGGATTTTATCGTTTCGGGAAGCTCTGCGTAATCTTTCTTGTTGGCAACCGGAAGCAAAACTGTTGTAATACCTGCCTGCAATGCGCCTAAACATTTTTCCTTAACTCCGCCGATAGGCAACACTCTGCCCCAAAGGGTTATCTCGCCTGTCAAAGCTTTTTCAGCCGTAACCTTACGCTGTGCGAAAGCTGACAGTATAACGGTTGTAAGCGCGATTCCTGCCGACGGTCCGTCCTTAGGCACTGCACCCTCGGGAGCGTGTATATGTACGTCGTACTTCTTAAAAAGTTCTTTATCAACGTGGTATTCCTCAGCCAAGCTCTTGACCACGCTAACGGCGAGTTTCGCGGATTCCTCCATTACCTTGCCCAAATTACCGGTTATTATTACGTCGCCCTTGCCTTCTATAAGTCTGCATTCAAGCTCCAAGGTAACGCCGCCGTATTCTGTCCAAGCTAAACCAGTAATCGCGCCGACAGACGCGCTCTTGCGAAGCTCGTCGCCGCGGTACTTAGGTATCCCCAAATATCCTTCAATCTCATCTGCGGATACGTTAATAAGCTTTCTCTCGTTTTTGTTTTCGGAAGCCAGTTTGACCGCCACCTTGCGAATTAACGCCGCAAGCTGCTGTTCCAACTTACGAACGCCTGCCTCGCGCGTATAACCGTCTATAACCGCCTTTATCGCGTCAGGAGCTATATTAACTAATTCCTTAACTCCGTGAGCCTCCGCTTGCTTAGGAATAAGATGCCGCATAGCAATCTCGGTCTTTTCCTCTATCGTATAACCGCTCATCTCGATTATTTCCATACGGTCTAAAAGAGGCGCGGCAATAGTCTGTGCGCTGTTGGCGGTAGTTATAAACAGAACGTCCGACAGGTCAAAGGGTATCTCCAAAAAATTATCGACGAAGCCCTTATTCTGTTCGGGATCCAAAACCTCTAATAAAGCACTGGACGGATCGCCCTTAAAGTCCTGTCCTACCTTGTCGATTTCGTCAAGCAGGAACACAGGGTTCATTGTGCCAACCTTAGTTATTCCGCTCATTATTCGACCTGCCATAGATCCGATATAGGTCTTGCGGTGTCCTCTGATTTCCGCCTCGTCGTGAACGCCGCCTAAGCTGGCGCGGTAATACTCGCGCCCCATTGCCTTGGCGATAGAACGGACGATTGAAGTTTTGCCAACTCCGGGAGGTCCTATAAAGCATAAGATATTGCCCTTTTTGTCGGGAGCAAGCTTCTTAACCGCAAGGAATTCGATAATCCTTTCCTTTACCTTTTCTATGCCGTAATGGTCCTCGTCCAATATCTCGCGAGCGCGGTCGATGGATACGTTTTCCTTACTGCGCTTTCCCCAAGGTAAATCCAAAACAGAATCCAAATAGTTACGCTGAACGTAGCTTTCAGGGCTGGAGGATTGAGTGTTAGCAAGCTTCCGAAGCTCTTTCATTAGCTTGTCCTTAACAACCTTAGGAGCTTTGACGGCACGGATTTTCTTCTCGTAATCCTCTATCTCGCTTTCTGCACCGTATAATTCCTCGTTGCATACGCGAAGCTGTTCTCTCAAAAAATAATCGCGTTGACTTTCCTGAATACTCTGGTTGACCTTTTCCTCAAAGTCTTTTTTTGCGGTCTCGTAATCCAACTGCATTTGTATTCCAACAGCCGTTAAGCGAAGTCTTGTCAGCGTGTCGTCCTCGACAAAGATTTTGGATTTGTCGCAACGGGAAAGCAAAGGCACGAAGCCGTCTATCCAATTATTGATATTGTTGACGTCAACAAAATCCTCTTTGGCAAAAGGGGAATCTGTACCGACAACGGTTTTCAGCTTGTCCAAAAAGGCATTGACTACAGTAATGGTAGGCTTGATATCGTCAATGGAGCACTCGGTATATGGAGCAGGAGAAGGAAGAACAAACATAAAACCGTTCCGCATCTCACCCTCTATAAAGCGCACGCGCTCTTCGGCTCTGCCGCGAAGCTTGCCCTCGATAAAGGCGGTCTCCATATTGTCAACCACCATAAGGGTGCCTACGTAAGAAAGCTCGCCAACCTTAATCGCGCCGGCAACAAAATATCCGCTTTCGGCGCAAACTGAGGCGTATTTGAAAAAATCGGCGTCCTCGTTACCCTTTATAGCAACGAAAGCCCCCGGAAAAAGGGGGCCGGCAATGTCGTAAAATACTGGTACTAATCTTTGGTTATTTAACATTTAAGCTATTTCCCTCAATATTATCCTCGGTTTTTCCGATTTGTTAATCGCACCCTCCGTAATCACAATCTTTTCGATATTAGGATTACCGGGAGCCTCGTACATTACTTCCAGCATAGAATCTTCAAGTATAGTTCTGAGTCCTCTTGCGCCCGTCTTTAGCTTGATAGCCTTACGCGCGGCCGCTTGTATAGCGCCGTCCTCAAATTCCAGATCGATACCGTCGTAACTGAAAAGTTTGGCATACTGACGAGTCAACGCGTTCTTGGGTTCGGTTAGGATTTTGACCAAAGCCGTCTCGTCTAAGGCGTTAAGCCCGACTACGATAGGCACTCTTCCCACGAACTCCGGAATAAGACCGTATTTGATAAGGTCGTCAGGCTGAAGCATAGAAATCAATTCCTCATACTTTTCAACCGTGTGGCCTACGTCCGCGCCAAAGCCGATACTGCCGCCGTCACGTCTGTCGGAAACAATCTTTTCCAGGCCGACAAAGGCTCCGCCGAAGATAAACAGTATATTGGTGGTGTCGATTTGGATACACTCCTGCTGCGGGTGCTTACGTCCGCCCTGAGGTGGAACGCTGGCAACTGTGCTTTCGATTATTTTCAGTAAAGCCTGTTGCACACCCTCGCCCGACACGTCGCGCGTTATGGATACGTTCTCGCTTTTTCTGGCAATCTTGTCAATCTCGTCTATATAGACGATACCCTTCTCAGCCTTAGCCACGTCATAATCTGCCGCCTGTATAAGCTTGAGAAGAATATTCTCCACGTCCTCGCCTACGTAACCTGCCTCGGTTAAAGTCGTAGCATCGGCTACGGCAAAGGGAACTTTAAGAATACCTGCCAAGGTTTTGGCTAAAAGAGTCTTGCCGCTACCCGTGGGGCCTAAGAGCAATACGTTACTTTTTTCCAGAACAACGTCATCGTCCGCGGTTGCGAGTTTCTTGCTGATACGCTTATAGTGATTATAAACGGCAACGGCAAGAATCCGCTTAGCCGCGTCCTGTCCGATAATATAATCGTCCAGAAGCTGTTTGATACGTTGTGGAGACGGCAACGTCTCGGGTGCATTAACCGCCGCGTCCTGAGCTTCGGTCTCGGAGGAAATAATATCCATACAAAGCTCTACGCATTCGTTGCAGATAAAAACACCGTCGGCACCGCCGATCATTCTTTTTACATCGCTTTCCTTTTTTCCACAAAAGGAACAAGTTACGTCTTTGCTCGTTTTAATTGTCATTTATTTCTAGATACAAAAATCTTGTCGATCAATCCGTAAGCTTTCGCTTCCGGCGCGGTCATAAAATTGTCACGCTCCGTATCGGCGCAAACCTTTTCGTAAGGCTGACCTGAGGTCTCGGACAATATGCGGTTGAGGGTTTCTTTAGAGCGGAGCAAATGCTTGGTATAGATAGCGATATCCGTCGCCTGTCCTTCTAAGCCGCCGCTGATTAAAACCTGATGAATCATAATCTCGGAATTAGGCAGGCTATAACGCTTGCCCTTAGCTCCTGCCGACAGTATCAACGCGCCCATCGACATTGCGCTACCCGTACATATCGTGCATACGTCGCACTTTATGTAGTTCATCGTGTCGTAAATTGCCAAGCCGTCGTTGACGCTTCCGCCGGGACTGTTGATATACATAAATATATCCTTGTCAGGGTCCTTGCCTTCCAAAAACAGAAGCTGCGCTATAATAGTATTGGCCATATCGGTATTGATAGGTCCCATAAGGAAAATAATCCTGTCCTCCAGCATTCTGGAGAATAAGTCACTCGTCCTGTCGGTGTTGTTAATTCTGTCCGTTACGTACGGCACTATCAAATCTTTCTTTTCTACCATTGGTCCCTCCTATTAATTATAACCGCAAAGAGGAGAATTATTACTTAATGACGTTATTATCGAGAATGAATTTTCTAAGTTTCTCGTTGACAATGACATTAGCAATATATTCCGCTTCGCCGTCCTTCATTTCCTTCTTGTAATCCTCAAGGCTCTTTTCCGCCTTGTCGGCATTCTCCTGCATCTTGGCTTCGATCTCTGCCTGTTCTGCGGTGATCTTCTCTTCCTTAACGATGGCAGTCATAATCAGACGAACCTTCTCGTCGTCCACGGCATACTTGAATGCAGGACTTTCCTTAAACTCTTTGACCATAGCGTCAAGAGTGGTCTTAACGTACTTGAGATACATCTCAAGATTAATACCCTGTTGCTCAAGTTCCTGTCTGATAGCCTGCTCTGCGATAAGCTCCTCGTACTCGGCAGGGAACTCTATAGCGTTAATCTCGGCAAGTTTTTCCACCAGTTTGCTCTCGGTGGCTCTCTCCGCCGTTTTCGCCGCTTGTTCGGTCAGCTTGGCGGTCAGCTTAGCCTTAAACTGATCTAAGGTGTCGCAATCCTCGCTGGCGTCCTTGGCAAACTCGTCGTCCAACTCGGGAAGAACTTTAACCTTGATACCGTGAAGCTTGATTGCAAAAACTGCTTCCTTGCCTGCCAGCTTGTCAGAACCGTAGTCAGCAGGGAACGTAACGGTAATATCTCTGTCTTCACCGATATTCATACCGATAACCTGCTCCTCAAAACCGGGGATAAAGGTCTTGCTGCCGATAACCAAATCCTGCTTTTCGGCAGTGCCGCCGTCGAACTTCACGCCGTCGATAGAACCGCTGTAATCGATAGTAACGGTGTCGCCGTCAGCTACTGCGCGGTCGCTGATGTCTTCCCAACAGCCCAACTTATCCTGCTCTTTCTTAAGCTCTGCCGCAAGCTGCTCGTCAGTAACCTCGACGGGAGCAACCTTCTCTACCTCGATACCCTTGTAATTAACCAAGGTAATGTCGGGCATAATGCAAGCGGTGAAGGAGAACTCGAAATGTCCCAAATCTACCTTACCAACCTCGTAGGTAGGTCTTGTAATCAGGGGTTCCTTATCAAAAACCTGCTTGAAAAGCGCGGTATAGCAGCTCTCTAAAGCTAAGTCTAAGGTGTCCTCAACCCATACGCCCTTGCCGTAATATCTCTCGATAGTACCCTTGGGTGCCTTACCGTTACGGAAGCCCTCGACCTTATATTTGCCCTTCGTATTGAAATATACGTCTTGTTCCAAAAGGTTGTATAAGTCACCTTCGACGGTAAACGAGTACTTCGTATGGAACTTGTCCACGCTCTCTGTTACGTAAGCAATAGCGTACTCGCTATCCTTGCCGCCGATTTTGACGTTAAGTTTTAATTCTTTACTGTTGTCGCTCATTAGATATTCCTCCGATGAATATTTATCGTTACAATACTAACACAATTTCGCTCGGTAAGCAAGGAAAATTATAGGACAAAAGGTAGATTAAATTATAAATTTACATTGGCAAAACTTGCTTTATACCTCCGCGGCGGATATAATAAAAATATGCCTAACGACTTTTTTAACATTAACGCGCTTGTCGCCGAATTAAACGCCCTGCTTTCCACCGGACGTATAGACCGTATTTCACAGCCCGAAAAGGACGAGCTTAACCTTTTGATTCGCGCAGGCGGCGAGAACCGTTTGCTGGTGATTTCCGTTAATCCCAACAGTCCGAGGCTTCATCTAACCACACGAAAAAAGGATAATCCATACGTAGCTCCGCCCTTTGCAATGCTCCTCAGAAAGCACCTCACGGGCGGCAAAATCATTTCTGTCAAAACAGTCGCCTGCGACCGTATCGCCTTGTTTGAGATTATGGGACGTAACGATATGGCGGACGAGCTTATGTATCACCTTTATATTGAGCTGATGGGAAGATACAGCAACATAATTCTCGCGGATGATTGCGTGATTTTAGACGCATTAAGGCACATTCCTCCCGATGAAAATCAGAAACGCTGTATCCTGCCCAAGGTGAAGTACTTACCCCCCGAACAAACTCGAATCGCACCTACCGATCCAAGGCTTTTTGAAGTGTTGCGCGGCTGTAATTACGAGGCGGTTAAATACCTTATCGCTAACGTAGGAGGTTTCGCAGGAACCACTGCTTACGAGGTTTTTCACCGTGCGAACGTAGCCTTTGACCGCGACTCTCTAACCGATACCGAAGCGCGTGCGCTGACAGACGTAATCTACGGCTTTGCCGCCATATACGGCACCGAAGAGTTCAAGCCCTGTACCGACGGTAAGGACTACTATATGACTCCCTACGGCTACACCGAAGAGAAGTTTGAAAGCTATACGACCTTCAACGAGGTTGTGGACGTACTTTGCTCCGAAAAGGATCGGATTGCCAGACTCAAGTCTCACGGCAAGTCCATTGCAGCCGCGTTAAAAACGGCGGAAACAAAAGCGGTAAGGTTGATTAAAAGCGGTCAGCAAAAGCTGGAAGAGTGCAAAAACGCCGAGGATATGAAGAAAAAGGGCGATCTTATAACCTGCTATCTTTATCTGCTGAAAAAAGGCGACGAAAAAGCCGTACTGACCGATTACGAGACTCAAGAACCGATTACTGTGACCTTGGACGGAAGACTTTCTCCCATCGATAACGCTCAAGTTTATTACAAAAAATACGCAAAACTGAAACGCACGGCAAAAATCGTCACCGTTCAGCTCGCCGAGCAAACCGCGCTTCTCAATTACATTCAATCCGTAAAAACCGCATTTGAGCTTACCGAGGAGGTTTGCGATTATGCGGAAATCGAAAAGGAGCTTCAGAACGCAGGCATTATGAAAAAACCCGCCTTGCAAAAAGGACGGAAGGTTAAGGAAATTCCGATGCAAATCGCGACCTACTCAATCGAGGGTTTTAAGGTAATAAGAGGCAAAAACAACCTTCAAAACGAGGCGGTGACCTTCAAGCAAGCTTCGGAAAACGACCTTTGGTTTCACGCGCGTAATTCTCACGGCAGTCACGTTATCCTTTTTACCGATGGCAAAACCATACCTTCTGCCGTTATCGAAAGGTGTGCCGCACTTGCGGCGTATTATTCGGAACAGCAAAGCTCGGGTAAGGCAACCGTAGATTACACCTTACGGAAAAACGTATCCCGTCATCCGTCAAAGCAACCGGGGTTAGTTAATTACGTTAAGTATTCCGAAATTATTGTGAAACCCGAAAAAACGGACGAATAGTGTTTGTACAGCAGTATTTTAAGTGCTATAATGTACTCAAAATCACGGAGGTATTTCTTATGAGTAAAAAGTCCAACGGTGCTTCCGCACCTTCATTATTTGCCTTTATAGCCGTTATCTTTTCGGCTGTCGCTTGGCTTTTAGACGCTATTCTCGGCTTTTTTGGCTTGAACGGCGGCATTATTACTATGATTCTCAACACTGTTGCCAAGGTTCTTTTGTTCGTCATCGCCTTGCTCTTCTCTTACGACTATGCAAGACGCTCCAAGCCTTGGGTTAAGGTTATCTATTGGATAAGCGTAGTTATAGTAATCGCCTGCATCATTCTGGGCTTGGGCATTTTCTAAGAATCGACTTAGATAATTATTGAAAACGAAAAATCGAAAACGTATGCCACGCGCATACGTTTTTTATTTGCCGTCCACCGCTAAACTCAACAGTATAAATTTTCACTTGTCAAAAGCAATATACAAGACTTTCCGCGCGTCAAACGCAACTTAAAGACCACAGTTATCAAACGCAACACACAAGACTCCCCGCCTGTTAAACACGACATAAAAAAATTTCCGCATATCAAACGCGACATTAAAAACCACGGTTTAATAAATATACGATAAAAAACTTTCCGCCTGTTAAACGCAAAATATAATACTATTGTTTTTTAAGTGCTACATACAAGAGTTCCGTTTATCAAACACAACATAAAAAATATTTTCGTTTGTAAAGCGCAAAAAAGCTCACACGAATCATCGTCTGCCTCGTATGAGCTTTTTAATAATATTTCGTAAGTATTAACGCGATTTGCTGTTCGCTGTCGGTAAATCGGTATAATCTACCGCTTTGTACTTCTTAATTGTTGCAAAACCTTTTCAAAGTAATCGGGCAAGGGAGCCTCAAAGGTCATCTCTTCTCCTGTAGTAGGCTGTGTCAAAATCAGTTTTCTCGCGTGTAAAAGCTGCCCCTTTAAGCCGAATTTGTTACTTCCGCCGTATTGTAAATCCCCAACAACCGTGTGATTGATACTTTTGCTGTGAACCCTAATCTGGTGAGTTCTGCCCGTTTTCAATTCGTACTCAACCAAGGTGTAACTGCCGAACCGTTCCAAAACCTTATAAAGAGTAACCGCCCTCCGCCCGTCCGCCACAATTGCCATCAGCTTACGGTCCTTGGGGTTGCGCCCTATCGGTTTGTCTATTACGCCGCTGTCTTCCTTTACGTTGCCGTCAACTAACGCAACGTAGATGCGTCTTGCCGACTTGCACGCGATTTGCGCCGCCAAGGAGGTATGCGCCTTATCGTTCTTAGCAACAACCAACAGTCCTGAGGTATCCTTATCCAAGCGATGAACTATGCCGGGGCGAATTACACCGTTAATTCCGCTTAAACTGTCCGCTTTGAACATAAGCGCATTGACAAGCGTACCGTCAGGAGTGCCCGTCGCCGGGTGCGTAACCATACCCTGCGCCTTATTGACAACGATTATATCGTTATCCTCATAAACAATATCCAAAGGAATATCCTGCGGTTTCGCGCTTATCTCTTGTGGTTCGGGAATATCAACCGTAACCATAACTCCTGCGCCGAGTTTCGCACCGCATTTGTCAAGCGGCTTGCCGTTGACGCTGACCAAACCCTTGCCTATTAAGGTTTTGACGTAGGAACGGGAAACGTCCTCGATATTAGTCGATATAAATACGTCTGCGCGGTCTTCCTCTTTATCCGTAATCAGGCTTATGCGCTCGTTCATCAGTCTAGTTTATTGTTATCGCTCTTGCGGTGCCAGTCGTCCTCTTCGGCTTCCTGCCTACCGTTATCATCGCCGAACAAATCGGACACCTCGTCACCGTCCTCGCAGGTGTTGCCGTCAGTCGCTTCCTCTTCAAATCTGCCGTTGGAAGAGGTTATAATATTCTCGTCGTCAGACGCTATCGAAATTTCCGCTGTTGAGTCTTCAACTGTTTTTTTCTCCGTTTTTTCAGTTTTGCCGAAGAAGAAAATAATGTAGATAACCAAAAGAACAACGCCGACCGTACACCAAATATCCGCTACGTTGCATATAGCGAATTGGTAATCGAACAAGGTTACTAAAAATGTATAATCGATAAAATCGCGCACGTAACCGAAAGCGATACGATCGACCAGATTGCCGATTCCGCCGCCAATGAGCATAAGCAAAGCAACGACCATAAGTGAGCCGCCCTTTTGCTTGGTCATTTTTTTACAATGCGCAAAAACAAGTACGCCCAATAGTACAAGCATCAAAATCGACGTTATAGCGATAAGTAAGGTTTGTTTCCCTGAAAATACGCCGAAGCCTGCGCCGTCGTTTTCGGAATAAATAAAGGTAAGAACCTTATCGATAACGGTGTAGGTTCCGCCCTCCTCTATTAGGAAAGGACATATAAAATGCTTAGTTAAAAGGTCGGACGCAAGGAAAAAACCGAACAATGCGACCTCAATAATTATCATTACTGTCATCAGTTCGTCTGTGCGGCTATGCCCACGCCCTTAGGCGTTGCTAAAAATATATATTCCTTAATGCGTTTCATACTGCCGCCCAAAGCGTATGCCGCGCCTGCTATGTAGTCCAAAATCCGCTGTCCCGACTCCTTGCTCAAGCCTTCGAGATTAAAAATCACGGGAGCCATATTTTTCAAATTGTCGATAAGCTCCTTGACGTCGCCAAAGGTCTTCGGGCTAAGATAAACCACGTTGGTGGTAACAGCGGTTTCCTGCGGAATTGAGGAAGCCGAGGGCATATCCGTCTGTCCGCCCTTACGGGTTTTCGCCGACAGCTTAATAGCTTCTTTCCAATCGTCCTTTGACATATATCCTCCTATCCGCGCGGTCCGAACACCGCACTGCCGATTCTAACCGTATTAGCACCGTTCTCAATCGCCTGAACGTAGTCGTGGCTCATACCCGTCGAAAGTATCGAAACGTCCACGTTGCCGCCGTTATGACGCTGTGCAACATCGAAAAGCTCCGACATCTTAGCGCAGTAAGGCGCAAGCTCCTCATAAGGTAGATTAGGGTAAACGCACATCAAGCCCTTAACCCTAAGCCGCGGAAACGCCTTAAGACTCTCCAAGAAATCCGTAAGACAATCGGGGCTGACTCCGCCCTTACTCTCCTCTCCGCCTATATTCAGCTCCACCAGTACGTCAACGGTAATATTAAGCTTATCCGCCTGCCGTTGAAGCTCCGCCGCCAGTTCCTGTCTGTCAAGAGAGTGTATCAAATCGACCTTGCCTATTACGTACTTAACCTTGTTGGTCTGAAGCTGACCGATAAAATGCCAGCGCAGTCCGTCCTGCGTAAAAAACTTGTCGCAGAACTCCTGCACCCTATTCTCGCCGAATATAAAGCTACCCTTAGCCGCAAGGCTCTGTAACAGCTCCTTGGGTTGAGTCTTGGTTGCAAGCACCATTTGAACGGCGCGTCCGTCAGCCGCCGCGTCGATACGTGCGGTTACGGTATCTATATTACGCAAAATCTCATCAATAGTCAGCATAGCTACATTTTAACACCCGAAAAAAAGAATGTCAAGGCGGTAAGCCCCGACATTCAAACGTGATTATAAACGAAATACGATTAATACAGACCGCTTTTTCTAATCGCAAATAATTTTCCCCTTTATCAAACGATTAAACGCCCCCTTATCATTCGCCGATTAAACCTTCCCGTTATCATATCTCCCCCTAATTATTCAGCAAAAGTGCCGAGGCATTAACCCACTAATCGGATTTGCCGCCGCACATCTACACGGCGTAATCGTCAGCAACCTCTACCGTTTCCTTTGAGCTGTCCGCGGTTATTCTGCTGATTGAAACCTCGTATGCGGTTTTGGTTATCAGCTCGCCGTTCTCCATCTGTTTTTGATATTCTCGGCTTTGCACTCTGCCGAATACGTTGATTCTTTCTCCGACCGTTAAACCGTTGACAAAACGCGCGTTGCGCCCCCACGCTATGCAAGGGATATAGTCCGACTTGTTATACGCACGGTTTACCGCAACGAGCAAATCGCATATTTCACGCTTAAAAGGCGTGGTTCGATACATCGGCTGTTTACAGATATAGCCCTCAAGCTCTATGATATTGGGATTTATATCAGGATCAAACTCCGATATTGTTCTGGCAAACACCGTAAGCATCAAGCGGCTTTTGTTATTGTCGAACTTGTTGTAGCTCCTAAACTGTCCGCAAACAGTTACCTGCTCGCCGTCCGCGACTTTTACCTCATACATTAGCCTTTCCGATATGGTTATCGGCAGCAAATCCAGTTGCATCGACAGACGCTGTACCGAAAGGTCGAACTCGTAAAAGCCTTCCCCCATTACCTCGTGACTAAACCGCGGCGCACCTACCACCGTTCCTGCCAAGGTGACTTTGTTGTTGTTAAGTTCCTCGTAATTCATATAACTACCTCCTGTATTTCTTTTTATTTTTTAATTTGTTTTCCGCTATGGTCGATCGTATAGTTATCTCTTGCCACAAGCTCGCTCAGCGTTACGAAGCGGTATCCCTGCTCCTTTAAGGCTTTTAAGTAAATCGGCATAGCCTCCGTTATATGGTCGCTGTTGTTGTGCTGTAAAACTATCGATCCGTTTTTTACGTTATCCGTAATCCGTCGTGCGATCTCCGCCCCCGATAAGCCCTTCCAATCCAAAGTATCCACGTCCCATTGGATACACTGCATACCCAAGGATTCCACCGTGCCTACCACCTTATTGTTGTACGCACCGTAGGGCGCACGAAAAAAACGAGGAGTTTTACCGATCAAATTCTTAATCATAGTATTGACCGTCTCTATCTCGCTTTTAATCTGCGCCTCGCTTAATCCCGTTAAATCGGGGTGCTTATTGCTGTGATTTCCGATTTCGATTCCCTTTTCATCTAAGTATTTAACCTCGTCACTATATTTTTCCATCCAAAAGCCCACCAAAAAGAAGGTCGCTTTTGCATCGTATTCGGTTAGAATATCGGCTATCGTTTTGGTTTTGTCAGCCCCCCACGCCGCATCAAACGTCAATGCGATCACCTTTTCCTCGGTCTGCACACAATAAATAGGAAGCTTGCGCTCTTTTTTTGCGATACCCGACGCAACACCCCACGCCGCGCCTGCGGATACAGCTATAACGGCAATCGCCGCAACTGCGCAAATTACCAAATGCTTCATTTTCAAAACCAAAAACATTTCCAAACCTCTTTATTATAAACTAGGCGCATTACTCTTTTTTTGTCGAGTTTTGTCGAAAAACATCGAACTTTGTCGAATAATGTAGAATATAACGCTCCCGTTATAGATTATGTTTTGGAATCAACGATTATACCTTTAAGCATAAGAAACAACGCCCCTTAATCATCTTGTAGAAATCAGACTAAAAAACATCGTTCCGAAATCTGTGAGTCAAAAGGAATTTAACAAAACTACGGAATTAATGCCGTGTATTAAAGCAACGCCTAGAAATATTCAATCGTTTGAATTGTACGGTAAAGAAGATGCGAAATTATTAGGATTTATAATTCGATAATAAAAAAACGCACCGCTTTCGGCGGTGCATTAAAATGTTGATTTTTATGAGGTTCATAACTATCGAACCCCCTTGCGTACGCTTTTATAAAGAAAATGGATTTCAGCAAGCAGGCGTTACGTCGTTAGAGGTCTTATCTTTTTTTTATCTTTTGAAGAATTACGACCGTACGGCTTTGTTTCCGAGCCGTTTCTTACCGAGTTGCCTGTCTTGCGGCTGTTTGTTCCGTAATCGGTTCTGCCCCTCGTATTAGGTGCGCCGCTTTGTCCGCTGCCTCTTGCTCCGTTCTTTCCGTTCACGCTTTCACTGCGGTTTTTCGGCGATGATGAGAATCTTGCGCCGCTTTCCTTTGCGGCTGTTTTCCCCGTCGTACGTCCGTTTTCGCCCGAAAAATCCTTTTTACCGTTACGGTTATACTTTCCAGAGCCGTCCTTATTGCCGTACTCCTGCGCCGTATTCCTTTCGGAGTGCTTATCATACGCGCCGTTACGCCTTACGTCCTTGGTCTTATCCGAGGAGCTATCGTTGCCCTCTTTAGGCCTACGGTTAACCGCCTGCCCTGTCTTCGGCAGTCTATCGGGAACAATAAGACATTCCTTACCGTAACCTATCAAATCCTCTCTGCCACTGCGGATTAATGCGTCCATAACCTTTTGACGGTTTTCCGGACGGCGATATTGCAAAAGCGCACGTTGGAGAGCCTTTTCCCCTCTGGTGCGCGGAACGTAAACCTCCTCTCCGCTGTCGGGATCGATACCCGTATAATACATACAGGTTGACTTTGTGGACGGCGTGGGATAAAAGTCCTGCACCTGCTCCGGCATATAATTGATGGATTTCAGGTATTCCGCAAGTTTGACTGCGTCGGCAAGAGTACAGCCGGGGTGTGAGGATATAAGATAGGGTACTAAAAACTGTTCCATACCTATCTTTTTTGTGTAATCGTCAAATCTCTTTTTGAACGCCAGATACTCCGCAAACGGCGGCTTGTTCATCAGCTTAAGAACGCTGTCAACACAATGCTCAGGCGCAACCTTCAGCTGGCCGCTTACGTGATACTTTACCAGTTCCTTAAAAAAGTCTTCCCTTTCGTCGCACATTAGGTAATCGAAACGGATTCCCGAGCGAATAAATACCTTTTTAACGCCGTCGATTTGTCTTAACGCACGAAGTATATCCACGTATTCCCTGTGGTCGATTCTAAGGTTTGCGCACCGCTCGTAGCCTATGCAGTTTCTGTCCTTACAGGCACCGCATTTTTCCTGCTTTGCACAGGCTGGATCGCGAAAATTAGCCGTAGGGCCGCCTACGTCGTGGATATAACCCTTGAAATCGGGTTCAGTCACAAACTTTTGCGCTTCCTCAACAATGGACTCTTTGCTCCTTTTCTGTACGATACGCCCTTGATTATAGGTCAACGCGCAATAGGAACAGCCGCCGAAACAGCCGCGCACCGAGGTTATACTGAATTTCACTTCCGAAAGCGCAGGAACCCCCTCCTTGTAGGACGGGTGCCAAGCACGCATATACGGCAGTGCGTAAACTCTGTCTAAGTCAGGAGGCGTCATCGGCAGAGAACCTTGATTCTGTATAACGTAACCGCCGCCGTGCTTTTGGACTACGGTTTTGCCGTTAAGCGGATCGGCGTTACGGTGCTGTACGTTAAATGCCTTGACGTACATTTTTTTATCCTCGCAGACCTCCTCGAAGGTAGGGCAAAAGGATACCGTTCCGTCTGTAAAACGCTCCTTCATTTTCGTTGAAAGTTTTTCAAAGGAGGGAACGTAATACGCAGTTCCCCTAACGTCCTTGATTCCCGAAAGAGGTATGCCCTTATGGACAAGCGCGAGAATCTCCCTCATAGTGCGCTCCCCCATACCGAACATTAAAAGGTCAGCCTTACTGTCAATAAGTATGGACGGCATAACCTTGTCAGCCCAGTAATCGTAATGAGCGAAACGTCTTAGACTGGCTTCTATTCCGCCGATTAGGACGGGAACGCCTGCAAAAAGCCGTTTCAGTGCGCGAGAATAAACGGTAACAGCTCTGTCAGGTCTTAAGCCTGCCTTACCGCCGGGACTGTATTCGTCACGGTCGCGGCGAATCTTCGCAACGGTATAGTTATCCACCATACTGTCAACTACGCCGCCCGACACCAAAAAACCGTACTTCGGACAGCCCAAACGCATATAATCAGCGTCCTTTTGCGGCTGAGGAATAATACCGATGGTAAATCCCTCGTCCTCCACGATACGGGAAATAATCGCGTGTCCGAAAGACGGGTGATCGACGTACGCATCGGCGGATATCATAACGAAGTCAAAGACCTCGTCCTCGTTCTCTCTTGTAATAGGTAAAAAAGGCATAATAACTCCTTTTATCAGTGTAGCACCGCTTCGCTTTTAAGTCAAACGCTATTATCAACGCCCTTTCGCGGTAAAAACGAAAAACCGCTTTTCCGCAACGCCGTGGCGTTAAATCGGAAAAGCAGGTTCTGCGTACAATTACTAAGCCGCTACGGTATCCGCAAGGTACAAATACACCTAACGTATAGGACGGCCGAAATTTTGACAATATACCGTCTAACTTAATGACGGCTTGTAATCTGTCGGTTATTTAACCTCGATGATGTACTTATCCAGCTTTTGTTTAGCGGAGTTCAGCTCTGCCTTCTTAGCTTCAAAGCCCTGTCTGTCAAATAACGCGAAGGTTGCTTTTTTGCCTTCCTCAACGCCCGGCTGATTAAAGGTGTCGATATTCAGAAGAACTCCGCAGTATGCGGTTTCCAGCATAAAGAACATCAACAGCTCGCCTATCGTATAGGCATTGACCTCGGGAAGATAAACCGTGTGGTTCATACGTCCTGCTTTGGTCAAAGCATACTCGGTGGCTTTGCGCTCGTTGGTAATCAGTAAGCCCATATCGTTGCCGCAGAGGAAATTAACGTCGGGATACTCGGGAAGTCCTTGAGGTATTATATATTGTCCTCTGTACTTGTCCACCGCAATAAAGGTAACAACCTTATCGAAAGGTCCTTCGGTGTAAAGCTGAATCTGGCTGTGCTGATCGGTAACGCCCAACGCCTTGACGGGAGTTTGACCTGCATAAACCGTCTTGCCGTCCAAGGATACCGCCTTGCCTAAGCTCTCGCCCCACAGCTGGCAATACCAGTCTGCCATATATTTAAGGCTGTCCGCATAGGGCATCATAACGGAAATATTGCGTCCCTTGCCCATAGCTATATATTGAAGCACCGCCGCCATAAGAGGAGCGTTCTTGAAGGGATCTGCCTTATTGGAATTTTTGAACATATCCGCCGCGCCGTTAAGCATCTGCTTAATGTTAATACCAAGTACAGCCGCAGGTAAAAGTCCAACGGGACAAAGCTCGGAAAATCTGCCGCCTACGCCGTCAGGAATATAATAGGTCTTAAAGCCCTCCTGCTTTGCCAGTTTGATAAGATTGCCTTTTTTCGTATCCGTTGTGGCGATAACGTGGGAAACGTAATCCGCGCCAAGTTCCTTTTTAAGCAGCTCGGTTATAACCAAATACTGGCTCATTGTTTCGCTGGTAGCACCGGACTTAGTTATTACGTTAAACATTGTTTCCTTAACGTCTATAACGTCCAATAACGCCAACATTCTTTCGGGATCGACGTTGTCTTCCACGTAGAACTTAGGACCTCTGCGTTTTTTGGGAGGAAGCTCGTTATAATGCAGGTGGCATAAAGCCTGAAATACTGCGGTAGGACCTAATGCCGAACCGCCGATGCCCAATACCACGAAATTCTTAAAATTCTTGCGCACCGCTTTGGCGGTTGCAAGTATATCCTCAACGATTTCGCCCTGATTGAACGGCAAATCCGCCCAACCCATCCAGCCCTTGCCTGCGCCGTCTGCAACGGTCGTAAAAGCCTTTGCCGCAATGGTCTTGGCGTCCTTAAGTTCCTGAAGGGAAATACCATTTTCTCCGATAAAATCGGTGGTCATATTGTTGTAATCCAACCGAAGTCTGTTTTCTTGTTTGTTGAACATATCAATCCTCCTGATTTATCTATTGGCACGATACGCGATCTCTTTAAGAAAATCCACGCTTGCCTTTAAGTCTTCTAAGTCGGCGTAATCCGAGCTGTAAAGCTCAATAATTGCCGGTACGTCTATGCCCTCGGCGTTAATCTCGCTGAATAACCTGTAGTAATCGAAATTGCCCTTGCCCGGCGCACAAAGCTGCCCCGTAGCCGTAATATCGCTTACGTGAACGGTTGAAAGGCTCTTGCCCATCGCCTTAAGATAATCGAAAGCGGATATACCCGAGCGGTACGCCTGTTTGATATCCAAGGTCGCCCGAAGGTTAGGCGCGAGCTGTAAAGCCATAGGAAAAAAGTCCGGAAAATTATAATACGCCCAATACACGTTCTCATAGCTTAACGACATACCGTACTCGGCGGCTATAGCGGTAAGCCTGCGGCAATTAGAGCCGACTCTGTCGATATTGAGCTTGTATTCGTCACGTTTTAAGATACTGGGGCCGTGAAAGGTGTAAAACCTCGCGCCGAGCTTACGCCCGGCACTGCAAACCTTACGGAACAAAACCTCGGCGTCGCCTCTGGTGCGGTCGCTGATATTAAATAGTTCCGGCTCGTAGTGGTTGTTAAGCGAATGAACGGAATGAACGCAAAGAGCTTTCCCCTTACGCTCTAAAAGCAAGTCGGAAAAGCTCTCCTCGTATTCGCAAAACGTGCTGAGGAATACCTCGCACCTATCCACACCCAAGCTTTCTATTACCGAAAGCGCGTCCTCATTGTGGATTTTCGGGAAAAACGTGGCGGTTGAAACGCCGATTGCAATGCTCATTAATAGGTCACTTCGATAATACCGACGTCACCGTCCGCTCTCTTGTACGCTACGTTGACAAGGTTGTCCGAAGCATTAAGGAATATGTAAAAGGAATTATCCACAAGCTCAAGCTGCAACACGGCTTCCTCTTCGGTCATCGGGTGCAAATTAAACTTCTTTTTCTTGACGACAGAGGGTACTTCTTCCTCGGCTACGCTCTCCTCGTCCTTATAATCAAACGCACCCTCGCGGATTTTCTTCTCCAGCTTAGTGCGGTACTTACGCATCTGTCTTTCGACCTTGGGAACAATTACGTCTATATTGGAATACATATTGTCCGAGGTCTCTTCGCATCTGATAATGGAATCGCCGAAGGCAATGGTAAGCTCCATCTTGAATTTACCGTGTTCCTCCTTGCAAACCACCTTGGCTATTATCTCGTCACCAAAATATCTGTCGAGTCTGCTTGCCTTTTTGACGATAATGCTCTCTAGCTTGTCGCTGACCTGATACTTTTTTCCTGAAATTTCAATACGCATAGTTAGCCTCCTTTTTCCGCCGCCCTTTGGCGACAGATGTTATATTATTATACGACATTACAAGGCAAAAACCTTGTTAAAGCTCTTTTATGGTAAAAATATCCTTATTTTTTGTTGGCGGTTTTGGCAAAAAAGCATAGTTTTTCGTCCTTAAGCGCAATCTTTACCGAGTCGCCTATCTTTACCGCTCCCGTCAGTATCTTCTCCGAAAGCTCGTCCTCTATCAGTTTTTGTATCGTTCGGCGAAGAGGTCTGGCTCCGTATTCCAGATTAGTGCCGCGTTTGATAACGTAAGCCTTTGCCTCCGGCGTAAGCACAAGACCGATTTTCCTTTCCGCAAGTTTGCGTGTAAGGCTGTTGAACATTATATCGGCGATACCCTTAATGTCCTCGTCCGTCAGCGGATGGAAAATAATAATATCGTCTATACGGTTGATAAATTCGGGCTTCATCGTCCGCTTTAAGGCGGCGATTTGCTTTTCCTTCATCTCCTCGTAGGACGCGCCGTCATCATCTCCGAAACCCAGCTTTGCCTTGCGCTTAATCTCGTCTGCTCCTATATTGGAGGTCATAATAATCACCGTATCCTTAAAACTGACTACCTTGCCGTGACTGTCAGTCAGTCTGCCGTCGTCTAGGATTTGCAGTAAAAGGTTGAATACGTCGGGATTTGCTTTTTCGATTTCGTCGAAAAGCACAACGGAATTTTTGTTGCGGTGAACCTTTTCGGTAAGCTGTCCGCCCTCATCGTAGCCCACGTAGCCCGGAGCGGAGCCTGTCAGCTTGCTTACGCTCAGCTTGTCCATATATTCGCTCATATCAAAACGAATCAGTTTGTTCTCGTTCTCGAACATAACCTCTGCCAGAGCCTTGGACAACTCGGTTTTGCCTACGCCCGTAGGACCTAAGAAGATAAAGCTTCCGATGGGCTTATTCACGTCCTTTAAGCCTGCTCTGGCCCTACGTATGGCGTGTGCCACAGCGGAAACCGCTTCCTTTTGTCCGACCACTCTCTTGCCCAGAGTATCTTCTAAGCGCAAAAGCTTTTCCGCCTCGGTTTCGGTCAGCTTAGTTACCTGAATACCCGTCCACTGCGATACGATTTCGGCTATTTCTGCACTCCCTATCGTAAGCTTTGCGGAATTAACAGAGCTGTTCCACTCCCTTCTGTCGTTGAGAATACGGCTTTCCAGCTCGTCACGCTGTTTTTTCAAGGACGCGGCTTTTTCGTAATTCTCAAAAAGGGTGGCGTTCTTTAATTCCAACTGGATTTTTTTCTGCTTTTCTTCCAATTCTCTTACGTCGGTAGGCGCGGTTGCCGACTTCATACGCTTGCGGCTTGCCGCCTCGTCGATTAGGTCTATCGCCTTGTCGGGTAAGAATCTATCCGTAATATAACGATCGGAATACACCGCCGCCGCGTTGATTGCGTCGTCGGTAATCTCGACCTTGTGATGTTCCTCATAACGTCCGCGCAAGCCCTTGAGTATGGTTATCGTATCGCTGACGGAGGGCGGTTCCACGGTTATAGGCTGAAAACGGCGTTCCAACGCGCTGTCCTGCTCTATATATTTGCGGTATTCGTCCAAGGTCGTTGCGCCTATAGTCTGGAACTCTCCTCTTGCCAGCATAGGCTTGAGTATATTAGCCGCGTCCATCGCACCCTCGCTGGTGGAGCCTGCCTTAACTATAGTGTGGATTTCGTCAATAAAAACAATAATATTGCCTGCTTGCCTGATGTTGTCTATCGCGCTCTTAAATTTTTCCTCAAAATCACCCCTGTACTTAGTACCTGCCACAATGTTGCTCATATCAAGCACGAAAATACGCTTGTTTTTCAGTGTTTCGGGAACCTTGCCCTCTACGATAGCCTGTGCCAAGCCCTCTACAACCGCAGTTTTGCCTACGCCTGCTTCGCCAACTAAGACGGGATTGTTCTTCGTACGGCGAGAAAGAATCTGAATGATACGCTCTATCTCGGTAGTCCTGCCGATAACGGGATCCAATTTGCCTAAACGCGCCTTCTCCGTCAAGTCCTCGCCCAGCTTTGCAAGGCTGTCGGGCGTGCCGTCGTAATCGTCGGAGTCGCCCCCGTTACGATAACCGTCCTGACCGCCGAAACCGCCGTAAAGAGTCTCTTCCTCATTAAAGGTTTTACTGCGCGTGCAAGCCGCCGCCATTAGACTGGAATAAATACCTCTTAAATTCTTACACCTTTCGGATAAATACTCGGTTGCGCCGCAGTTAAGCTCAAGCAACGCCAAAAAGATATGCACCACGTCCGGCTTTCTGTAACCGGTGGACACCGCAAGCTCTTCCGCTCGTTTCAAGGATTTGTAGGAATTGGGAGTAAACCTAACGGCGCCCGTGGCGGCGTCCTTTGTCATAAACGCCTCCAGCTTGTCCGCGGTTACGTTAAGCGTCAGCATAAACGCGCTGACCTCGTTATCTCCGCGCAAAACACCGGCGAGTAAATGTTCCGTGCCCAACGTGCCGCCACTGCCGATAGCTAACCTTTCGGCGTATGCTATAACACGTCTTGCCTCGTCGGAAAAGTTCTCAAACATCAGTCCTACCTCCTTACTATTCCGCCACGCGCCCGTCCCCGACGTCCGCAAGCGGATAACCTGCCGCCGTTGCTTTACGGCAGGGAAAATACTTCCTGTTAAAAGAGCGTCAAGATTCGTAAACGAGCGTAAGTGTTGAATCCTTACTCGCTCCCCTGTTCTTGAAACACGGCACAGAAAAACCTTTTTCCAGACCTCTTCTTGCCTGCCCTTTATTTTATTATATAACTATTATGCGGTTTTAACAAGACTGCCGTTCCTCTTTTTTTTACGAACAGTACCGTTTTTTGTATTGCAAGCGGTTTATTTTGGGTTATAATTGAAAATATGGAACGCTTGATACTGCATTGCGACGCCAATAATTTCTATGCCTCGGTGGAATGTTCCAAGAATCCTGCCCTAAAAGGGTATCCCATCGCGGTTGCCGGTGACGTTGAAAAACGCCACGGAATTATTTTGGCAAAAAGCACCGAAGCTAAACGTATGGGGGTTTCCACAGGCGAGGCGATTTGGCAGGCTAAACAAAAATGTCCCGATTTACTTCTCCTGCCTCCCGATTACGCCGCTTACGTCAAGTACTCCAACGCATTGTTCCGCATATACACGTCCTATACCGACAAGGTGGAGTCCTTCGGCTTGGACGAATGCTGGCTGGATTTGACCGACTGCCCCTTATCCCGTGACGGCAAGGCTGTCGCCGATGAAATCCGAGCTAAGGTCAAAAAGCAACTGGGAATCACCGTTTCCGTAGGCGTGTCCTTTACCAAAACCTTTGCAAAACTGGGAAGCGATTACAAAAAACCCGACGCTACCACAGTTTTTGACCGCGATAATTATAAGCAATTAGTGTGGCCGCTTCCTGTCTCCGATTTGATAATGGTCGGCAAGCAAACCGCAAAGACCTTTGCAAGTCTGGGAATCCGTACAATAGGCGACCTTGCCAACATGGAACGCTCTCTTTTGAAAGCACGAATGGGAATTAACGGCGAAAAGCTCCACGATTTTGCCTGCGGCGTTGAGACCGAAAGCGTAAAACGCTACTACGAGCACGACGTGCCCTCCTCTGTCGGCAACGGCTCCACCGCCGCCCGTGATATTAAGACGGAACGTGACGCGGTATCCTTAATCGTTTCTCTTTCGGAGCTTGTAGCGTCCAGACTGCGCAAAATCGGAATGAAAGCCTGCTCCGTTCACCTTTCCCTGAAAAACGACACCTTGGAGTACGCTTCCAAGCAGGTAAGAGCGGACGCACCCACCAATACTGCGGAAGATATTCTCAATTATGCGGTTTCCGCCTTGCGCGAGCTGTGGAACGAAGACCTCAACGTATCCATTCGAGCCATAACCGTCACTGCTTTTAACCTTATAAGCGACACAGACGGTTATCAAAGGAGTTTCTTTGAGGACGAGGAAGCCAACGACAAGGAAGAAACCTTAGAAAAAAGCATCGACCTTATACGCGGAAAATACGGCTTTAACAGCATAAAACGCGGCAGTACCCTCAATAACACATTTACCTCGGACAAAACCGTTGACGATCAGGATTTCCGTCCTTTCAAAAAGCAATAGCAATTTTTTCACTTAAAATACATTGGCTAATTTTTTCACTTGTTTTTTTGTGAAATAATACCAATTACCCTTGTCCTTTAGAAAAAACTTCCTTTTTTCTAAACCTCGCTAACTAGCCTTGCACAGTTGCCCTTTTTTTGTTCAAAACAACAAACCCTATTATATAGCACAGGCTAAAACCGAATATTATCTTCGTAGTTTTTCTAAGCCTCGCTAACTAGCCTTGCACAGTTGCCATTTTTCGATTGAAGCTGAACTGACTAAAAATTATTCGGTTGCCTTTTTCGGTTGAAACTACTTTCTGATACATAGCAAAAGCTAAAGAAAAAGCGTCAGCATTATCTGTTGACGCTTATTTCAAGCTAATTGATGATTAGTCTCTGCTGGACTTTCTCTTGCGAGCAGCTTCGGCTTTCTTTTTACGCTTAACGCTGGGCTTCTCGTAGGCTTCCTTGCGCTTAATATCGCCGATGATACCGTCCTTGGTGCACTGACGCTTAAAACGTCTGATTGCGCTGTCCAAATTCTCGTTATCTCTAACTTTAATAAATGCCATTCTTTTTCACCTGCCTTCCGCCGCGCGATTTTATCGTATCTTTAATTATACCTTTTTTTTGGGGCTTGTCAACTAAATCAAACCTGTTTTTGAGAGGTTTGCAAATTTTCGTCCTGCGTTGCCGCAGAAGCGTCGCTTTCGTCTACTTTTTATACGTAAGCCTGCTCAGCCCATATTCTCGGACAGCTTCGTACCGCCCAAAATGTGTATATGCAGATGCTCCACAGACTGACACGCGTCCTTGCCCTTGTTGGAAATCAAACGGAAACCGCCTGATAAGCCCAACTCGTCCACCATACCCGAGAGCTTTTTGATGCAATGAGCCATAATCACAGCTTCCTCGTCGCTCATTTCCACGATATTGGCAAAATGGCGTTTGGGCACCAAAAGCAGATGAACGGGAGCTTGAGGATTAATGTCCTTAAATATCAGCATTTCCTCGTCCTCGTAAACCTTTGAAGAGGGAATCTCACCCTTGATAATCTTGCAGAATAAACAGTTTTCCATAAATACCTCCTATTTTATGCCGGCTATCAGCCCGCTTTGATAGACGCCGCTTGCCTTGACCTTGTATATTCTTCCGATTCGCGGCGTCGAAAGATTGGGAATATATACTCTGATATAGTTATCCGAATAGCCTTCCACAAACATATTGGTCGAATACTCTGCGATTACCTCAAGCTCCGTATCCAAAAAACCCGATACAAAATTCTTGCGGAGCTCGTCGCGGAGTTTTTCCAGTTTGTGAACCCGTTCCGATACGATTTGAGGATCCAACGCGCCCAAGGGATAGGCTTTTGTTCCTTGTCGTCTGGAGTAAGGGAATATGTGTATATCCGAAAAAGCCGCTTTTTCCGCCAGTTCCAAGGTGTTGGCAAATGCCGCCTCGTCCTCTGTGGGGAAACCGACAATAATGTCCGTGGTAATTCCAGCATTCCAAAAACGGTTGCGTATCATTTCTACCTTTTTAAGATATTCGGCAGACGTGTAGTGCCTATTCATAGACTTAAGCACCCCGTCATCGCCGCTTTGAAGGGATAAATGAAAGTGACGGCAGACGTTGCCTGCTTTTTCCACCGCGTTAAGAAAAGCGCGGTCTATCACGTTGACCTCTAGGGAACCTAAG
The DNA here is from genome assembly GCA_964368645.1 of uncultured Christensenellaceae bacterium. GTDB lineage: Bacteria > Bacillota > Clostridia > Christensenellales > CAG-1252 > JAEDHM01. The sequence continues at coordinate 172,503 of CAYJBY010000002.1, forward strand.
CGGATACGAGCCTTAACTCCTGCTAACGCTTCGATTAAATCCGCAAGGCTTAAGCCTATATCCTTACCGTATGCCGAAAGGTTGATACCCGTCAAAACGATTTCGTCCGTTTCCAACGCGCGAATATTACATTCCGTTACAATATCCACTACCGAACGGGAACGACTCCTGCCCCTTAAATAAGGGATTATACAATAAGAGCAAAAATTATTGCACCCGTCCTGCACCTTGACAAAGGCTCTGGAACGCGTTGCCTTGCCGTATTCGCAATTCTCGTAATCGGCAGGTAATTCCGCTACGTTCTCACCTTCGGGAAAATCGATTAAAAGATTTTTCGCCGCAACGCCAGAAATGTAGGTTACGCCCTTGCCCTCGAATTGAGTCGGGTTTTTCTGTGAAGCACAGCCTGTGACGTAAATTTTGGCTTGCGGATTAAATTTTCTGACTCGGGCTATGCATTGCCTTGATTTTTTCTCCGCCTCCTGCGTGACCGCGCAGGTGTTAATAAAGTAAACGTCTGCCGCTTCCAGCTCGTTGCTGACCTCGTAGCCCGCTTTTTCCAGCGACGCGGATAAGCTGTCGCACTCGTATTGATTGACCTTACAGCCTAAATTATGTACTACAACCTTCATAAATCACCCGTCATACCTAAGCATTATACTGCCTATTGCCGTAATAGCCGCAGTTTCCGCTCTCAGTATCCTCTTGCCGAGAGAAAAAAGGATAATCCCCTTAGCCCTCGCCGCTGTCGCCTCCGCTTCAGTAAAGCCGCCCTCGCTGCCTATCAGTATCCCGATATTGACAACGCCGTCCTTACTTAGCGCGGTTTTGTAATCCACTTCTCTTTCAAATTCGTATGCCATCAAGGGCAACTCACAAGCGGAAAGTTGCTCTATAGCCTGTTCAAACCATATCTGCTCGTCAACTGCCGCCAGTTTGGCTCTGCCGCATTGCTTGCTCGCTTCCAAAACTATCCGCTCCAGACGGTCGCGGCGCACGTTCCGCTCGTTGGTGTTATGAGATATTACGGGAACGATACGATTAACGCCTAGCTCCACCGCTTTTTGTACCGCCAAATCGTATTTGTCGCTTTTCAGCGGACACATAAAGAGCGTTACGTTCACGGTAGCCTCGCTTTCGTTCAGAACCTTAGAGTCCACACGGCAAACCGCACAAGTCTTGTCTATGTCGGTTATCGTTACGTTATAATCATAGCCGCTATTGTCGCAGATAATCGCCTTATAGCCCACCTTGTAGCGCAAAACTCCCGTCATATGACGGAATTCGTCGCCTGAAACAGTGACGACGTCTCCTTTTATGGGTTCCGAAACGTAAAACCGTCTTATTTCCATTATTTTTTACCTAGCAAAAGTCCTCTCCAGTCCTTCATTTCCAGTCGGGAAACTACCTGCAAGCCCGCCTTTTCGTAAGCCGCTCGCACTTCATTTTCACGGGATGCGATTATACCCGATAATATGACTACGCTGTTATCCAAAAGCAACTTATCGATATCAGCAGAAAGCATTATGAGAATATCCGCGGTGATGTTGGCAAGGATAATATCCGCACGGGGCGGATTGCCGTCAGCCAAGGAGGAACACTCGTAGGTGGAACGCTCCGCAACGGAATTAAGCTCGATATTTTCCTTAAGGTTGTCCAACGCAACCTTATCAATATCCGAAAAATAACAGCTTTTTGCACCCAGTTTGAGGGCGGTTATGCCCAAAATACCGCTTCCGCAACCAATGTCCGCCACGGTTTTACCTTGCGGAGCGACGGTTTGGAGCAGTTTCAAACACATTCTCGTGCTTTCGTGCTCGCCTGTGCCGAAAGCCATTCCGGGATCGATACGGATAACCGTGCCGCCCCCTTCGTACTTCTGCCAAACGGGTACAATTGTTATGCCGTCCACGGCTATAGGCTGATAAAACTTTTTCCAAGAGGTGAACCAGTCGTCGCCGTCCACGTCCGATACGGTGGTTTCCAGTGAGCCAAGGGCAAACGGTGAACGGCTTTTGAGGTCGTCAAGCCCCTTTTCCAAGCCGAAAAGCACGTCTTTCAGCTGTAACTCGTCGGTATAGCCCGTTACCTTGACAGCAGAAGAATCCGAGAAGACGTTTTCGTCTATGTAATCCCAGATTATCTCGCCCTTGTAAAGCTCCTTAATATCGTTGGCGTCTATGACGCATACGCCCTGTCCGCCTAAACCGAAGAAAAGGTCGGACACCAGTTCCGCCCCTTCTGTGGTTGTACAAACGGTTATCGCCTTGTATATCATTTGCCGATGTACTCCTTAAATTTTTTACTTCTTTCGTCCTGCGAAAGCGTTATCGTGTTGTCAAACTGTTCAAGCTGTTCTCTTTGCGCTCTCGACAGCTTAGACGGCACCTGAATAACCACGGTGAAATAAATATCGCCGTAGGCGTCCTTGTTAAGCATCTTAACGCCCTTGCCCTTAATCTTAAACACAGTGCCCGTTTGCGTACATTCGGGTATCTTAAAGGTGACAGGCGTAGTTAAAGTAGGAATCAGAACGTCGCCGCCGATAGCCGCCGTAGCATAACTGATAGGTACGTCGAAATACAGGTCGTAATTGTTCTTCCTTACGAATAACGGGTGCTGTTTGACGTTGACGATTATAACCAAATCTCCGTTGGGACCGCCGTTCTTTCCGCACTCGCCCTCGCTTCTATAGGTCATAACCTGTCCGTGATTGATACCGGCAGGAATCTTTTTGTTGATAACTCTGACCTTGCGAACCTCGCCTCTGCCACCGCAGGTTCGGCAGGTTTCGGTAATTATGCGCCCGTTGCCGCGGCAATCGGGGCATACGACTTCCTGCATCATCTGTCCGAACATCGTGTTCTGCGTGGTACGGATAGTACCTCTGCCGCCGCATCTGGTACAGGACTTGTATGCCGTGCCGTTTTTCGCGCCTGTACCTCGGCAATCAGGACAATTCTCCGCTCTGTTGAGTTTGATTTCCTTTTCCGTTCCAAAGCAAGCTTCGGCAAACTCCAAGGTTACGGATACCGTTATATCCTGTCCCTTTTTGGGAGAATTGGTGTTACGGGAGCTGCCGCCACTGCCGCCGAAAGTGTTGAATATAGAGCTGAAAATATCGCCGAAATCTCCGAAGCCGCCGCCAAACCCCTGCGAAAAACCGCCGGAGCCGCCCTGAAATTGCGGACCGTCCTCGGAACCGTACTTATCATAGACTTCCTTCTTGTTAGGATCGGAAAGTACCTGATATGCGTGATTTATCTTTTTGAACTGCTCCTCTGCGTTCTTTTTTTCCGCTTCGGTTGCGGTAGAATAAAGGTCGGGGTGATACTTTTTCGCCATTTTGCGATACGCCGACTTTATCTCCTCGTCCGTTGCGGTTTTTTCCAAACCGAGGATTTTATAGTAATCATAATCTGCTGCCACAGTTCTTACTCCTTTTACGAGTTTGTGCAAGACCTATAAGGTCTTGCACAACCGTACTGTTATTTAGTGAATGTCGGGGTTGTCTCCGCCGTTCGGATCGTTCTGTCCGCCGAAGCCCTCGGGACCTTGACCTTCCGCGCCGCCTGCCGACTGGTAAAGCTTGCTGAATATGGGATTTGCAACCTTGGAGAGCTTGTCGATTGCGTTCTTAATCTGCTCGCTGTCCTCGGTGTTCATCTCTTCCTTAGCAGTCTTTACAGCCTCGTTCAAAGCGTTCTTGTCTTCCTCGGTGAGCTTGTCGCCGCTTTCGTTTACGGTCTTTTCAATGGTGTAAACAAGCTGTTCGCCGCTGTTCTTCATCTCAAACAGCTCCTTGCGCTTCTTGTCCTCGTCCGCATACTTCTCAGCATCCTTAACAGCCGCGTCAATATCGCTTTCGGAAAGGTTGGAGGATGCGGTAATCGTAACGCTCTGTTCCTTGTTGGTGCCTAAGTCCTTCGCCTTAACGCTGACGATACCGTTAGCGTCTATATCGAAGGTAACCTCTATCTGAGGTACGCCGCGAGGAGCGGGAGGGATACCGTCAAGCATAAATCTGCCTAAGGTCTTGTTGCCCGAAGCCATCTGTCTTTCGCCCTGCAAAACGTGAATGTCAACTGCGGGCTGATTGTCTGCCGCGGTGCTGAATACCTGAGATTTGCTGGTAGGAATCGTGGTGTTACGGTCGATAAGCTTTGTAAAGATACCGCCCATAGTTTCGATACCCAAGGACAACGGGGTTACGTCCAGAAGCAAAACGTCCTTAACGTCGCCACCTAATACGCCGCCCTGAATCGCCGCGCCGATTGCCACGCACTCGTCGGGGTTAATGCCCTTATAAGGCTCCTTGCCTGTGACCTTGCGAACTGCGTCGATAACCGCAGGAATACGGGTAGAGCCGCCGACCAAGATAACCTTGGCTACGTCGTTAAAGCTCAAGCCTGCGTCCTTAAGCGCCTGTCTTGTAGGCTCCATCGTCTTCTCGACTAAGTCAGCGGTAAGCTGGTCGAATTTTACCTTGGTGATATCCATATCAAGGTGCTTGGGGCCGTCTGCGCCTGCGGTAATAAAGGGCAGGTTGACAGTGGTCTTGGTTACGCCGGAAAGCTCGATTTTCGCCTTTTCGGAGGCTTCCTTGATACGCTGCATAGCGGAACGGTCTTTGGAAAGGTCGATACCCTCCTTGGACTTGAATTCCGCGACGATATAATCCATCAATCTTGCGTCAAAATCATCGCCGCCCAATCTGGTGTTACCGTTGGTGGCAAGAACCTCGAAAACGCCGTCGCCGATTTCCAGTATGGAAACGTCGAACGTGCCGCCGCCCAAGTCGTAAATAAGAACCTTTTGATTCTTGTTTTCGGTCTTATCCAAGCCGTAAGCGAGAGCCGCCGCAGTAGGCTCGTTGATGATACGCAGTACCTCTAAGCCCGCAATTTTACCTGCGTCCTTGGTCGCTTGTCTTTGGCTGTCGGAGAAGTAAGCGGGAACCGTGATAACGGCTTGAGTTACCTTCTGTCCCAAATAGCTTTCTGCGTCCGCCTTAAGCTTGCCTAATATCATTGCGGATATCTCCTGCGGAGAATACTTTTTGCCGTCTATATCAACCGCAAAGTTGGTACCCATCTCTCTTTTGATGGAAGAAATTGTCTTTAGGGGGTTGGTAACCGCCTGTCTTTTTGCCATTTGACCGACCATTCTCTCGCCGTCCTTGCCGAAAGCAACTACGGAAGGGGTGGTTCTTGCGCCCTCTACGTTAGCTATTACTACCGCTTCGCCGCCTTCCATAACGGCTACGCAGCTATTGGTTGTTCCTAAATCGATGCCGATAATCTTTCCCATAGATTTAATCTCCTTTTATTATACTTGTCAAATAATATACTTGTTAGTGTTTGCTATTCTGCGACTTTTACCATCGCGTGTCTGATTACTTTGTCCTTAAAGCGGTAACCCTTTTGTAAAACCTCAAGTATCTTGCCGCTCTTTTCGGGATTAGCCTCGCTCATTACCGCGTAATGAAGGTTGGCGTCGAAATCCTCGGTTGCCGCTATCTCCTCTACGCCCAGAGCGGTCAGTCCTTTTTCGAATTGTTTCTGCACCAGTACCAGTCCTGCGTTCGCCGCGTCGTCCTTGACAACGGTCAATGCCCTTTCGATACTGTCCAAAGCAGGCAGAAGACTCTCAATTGCAAAGGCTATACCGTTTTGTCTGTCCTTCGCGCCCTGCTCGGCTGTTCTCTTGCGGTAGTTATCAAAGTCGGCGTACAATCTTAAGTAATCGTTCTTTGCGGTTTCCAGTTGAGCCGTCAGCTCCGCCTTTGCGTCCTTTTCCGCTTTCTTTTGTTCCTTCGGCTTTTCAGCCGCTTCGACCGTATTCTCCTCGAGTACAGTCGCCGCCGCTTCCTGCCGCTCCTCGATAGGCTGCTTGATTTCCGCGTCTTGTTCTGCGGTGGCTTTATCCTTAGCCTTTACGTTCTCTTGAACGGTTTTCTTCTTGTCAGCCATTTCAGTCCTCCTTTTTGTCTTTATCTATAGTCTTGAAAGCCTCGTCTAGGTGCTTCAAAACCTTGATAACCTTTTCGTAGTCCATTCTCTCAGGTCCGATTACTCCTGCGTGGACTTCCTTATCGGTTCCGATCTTGTACCTTGCACTGATAATGGAACAATTATCTATGCCGTCCTCGTCCTTGCCGATTTTCACTGACAGCTCTATATCGCCGTCCTTTGTCATCATATTGCTCAGCTCAGCTTTGTTGTCCAACGCGGTTAATACGTTACGCGCACTGCCCGGCTCCGAATACTCGGGGTGTTCCAGCAACTTGGCGGTACCGTCCACGTAAACACCTGCTTGTCTGCTTGAATACTTCTCTATAACGGCGATTATGTCGTTAAGTATCTCCTTGAACTCGCTTAACTCAAGATCCAAATTGTCGCGGCTCGCCTTGATCTGGTCAATCGTCTTGCCTGCGAACATATTGTTAAGCATCGTACACGCCGCGTCCAAGTAACCGCTGCCCATATTACGGGGCAAATCGATTATGTTATCCTTAATCACGCCGCTGTCGGTGATTATCACCACCAACGCGCTTTCTGCGTCTAGCTCAACCAGCTTGATACCCTTGACTATTACATCGCTGATATTCTTAACCACTATAACGGAGGTGTAATTGGTTACGTCGCTTATAACGTGCGCCGTTGCCCTGACTACGTCCTCTATCTCGTTCATCTTGCCGTCAAAGTAGGAACGAATGTCCGCCACCGCCGCCTTAGCGGAACCTGCCACCGAGGGTAACGTCTCCACGTACAGGCGATATGCCTTGCTTGAAGGGATACGCCCTGCGGATACGTGGGGCTGAACCAGATAACCCATATCCTCAAGTGTTGACAGCTCCGATCTTATGGTCGCGGAACTGATATCGTCGTCCATTGCCTCTTTGATGTCTCCGGAGGAAACGGGTTGCGCCGTCGCTATGTACTTGGCAACCAGCAAAGTCAATATTTTCTTTTTCCGAGCGGATAAAGGTTTTTCGTTCATTGGCACTCGCACCTCCTTCGTTGTTAGCAGATATTGTGATTAGTTGTTAGCACTCTTAATCTTTGACTGCTAACGGAATTATATTACAATAATATGCTGTTGTCAATAGTTTTTGTATTTTTTTCGGAAAAAATTATAACAAAAAAATCGAAATTTAGAATGTTGCAGCTAACCCTTAGAAGCTAATCAGATAAACTCTACTATAACGCTGTTGACAACGTATAAAAACTCGGGCTTTACGCAGAACCGTCCGTTCCTAAACAAAGTATAGTCGGCGGTTGCCGCCACCGCTGAGGAGTATTCGGCAAAAAAATCCGTCTTGAAATCGGAATTAAATCTCGCCACGTCCATACCCTCGGCAAGCCGAAGCCCCAGCATAATGCGTTCGGACTTCTGTTCCGCAATGGTAATGCGCTTACGGCTGACGGAAGGTTTGACACCACGGTTAAGCTTATCTATATAGTTCGCGCGTGCAAGCGCGTTGGCGTAACGCACACCGCCAATATATCCGTGCGCGGCAACGCCTATTCCCAAATACTCGCCGCACTCCCAGTAGTTGAGGTTGTGCAGACATTCCTCGCCCGTCCTTGCGAAATTGCTGATTTCGTAACGAGAAAGCCCCTTTTGAGCGGCAAGCTCACGGCAAAGGTCGTATTGTTCCGCCGCCTCGTCGTCATCGGGAACGGAAACAAGTCCCGACTTCACCTCGCGGCAAAGCGGAGTGCCCCGCTCTAACTGTAAGCCGTAGCAGGACAAGTGCCCTACGCCGCTGTTAAGCACGGCGGTTACCGTATGCTCGGTTTTTGACAAATCCGAGTTCGGCAAACCCACCATTACGTCCGCGTTTACCCTAGGGAAGGACGCATTAAGCAAATCTAACGCCCTAAGCGCGGTTTCGGCGTTGTGGATTCGTCCTAAAAGGATTAGTTCGTCATCGTTAAGGCTCTGAACCCCTACGCTTACGCGGTCAACGCCTATCGCTTTTAACTCCGCGACCTTTTGCGCCGTGAAAAACTCAGGATTACCCTCTACGGTGAACTCCTTGAGGTCAAGATTATAGTTCTCTTCAACCGCCTTGACGATTGCGCCTAAAGCGCCCTGCGGAAGCGTAATCGGCGTGCCGCCGCCGATAAACAGCGTCTTAACCGTTCTGTCCTTAAGCCGAGGAGCGTAGCTTTTCAGCTCGGTTTTGACCGCCTCGACATACGAAAATACGTCGGAATAATCGTTATCCGACGTAAAATGGCAATACTTACACTTACTTTTGCAGTAAGGTACGTGTATATATACGGAAAGCGGTTTCATTAATCCTTGCCGACCTTCAATATGGTCATAAACGCCTCGCTGGGTATCTGAACGCTACCCACCTGACGCATACGCTTTTTGCCCTCCTTCTGCTTTTCCAGAAGTTTTTTCTTACGGCTTATATCGCCGCCGTAGCACTTCGCCAAAACGTCCTTGCGGAGAGCCTTAACCGTTTCACGGGCGATAACCTTATTACCGATAGCCGCCTGTATTGGTATCTCGAACATTTGGCGCGGAATAACGTCCTTAAGTCTTTCGGCAATGTTGCGCCCTCTGTCGTACGCTCCTGCTCTGTGGACGATTACGCTCAAAGCGTCGCACATCTCGGTGTTAAGCAGAATATCCAGTTTCACCAAGTCGCTCGGACTGTAACCTGCCATCTCGTAATCCATACTGGCATAACCCTTGGTACGGGATTTCAGGTCGTCGAAAAAGTCGTAAACGATTTCGTTAAGGGGCATAGTATAAAGCAGTCTTACGCGAGTCGTCTCGATATAACTCATATCCTCGAAAATACCGCGCTTAGACTGGCATAGCTCCATTATCGGACCTACGAACTCGGGCGGAGTGAAAAGGCTCACCTTAACTATAGGCTCCTCTATCCGTTCTATCTCCGCAGGGTTGGGCAAGTGGGAGGGGTTATCCACGGTCAAGCACTCGCCGTCTAACTTGTACACCTTGTAAGAAACGCTGGGGGCGGTGGTAACCAAGTCAAGGTCGAATTCCCTTTCGATACGCTCCTCGATAATATCCATATGGAGCAAGCCCAAAAAGCCGCAACGGAAGCCGAAGCCCAACGCTGTGGATACGTCCGGCTCGAAATACAAGGACGCGTCGTTGAGCTTTAGCTTTTCCAACGCGTCGCGCAGTTCGTTGTACCTTGCGCCATCGGCAGGATATACTCCTGCAAAAACCACGGGCTTAACCTCCTTATAGCCGGGATACGGCAATTCACAGCCGCCCTCCGCTAAGGTTATCGTATCGCCTACTGCGGTATCTATTACGTTTTTGATACTGGCGGCAAGATAGCCGACGTCGCCTGCCAAAAGCTCCTGCTTAGGCATCATTTTCGGCGTAAAAATACCAACCTCGGTAACCTCAAACACCTTGCCCGTGCTGAACATTTTGATCTTATCGCCTACCTTAACACTGCCGTCGAATACGCGGATAAGGCTGATTGCACCCTTATAATTATCGTAAATAGAATCGAAAATCAACGCCTTAAACGGTTGACTTTCGTCACCCTTCGGCGGAGGAAGCATCTCAATGATTTTTTCAAGTACGCTGTCGATATTGGTGCCTTCCTTGGCGGATACGGCAGGCGCAATGCTTGCGTCCAAGCCGATAACGTCCTCTATCTCCTTACGCGTACCCTCAACGTCCGCGCTTGCCAAGTCGATTTTGTTAATAACGGGAAGGATTTCCAAATCGTTGTCCAACGCCAAATATACGTTGGTTAAGGTCTGCGCCTCAACTCCCTGCGTCGCGTCAACTATTAATATCGCGCCCTCGCAAGCCGCCAGCGAACGTGAAACCTCATAGGTAAAGTCAACGTGCCCCGGAGTGTCAATCAGGTTAAGCTCGTATTCCTCGCCCTTGTAATTGTAAATCATACGGACAGGCTGTAGCTTAATGGTTATGCCCCTTTCCCGTTCTATATCCATATTATCCAACAGCTGTTCCTTGGCGTCGCGCTCGGAAACAGTCCGTGTACGCTCCATCAGTCGGTCTGCCAGAGTGGATTTGCCGTGGTCGATATGCGCCACTATACAAAAATTGCGGATTTTATCGCGGGACATAGGTTACCTCCTTGAATGATGAAAATATTATATAATAAGCGGACAAAATTAATCAATTATATTTACAATATTAAATCTATTTGATATAATAATTATTAGCTTATTAGGGGTTTATCCCTTGATGCTAAATGCTAATTTTTATTTTGACGGAGGAGAACCTATGAACAGTAATTGGCTTTACAGCACACCGATAGCTCACCGCGGTCTGCACGGCAACGGCGCGGCTGAGAATTCTTTGACGGCTTACAAGCTCGCTATTGAAAAGGGTTATAATATCGAAATCGACGTTCATCTGCTTAAGGACGGCGAGTTCGCCGTTTTCCACGACAGGAAGCTGAAACGCGTTTGCGGAGTTGAGGGCGACGTGGAAAAACTGACCTCCGACCAACTTAAGGACTACAAGCTTAGCGGCACCGAGGACTGTATCCCTACTCTCCGTGAGGTATTGGCAACGGTTGCAGGCAAGGTCGGTCTTCTTATCGAAATCAAGACCATTTTCAGTGTGTCCATTGCGGCTAAACTCTATAAATATATGGAGAATATCGGCTACGAGGGCGATTTTGCCATTCAGTGCTTCAGCCCCTTATGCTTGGCGTGGTACCGCAATCATACCCGTAACATACTTGTAGGACAGTTAGGCTGTAACTTCAGCCGCAGTCTGTTGTGGGCTCATTTGGTAAAGCCCGATTTTATGGCTTACAACGTCAAGGAGCTTACGCCCAAGACTCGCAAAATGCTTTACAAAAAGGCTCCCAAACTGCTTTGCTGGACGGTTCGCACCGAGGAAGAGAAGGCGTTGGTCAAGGCTAACGCGGACAATCTTATTTTTGAGCATATCAATCCTAATGACTGATTTGGTAATTGCCAGCGCAAACAAGCACAAAATAACCGAAATACAGGCGATACTCTCAGGGTATCGCCTTATTCCTTTGTCCGAATTGGGCGACTTCCCAGACGTCGAAGAGACAGGAAGCACCTTCTTCGAGAACTCCCTTCTTAAGGCAAAGGCTGCCTGTGACGCAACAGGACTGCCTGCTATTGCGGACGACAGCGGACTGGAGGTGGAATGTCTTAACGGCGCGCCCGGGGTTTACAGCGCAAGATTTTCAGGTGTTCACGGCGACGACGAGGCGAATATCCGTAAGCTGCTTTCCGAGATGAATAACGCGGTCAACCGCAAGGCAAGATTTGCCTGTGCGATGACGGTTTGCTACCCTGACGGCAGTTACGTCAGCGCAGATGGCTTTACCGAGGGTGAAATTCTTCTCGCTAAGGATGGTAATAAGGGCTTCGGCTACGATCCCGTTTTCTTTTCCTATGACCTTCAAAAATCCTTCGGCGTTGCCGATGATGCGGAAAAAAATTCGGTCAGCCACAGGGCTCGCGCTATTGCAAATCTGAAAAAATTGCTATGATTAACCGTATTCTTGTCTTCTCGGACACCCACGGGCACGTATCACTGATAGATAAGCTGGCTGAACGGTTTGAGCTTTATGACAAAATCGTGTTTTGCGGCGACGGTATCAGAGATATTGAAAACTGGCGGTTAGCCTACCCTAACAAATTCGTTGCCGTTATGGGTAACTGCGACGGCTGGGCGGACGGCATCAACGACTGTGAGGACTTTTCCATAGGCGGCGTTAATTTCTTCGTTACGCATGGTCATCGCTACTACGCCCGTTACGGAACAGAGGCTCTCGTGTCCGCCGCTATGGGCAGAGGTGCGAAATGCGTCCTTTACGGGCATACCCACGTGTGGGATATATCCGACTCCTACGGAATCACACTTATTAACGGAGGTTCTTTGGGGGAAGGACTGCGCGACAGAGCGTCCTATGCGGACATTGTAATAAAGGACCAAATTATTTTCCCCGAAATTGTGAAATTATAGGTTTTATCAGTTGACAAGGAAATCAAAAAAGGGTATTATAATTAGGCATTGCTTGGTTAGTGCGCGGGTGTAGTTCAACGGTAGAATCCCAGCCTTCCAAGCTGGTTGTGTGGGTTCGATTCCCATCACCCGCTCCAAGCAAGTCCGTGAATCTGTAGCTCAGTTGGATAGAGCAGCGGCCTTCTAAGCCGCGTGTCGGGGGTTCGAATCCCTTCAGGTTCACCAACCATGTGGTGGATATAGCCCAGCTGGTTAGAGCGCCAGGTTGTGGCCCTGGAGGCCGAGGGTTCGAATCCCTCTATTCACCCCATTAAGATACTCTACATTGGGGTGTCGTCAAGCGGTAAGACAAGAGACTTTGACTCTCTCATGCGTAGGTTCAAATCCTGCCACCCCAGCCACCCCAATGTAATATGACCCATTAGCTCAGTTGGTAGAGCACGTGACTTTTAATCACGGTGTCCGGAGTTCGAGCCTCCGATGGGTCACCACAATCTCTCCCGAGAGATGTCAACCATACGCGCCCGTGGCGGAATTGGCAGACGCGCCAGATTTAGGTTCTGGTATCTTCGATGTATGAGTTCAAGTCTCTTCGGGCGCACCATATT
>CAYJBY010000003.1:0-2714 GCA_964368645.1 uncultured Christensenellaceae bacterium
ATGGTACGGATACCTGCGTTAGCCTTGAACTCCGCCATATTGTTCTCGCTCATAACCGCTACCGCGATGCCTGCGCCTGCAAAAGTGATTTTGCTGGTTGAGGCGAACATATACACTCTGTCGGGATTGCCTGCCGCTTTGCAAGCGTCCATAATGTTTTTGAGCTTGGGAGCGTCAGGATACAAATCGTGTATAAAGTACGCGTTATCCCAGAAAATACGGAAATCCGCAGCGCCCGTTTTCATTGCCGCCAAGCGGTCAACCACCGCGTCGCTGTAAACCACGCCGCCGGGATTGCTGAATCTGGGAACGCACCACATACCCTTGACGTCGAGGTCCTTAACCAAATCCTCTACCAAGTCCATATTGGGACCGTCCTCGTCCATAGGTACGGAAATCATTTCTATGCCGAAAAGCTTGGTGATGGCAAAATGTCTGTCATAGCCCGGTACAGGACACAGGAATTTAGCCTTTCCCTTACTCCAAGGTTCTTTGCCCAAGCAACCGAAGGTGTAGCAACGGGAAATCTGGTCGTACATAAGGTTAAGACTGCTGTTGCCGCCTACGAAAACCATTTCGGGTGTAACCTCCAACAGCTCCGCCATAAGGGCTTTCGCCTCGGGAATACCGTCCAAATAACCGTAATTGCGGTAATCCATCATACCCTTGGGAGTCTTGAAGCCCGCATTAAGCAGGTCAAGCATAGGAAGAGCGATATCAAGCTGTGCCACGCAGGGCTTGCCTCTGGACATATTAAGGCTGAATTTTTCCTTTTGCAACGCCGCGTAACGCTTTTTAACTTCCGCTAAAGCCGCGGCCTTTTCCTCTACCGTCATCGTACTGTAATTCATACGTTACCTCCGTAACCTACAAACCTTCAAGGTTTGGTTTATACAAATATAAACTCGGATTGACTCTTTGTCAAGTCAAACCGCGATTAATCTTCCTCTTTTTTGCTGTTAACAATTAATTTGATGGGCGTTCCCGAAAAATCAAACGCCGCGCGAATTCCGTTTTCCAAGTAGCGCAGATACGAGAAATGCATTATCGCAGGCTCGTTGACAAAGAGCACTATGGTAGGCGGATTAACGCTAACTTGTGTGGAATAGAAAATCTTGAGCCGTCTGCCGTTCTTGGAGGGGGGCTCGTTGGTGGCTATCAAATCGCTGATTACGTCGTTAAGAATACCCGTGCTGACGCGGCGGCAGGAGTTTTCGTAAACAGAGTTTACGTCGTCCATTATCTTCTCCACGCGCCTACCTGTCAAAGCCGACGCATAAGCAGGGCGGAAATAATCCATAAATTTCAAGGACGTAGCGAGTTTTTTGGTAAACTCGTTCATCGTGTTGGTGTCCTTATCAATCAAATCCCACTTGTTCATTACGATAACGGAAGGCTTGCCCTGCTCGTGTACGTAACCTGCGATTTTCACGTCCTGCTCGGTAATATCCTCCGCACAGTCTATGACAATCAGACAAACGTCGGCGCGTTTCACCGCCGCTAAAGCTCTAACTACGCTGTAATACTCCACGTCCTCGTCCACGCTTCTTTGACGGCGCATTCCTGCGGTATCAATCAGTATGTAGTTCTTACCCTTGTAGGTAAACGGCGTATCGATAGCGTCACGGGTGGTGCCTGCTATATCGCTGACTATGGTGCGGTCGAAGCCTAGGAGCTTATTAACCAAAGAACTTTTGCCTGCGTTAGGCTTACCGACTACGGCGATTTTCAAAGCGTCGCTTTCCACTGCGTCCTCAACGCCCTCGCCCAACTCCTCGATTACCTTGTCCAAAAGGTCGCCGACGCCCTTGCCGTGTTCGGAGCTTATGGCATAGGGATCGCCTAAGCCCAAAGCGTAAAAATCATACGCCTCCTCGTGGGGATTGTCCAGCTTGTTGACGGCTAAAATAACGGGCTTGCGCACCGCGCGAAGATACTCCGCTATGCGGTAATCGTCCGCAAGAATTCCCTGCTTACCGTCCGTCATAAAGATGATAACGTCTGCGATATCAACTGCGGTTTCCGCCTGTTTGCGGATATGCCGCCACATTGTATCCTCGCTTTTCATCTCCATACCGCCTGTATCTATCAGTGTAAACTGCTTACCGCACCACTCCACATCGGCGTAAATACGGTCACGGGTTACTCCCGGCATATCGAAAGCTATGCTGATTCGTCTGCCTGCCAGCTTGTTGAAAAGCGTGCTTTTACCCACGTTAGGTCTGCCGACAACGGCAACTATTTTTTTACTCATTGTAATCACCTGCCAAAATTTTGATTAGCCCGTCGCCGCCCCTTGATATATGAACTTTGCAACTAAGCTCTTTCTCTATGTCTTCTGCGGAAACGCCGTCTAACATTACGTTCTCAAACTCCTTGAACACGTTATGTGGAAGTATGACGTTCCTATATTTTAATTTGTCCTTAAGGGCGCGGATTACGTCGCCGCCTGTTAGCAAGCCTGCAACCGTAACGCTACGTCCGAAAAAGTCGTTATCTACCGCAATCACGTCCAGTTTTACGTCGTATATCTCGGTCAGCAAATCGGCGGTACGCTTAAGCGTAGGGTAAAATGAACGCCCTGTAACCAAGGTGAACTCGCCTTGAAGCTGTACGTGATAATTAAGCTCGTCCGTAACCTCGCTGAGAAACTCCGCAACCAAGCCTACGCCGTTCTCAATCTGGTCGAAATTGCCGTAATAGGAATATGGCGG
>CAYJBY010000003.1:2814-4368 GCA_964368645.1 uncultured Christensenellaceae bacterium
TCTTCCAGCACCTCGCCGTCGTTATACCCTTCCACCATTACGATTTGCGTATGGGTAACGATGCCGTTGTCCGCAAACCGCCGCAGAAGCTCAAAGGTATCCGCAGAACGAGGATTAGCGCACAGCTTAACCTTAGTCGCCTTGTCGTAAGCGTGAACGGAAACGTACAAGGGGGAGAGTTTTAGCCGAATTATCCGCTCAACGTCCTCTTCCGAAAGGTTGGTTAGGGTAATGTAACTGCCGCAGGTAAATGACAGACGGTAATCGTCGTCCTTAACGTACAAGGTCTCTCTCATACCCTTAGGACACTGGGCGACAAAACAAAAAACACAGTTGTTACGGCAAGGTCTTATATCAAACCCTGCGTCTGTCAGCTCAATACCTATTGGAGTGTATGACCTTTTGCGTATCGAAAAATTATGGAGCGCACCGTCACCGTCCTTGGTCTGAACGGAAAACTCTGTAGCCGCGTCATAAAAACAAAAATCCAAAACGTCGGTATATTCCCGTCCGTCGAAACCGACTAAATAGTCACCGACCTTAATGCCGACCTTAGCCGCCGGACTGCCTTTAGTTACACTTAATATCTTTTCCACGAAATAATTATGCGATAATTACTTCTAAAAGTCAATCGTTAATTACTTTGTTAGCGTCTTTTGCGCCCTTCTTTTCTTTTTTCGACCGAGCTTCCTGCTTCAAAACGCGAACGGAAGCTGACTCGTCTTACCGTCCTCACCGCCGCCGCGTAAAACACTACGCCCAAAAGTGTCAGCAACGCGCCGCATACGGCAAGAGAAAATGCCTCGCCGCCGAACAGTATCACTCTTTCGCCGCCCACTGCCAACGCCGTGCAGTACCCCACGGAAAGTCCGATATAGGAAAGCGCAAAACCCTCTGCCCCGTCCTTAGCGAAAAGCACGCCCGAAAGCACCGCCGCCGCGCCGCAAACCGTATAAATCCAGTACACGCTGACCAAGCCTTGATTCATATAGTAGGCACAAAGGAAAACCGCCCCCACCACAACAGGAAGTCCTGCCAACAGCACGTAATTTTTTGCGGCTGCTTTTTTCACGAAAACCACCGCGCAGAATATCAATAACAATGCTCCGCCGTAGGCGAGGCTCACCGTTCCCGAGAACACCAAAGCCTTGAAAAGATTGGCGAAAACCACAGCCAAAACGCAAAACATCGCGGCAAAATCCTTTACCCCGAACTGAAGCAGAGTTTCCTTCAAACCCCCGAAAAGTATAACGGCGGCAACCGCCAGCAAAACTATCTCTCCGACCATAAAAAAATTATTGACCGCAAAGGCTTTTTTATACAACACGGCGAACGGAAGAACGGATATAAAAGTCCGTTTTTTTATGTGAGAGGGGTGATTAAGCGATAACGGATTTTTATATAGGGATAGTTAAGATACAGCATAAATGCGAGTATAATTCAGTCCTACTTTTACTGGAATAAGGATTATTAATATACCGCATAAATGCGAGATTCTTCGTCAGAACAAGGTTGCTCCTCAGAATGACAGTCACTGCTGTTAAAGTTATTCCA
>CAYJBY010000003.1:4468-111929 GCA_964368645.1 uncultured Christensenellaceae bacterium
ATTGTCGTTATTCGGTATCGTTTAGTCCTCGATTTCCTCTATCGTTACCGTTTTGATAATTATCGGATAAACGGGTACGTTTTCGTAATAACCTACGGTTCTTGTGGCTACCTTGGATATGTCTATCGCCACCTTAACGCTTTCATCGTCCGCACAGCAGCCGAACGCGGCGTATTGTCCGTCCAAAAAGAACACGTCCTTAACGCAAATAAAGAATTGAGAGGTCGCGCTGTCGGGTACGTTGGTGCGAGCCATAGAAATGGTGCCTAAGGCGTGGCGCAGAGGATTCTTATGTCCGTTATCCGCAAACTCGCCCACTATAGGCTCGATTCCGCCTTTCGTTCCCATATCGGGATACATACCGCCGCCCTGTACCATAAAACCGGGGATTACACGGTGAAAAATCATACCGTCATAATACTTGTTGCGAGCCAGCTTTACAAAATTACGCACCGTTTCGGGAGCGTGCTGGGGGAACATTTCCACTCTGATACTGCGCTTGTCTTCAAGACTGATTGTTGCAAAATAGCGTTTCATATTATCTCCTTATTAATCCGCGTCGGTGGGCGCGGTATTTTTTTGAGGCGCGTTAAGCCTCATAACCTCGTCAATATGTTTTAGGGCGATTAAGCTGTGACCTGCGTCACCCCTGCTTAATGCGGCGTAGCTGTTGCCTGAAACCGAGAATTTTTTACGTCTGGTTACGTCCAAAAGCAGCTCCTTGACCGCGCTTACGGTTTCACGGGGAGTTTTGACAGGCATAACCAAAGCCCTTTTTACCAAAAAGTCGAACACGTTTTGCTCGTGTATTGTCAGTGCTGACGTTAGGATTACGGGTATGCCGTGCTTAAAAGCCGTAAACACGGCAACGCTGTCCGGCACGCTAACCAAAATATCCGCTACGTTCATAATCTCGTCTAACGCGAACTTTTCGTTAAAAAGCACCGTACCGCCAGAGAACTCAGGTAAATCCATATAATAACGGCGCACTCTGTACTGGTTAGAGGTAACAATCAACAGGTTAAACTGTGACTTTTCGGTAATGCGCATTAGCCTTATAACGTCCTCTCTAATGGTATCAGTCGCATACTCTCCGCCGTCCACCACAACTACGGGATAGCCGTTCTCAATGCCCAATTCCTTGCGGATAGTATCGGCATCCGCCTTGACTACTCCCGTTGTGGGAAGTCCAGTGACCAAAATCTTGTCAGAGGGAATACCGTATTTCAAAAGAGCGTGGCGCACCTCGTCGTTCTCCACCAAAAAATTGTCCGCCTCGTACCGTACGAACCGCGTATCCAATACGAAATCGGGGATTTCCGCGATTATGCGGAATTTGCCTTTCAGCTTTTTGCGAGCCAAAATAGCCAGTTCCAAGGCGTAAGGCTCTGCGCAAAGTAACGCCTCGGGATTAAATCTCTTAACGATATTGCAAACTCTGTCGGCTCTTACGTCCGTCTTTTCCAGTCTGGTCATCAGGGTGGTTTCCCCTGCCTTGGACGCCTCGCGGATACGCACCTTCTCCGCCTTTTCCAAATTGACGGATTTCAGCTTAAGCGCCCAACGTGCGTAACGCAGACAAAACTTGTGCCACCTGCTTTTGATTTTCCGAGCGGCGGCAGGCATATACCCTTCGCTGTCAATGCTGATGACGTCGCAGGGCGCAAAATTACGCTCGATATAGTGTTTGAGCGATAAGCTGACTTCCTCTTGCTCCTTGCCGTAAAGCACGACTATGTGTCTGTTCCACTTTATTTGCATCTGCGTCTCCTGAGTATGTCCATCGGTTCTAATTGAACTGCCGAGGGCACGTATAACCTCTGTTGAACCAGTTTGGCGTCCGTTACCTCCGCGCCGTCCTCGTCTTCCATACGGTCTATTTTTATATTATAGTTGAAATACTTGCCGTTTGACAAGACTTCCAACTCATCTCCCTTGAAAAATCTATTGCGCTGTTCGATTACCAGACCTCTATCGGCGTCATAACCCAGCACCTTGGCGCAAAAATCGTATTCGCCGTCCGTTTGCGAGTTGTCGCAGGATACCTCGGAAACCCTTTCGCCCCGTTCCTTGTAGTAAAAACCTGTGGTAAAGCCGCGCCCCTTGCACTTGTAAAGCTCCTTATCCAACTCGGGATTAAACGCGCCGCTTTTATAGGAGTCCAAAGCACGACGGTATGCGTTGACTACCGTACCCACGTAATAAGGGGATTTCATTCTGCCCTCTATCTTGAAGGATACGACGCCTGCCTCTATCAAATCGTCTAAGTGAGCAAGCATATTCAAATCCTTGCTGTTGAGGATATAGGTGCCGCGCGAGTCCTCTTCAATGGGATAAAACTCTCCTTGTCTTGTGTATTCCGTCAAGGCGTACTGCCAACGGCAAGCCTGAACGCACTCGCCCCTGTTGCTGTCACGTCCGCTTAGATAACTGCTCAAAAGGCATCTTCCGCTGTAGCTGATGCACATTGCGCCGTGAACGAAACACTCCAGCTCGACCTTGGGATCAAGGCGATCGCGAATCTCTTTGATTTGCGCTACGGAAAGCTCTCTCGCCAGTATAACGCGGCTTGCTCCTGCCTTAGCCCAAAACTCCGCTGTTCTGCCGTTAAGCACGTTGGCTTGAGTGCTGATATGTACGGGAAGCTCGGGTGCTAACTCTCTTACGGTGGCTACCACGCCGGGATCGGATACGATTACCGCGTCCACCTTTATGCTTTCCAAATACTTCACGTATTCCTCAAGTCGGGCAAAATCCTCGTCAAAGGGGAAAATATTGACCGCCACGTAAAGCAAACGGTTAAGAGAATGGGCGTATTTCACCGCCGACTTTAAGCCGTCGGCATCGAAGTTATCCGCATAAGCCCGTAAGGAAAATGCGTCGCCGCCGACGTAACAAGCGTCCGCGCCGAAGTGATAAGCGGTTTCCAGTTTTTCTCTGTTGCCGGCAGGTGCTAAAAGTTCCATATCAATCCTTAATCCTTCTTTTTGTTATTCGTAACCAGCACAACGCCCTCGCCCACATCGCAAAACTTCACGTTAAGACGGGAATCTGCGGTAAGTTCCGCAATGAATTTGCGGAGTCCTGTGATAATCGTGCGGTGCTTGTGCTTAGGGTAATCGTTACCCTCTATCCAACCGTGGTAGGACATATCGTCAATAAAAATCTCGCCGTCCGTGTTCAGGAGTCTGAGCACGTCCTTAAACATAGAGGGGTATTGCCCCTTAGGACCGTCTAAAAAGATAAAATCAAAGGGCTCGCTTAAACAGGTCAGCACCACAGATGCGTCGTCCTCTATAAGTCTTACCCTGTCTGCCACTCTGAAAGACGCGAAGTTGCGGCGAGCCTCCTCCGCTCTTTCCCCGTCCAGCTCTATTGTTAAAAGCGTAGCGTCGGGTGCGGCGGAAAGCATAAGAATACCGCTGTAACCTACGGCGGTACCTATCTCAAGTATGCGGCGCGGCTCAAGCCGCCGTACCTCATCGGACAGCAAGCGTGCCCCGTCCGAAGCAATCACCGGTACGTTACGTTGTAACGCTTGGGTATGCAGAAGCTCCAAATTATCCAATCAAAATTCCGCTCCGATGTTAATATTCATCATTATACAACACGTAAACGGCATTTTGCAACGGGATTAAAAAACTACTTGTAAAACAAAACGCGAAAAAACGCGGTTAAACCCTCTCGAATCGCCTGATATTATCGGCAACGTAATAGTTTGCGGCGTAGTAGCTTTGAAGAGTGCCGATATCCGACCAATAGCAGTCGCATTCCTTAGCGTACAATCTACCCAAAAGGAGAGGGAAAACGTGCTTTGAAAAATCACAGAAGCCCTGCGGAATCAATCTCAAAAGCTCCTTGTTCATAACGTAAATACCCGTGTTCACAAGGTTGGAAACAGGGTGTAACGGCTTTTCCTCAAAGGCGGTAATTCTGCCGTCAGAGTCCGTGAGCATCACTCCGTAAAGGGAAGGATCCTTAACCCGTTTTGCCGCTATGGTCGCTATTCCGCCCGACAAATAATGAAAGTCGATAAGCTCCGATAAATTGATGTCGGTAAACGCGTCGCCGCTTATTACCAAAAAATCGTCGTCCAAAAACTCCTCTGCGTTTTTAACGCCGCCTGCCGTGCCCAAGGGTTCTTCCTCGGTAAAATATGTGATATTCATTCCAAAGGAATGACCGTCTCCGAAAGCCTGCTTGATTTTTTCAGGCATATAGCCTAACGTCATACCGACTTGTGTAATATTGTACTTATATAATAAACGCAAAATATAATACAGTACCGGCTTATCTAAAATCGGCACCAAGGGCTTGGGTATCGAATTGGTTAAGGGCTTGAGTCGTGTTCCTCTTCCGCCTGCCATAATCACTGCTTTCATAATAAGTCCTCCCAATGGAAGTATATGCAAAAGTTCACGGATTATTTTGTCGAATCGGCTCTGTTTAATGTGGCAATTTAAACTTATATGACGTTGGGTAATTCCAAGTGTTCGGCAGAGCCCTAAGCGTCTATTGTTTTTTGACGGTTTCCCGTTGTCTACCGCTCTTGTTTTGCCGAGAACTGTGTGTTTTTCTGTTATTTTTACCAACTGGCAGTTTTTTACGATTAACTATTCGCTCTTGACGCTTTCCGACTAACTATCAACTTTTTCTCTATCCGAATCCGATTAGCTGTACGTTTTTTTGTATTTTCTACTAGCTTTTCGCTCTTTACATAAGCCGAATTGTTTTTAATTTATTGTTCCCTCCGACTTTCTGTCCGCTCTTACTTTATTTGACTGGCTGTGCGCTTTTTGCTTTCAATCCGCGCTTTCGGTTATACGCGTAGATTTTTTACACTTCGTTTCTTCCTTATCCTTGCCGCTCCCGTTGGTGGCTCCTTTCTCTTCCTTGCCGTCCTTGAGCTTTTTCTCCTTAACCGCCTTGATTATCGCCGCTATTATCGAGGACAATCCCAACAGAATCAAAAAACCGCCGAATAGTTTTTTCAGTAAGCCGTCGGCGATTCCCGTGGAAAAGTACGCGGTCAACGCGGTCGTTACCAGAGCAGGAAGAAGGATAGGAAGTATTTTTTTCTTGTCAATCAGCTTGTTTTTAAGGTGAATTATCAAAGCGACGACGGACATCGGGAGAAAAGTCACCACGTTAATCCATTGGGCGATATGCTGATCCGCACCTAAAAAAATCGTCAGTATCGGTATCAAAACCGTACCGCCGCCCATTCCCATTCCGCCAAGTACGCCGCCTGCCAGTCCTGCTAGAACCAGCCAAAGAATTTTCAAAGTCAAAAGAGCATCCTCACGCCTGCCGCCAGCATCAACACGTAAAACACTATATTCACCGCTTTTGCAGGCAGTTTACGCAAAAGCAACGCGCCGATTACGCCGCCGATAATTACTCCTGCCCCCACCGCCAAGCCGCTTTTTACCGCATAGGTTCCTCTGACGGTATATACTACGGCGGTCACTATGGAGAGCGGCAATATCACAGCTATCGCAGTGGCGTGAGCTTTCTTTTCCTCCGCGCCACCTAAAAACTGTAAGGCAGGCACTGCAAGCATTCCTCCTCCGCCGCCGAAAAAGCCGTTTGCCGCCCCGATGAACACGCCTGACGCCACCAGTCCTGCGGTTTTTAATCTTGATTTTGTCTTTTCCCTCATATCCTTAGTTTCCGCAATACCGCCTTCGTTATTCCGCAAATCGACGTTTAACGCAATCTATTAACTTTATCGGCTTTAATTAAAAAGAGAAAATGGGATTATGCTCGCTGTAATGAAAAATCGAATTACAGCATTAGAAGGCTTTAACAAAAATAATTCAATGCCCCGAATAATGTAATAAATCCATCAAAACAGTAAAAAATGTTCTGGCGCAGTAATGGAGCCGTTATGACACTGTACGGTATTTTGCCGCTCCGAATAATGCAATAAACAGGATTTTTTCGCTGATTATGACGTTTTTGGGTTTTTATTATTAAATGCGTTACCGTTTTGACTGTCTTTGCAAAAATTTAATGCAAAATAATTATTGTGCAATTACTTAGTAATTGATTAATTGTGTTTTTCGTTGCTTCTATGTATTCTTTCGGAATTATCGGGGTTTTACTCTGTTTTCGCGTACCTTTTACGGCGGTAAGACTGCATAACGCAGTTTGCATTCTTCGTTTTTATTACTTATATTTCACTATATGGATTTATTATTCACTAAATTGTTATATATTACTATGTAAAAAACATTTGCTAATTTTCGATTATTGTATTAGAATATCAAGAGTATAAAATTTTTACCTAAAAGGTGGTCACATGAACAACACACGAAAGTTTCAAAAGTTATTACTCGTAATGCTCGCCTTGATGCTTTGCTTCGCGGTGGCTTTTGCGGTTGTTGCCTGCAACAATGACAACACTACCGCTCCTGCCGATGACGACGAAGACGATACTGTCGAGACCGTTACCCCGTTGATTACCAACGGAGATTTCGCTACTTACAGCGGCAGTAATCAGCCTTATACGCCCGGCACCTGGACGGCAACCAACGAGAGTTCCTCTAAGGCTACGTCGGATTATCTTCTCGCCGGCGTCGTGGACGTAGGCTCTGCCTATGACACCAACAAGGCAACCTGGGGCGGCATCGCCAATCCCGGTAAAGCCAATGCGGACGACGACGACAACGACTTGCTTATGATTTATATTAAGCCAAGCTCCGACACCCTCAAGACCTATACCTATTACAGCTACAATACCAGCTTCACCGCTGCTATCGGAGCGTATTACAAGGTTACCGTCAACGCTTACGTTGCTTCTATCGCAGGCGAAACCACCGACGGCGGCGGCGCGTACATTAGGTTCTCCAACTCCGCTTACGCTAAGTTCGGACCTATCAAGGCTACCTCCTCTTGGCAGACCTACACCTTCTACGTTCAGGGCTCTAACATCACCACTTCCACCATCGGCATTTCTCTTGCCCTCGGTATGAGCGACAACAAGAGCACCGGCTATGCATTCTTCGACAACGCGGTCGCTACCAAGATTACGTCTGCCGAGTACGCAGAAGCTCAGACGCAGTACGCCAATGACGAAAAGGTTGATTTTTACAGTATTCTTACTCCCGATGCAGAGTTTATCAATACTACCGACACCATCGACGTCAGTTCCACCTCCACGGCTAACTGGGATTTGATGCTCACCCCTGCTGACTGGACAGGCGCGAAGGGCACCGGCAACGGCGGCACCGCAAGCAGCAGCACATCCAACCTTTACAGCGGTATCATTAACACCGATATTTCCGTTTGGATGGACACCGTTACCAAGTACGGCACGAACCCCGGCGTTAGAGAGGGTGCACCCGATAAGAACATTCTTCTGCTCTACTCCTTCGCCAACAACCCCACCTCTTACAACTACACAGGTAAGCGCAACGTGCAGTTCCCTCTCGGACACTACTACGAGCTTTCCGTCAACGTATATACCGAGCTGTTCACACCGCAGGGCGCAATTAAGGATTATGCGGAGGCAAGCGGCGTTACCGCGGCAACCGTCGGTACCTATTACACCCGTAACAACTATACCTACACGGCTGTGACTCTTACAGGTTCCAATTACGATTCCGAAAAGACTTATTACAAGCGCAACTATGCAATTGACGGCACCGTTACCTCTACAACCAGCGGCACCTATTACACAAAGAACGGAGACAGCTATACTCAGGTTACTCTTCCCGCCGCTTACGTTGCAGGTACCGATTATTATCAGCTCAGCGGTTATACCGTTGACGACACCGTCACCAACGACACCGTAGGCACCTATTACACTCAAGACGCAGTTACTTATACCGCTGTCAACCTTGACGGCACTGCAACCACCAAGTTTGTTGAAGGTACCACCTACTACTCCGCTATCCGCGAAGTCGTCAGTGCCAATCAGGGCGCGTGGGTTACTCTTTCCGGCTCCGACGATTATGAGATCGGCAGCATAACCACCAACGGCAAGTGGACCAAGGTAACCTTTATGGTTATCGGCAACGCTTTCCGCAACAAGGATTTCACAATCAAGCTGTCCATCGGTAACGGCGGCTCCGACGATAAGGATACCCTTACCTACGGCACCGTAGCTTTCGACGGTTTGACCATCACCGATAAGGGTGTTATCGAGAACAGAACCGCACTTCACGACGAGAAGGCCACCTTTATCCAGAATAACACCTATTCCGTTGCCATTCTTTCTTCTACCGCAGTCGGCACCTACTATGTTCTGGACGGCGAGACTTATACAAGAGTTGAGCTGGACGGCACCAACTTCGACAGCGGCAAGACCTACTACACCAAGAATTATTACTGCTTAATCGACCTTCAGTCTATTAACAGCGAGAATGCGGACTTGTCTAACGAGCTTATCGAATACGCTAACTTCTCCGCAATCAATAACGACGCGGCAACCCTTCCCGAAGGCGAGACCTTAGGTCTGCCTACAGGTTGGCAGTTCGACGCTGTCGGCAACGTGGTTGTTGAGAACGACGTGGACGTAAAGCTTTCCGTTATCGGCAAGGACGTTATCGAAACTTACGTTTTACCCACCGACGAGGCCGCTCAGTACGTTTTGGTCGGCAACTGGTACCAGAAGTACGACGCCGCTAACTCCGCTCACGCAGGTTTGACCGCTGTTGACTACAAGACTGTCAAGGAAGCCTATACCAAGTATTGGACGGACAACTACGGTCTATCCGGCAACCCCGAGCTTCCCTACGACACCCTTGCGCCTATCGTAATGGTTAACAACAAGATTGCCTCCGCTTATCAGCTTTCTATGTCTCAAAAGATTACCGTTAAGCCCAACACCTCATACCGTTTGGCGGCTTGGGTTAAGACTATGGACGTTGCAAGCGGCAAGGGTATCACTGCGGCTCTTACGGACTCCACAGGCACCGTGTTCAGTTCATTAACGGGCATTAACACTGCGTCTTATACCAACGAGCTTACCAGTAACTACGTTGAGCTTACGTTCTACATCAACGGCAACGCCTTAATCAGTCACAGCGCGGCCGCGGCAGCTGACGCTAACGAATACACCTTCAGCATCAGCTTAGGTTCAGGCACCGCATATACTCCTTCCACCTTTGTACAGGGCGCGTTCTTAGTCGCCAACGTCAATATGGAACAGATTACCTACACCGAGTACAGCGCGGCTACCTCCGGCACCTACTGTGCAAAGAAGGACACCTACACCAACAGCGCAACCGTAACCAACGGCAACTTCAACTCTGTTGACCTCGAAAAGACGGAAATCGACAGCGAGGGCAGATATAAAGAGTTGGCGGCTATGCCAAGTGCTTGGAGCGTTTATAACACCGAGAACAGCAAGACGATGGAAGACTTTAACGTGGGTATCCTCAACGTGAACAATATCCTCGATACAATGTCCATCTATCCCGACCTTACCGCACGTTCCCTGTCTGATTTTGACTCCATTTATAACACCGGCGACACAAATCCTTGGAAGGGCACCGTTGCCGATGCTTTGAGAACTCCCGAAATGGTAAGCGCACCTAACCTTGCGGTTATCAATACCAAGGGCGTTAGCACTATCGGTTACAAGCAGGCTCTGAAATCCCCTGCGATTACTCTTTCCAGCAGTACTTACAGCGCAATCAAGCTGTACGTTAAGACTGTTGACTACAAGGCATCAACCGCCGCAACTTCTCCCCTTAAGGCGGAGATTAGACTGACTACCTCCTCTGCTAACTACGTTACTCAGGTTCAGACTATCGCAACAGACGGCAAATGGCAGGAAGTTGTATTCTATATCCGTGTTGGTATAGTCAGCTCCGTCAGCTGTAACCTAGAGTTCTACGTCGGTTCCGAAAAGGACAGCAACGAGACCTACAGCGGTACGATTTTGGTTGACGGTATCAGCTACTACACCATTGACGCGGCTGCCTACGACAAGGCTGAAGCTAACGACAGCATTACCACCATCAACTTTACCACCGATACTTTCTCCTCCTCTGCGGAAAGTTCCACACCTACCAAGCCTTCCAACTGGACGAACACGGGCACCAGCACCTCCGGCTACATCAAGAGTGATTCTCAGGTTGCAGGTATCTTCGACAAGAAGTTCGGCGACACAACTATCCTCGGTATCCGTAATCAGATCGCTGAGGACACCGAGAACAACATCTCGGCTGACAACACCGTAAAGAACGGTTCTAAGCTCACCGTGGATATGCTGTTCGACGAGACGCTTAAGGCTGGCACCGATACTTCCGAATTAGAGGGCGGCACGTTCTCTCTCGGTAACGGCTTGCTTCTTATCAACAACCTTAATCCCGGCTACTATACCTACAAGACCGCATCGATTACGTTACCTAAGGACAGCTACTACGCAATCAGCGTTTACGCTCGTACCTACTTCCTTGAGTACGCAACCAACGCAGTCATATCCGTTCTGGTCGGCGACGACAGCTACACCTTCGGCAAGGTCAACACCTCCGAGTATTCCTTCGCGGAAGCGGCGGACGGCGAATACGTTAAGATCGATAACGACTACGTTAAGTACGACAAGACTAACACGGCGCACAACGGTTTGACTCGTTACGCCTGCACCGAAAGCTTCGGAGGTTGGACGAAATACACCTACTACTTCAGAACCTACGAATCTACTGCTTTGTCCTCTGTAACCCTTAACCTCACGTTAGGTTCCAGCGACAACAAAATCTTAGGTTACGCGCTATTCGACAACGTAAGCATTTACACCATTGACGCAGACGCCTACGATAAGGAATTTGCTAAGGTTTACCTTACCGATGACAGCGGCGAACCCGTGCTTGTTGACGACAAGGCTCTCAACAAGGAGTACGTTGCGTACAACGATCTCACCTTCAAGAAGGCTGACGTTACCGCATCTACCACCGGTTTCTATATCGTAAAGAACGACAGCGCATACAGCGTTATCAATCTGAACGGAAGCAACTTCAACTCCAGCGAAACCTATTACGTAATCGATGGAAAGGACGCAAGCGAATTCTCCAATCTGGTTGCAGGTTACAATGCGGCTCAGCTCTATTTGGCTGACCACAAGGTAGTCCGCTACGATGATAAGATCGACTGCACTCACGAATGGAACTCCGAAACAGGTATTTGTAACATCTGCGGAGAGGTTTGTGAACACGATTACCAGAATGGCACTTGTACGATTTGCGGACACACAGATCCCGACTATAAGCCCGACGAAGACGTCAACACCGATTATCTGTGGGCATACATCTCCTCTATCGCAATAGCGGTTATCCTGCTGGTTGTTATTATCGTGATGCTCGTTAAGTGGTTTGCTCCGAAGAGAAAGCGCAAGCAGGCTACTCCCGACTATGACAAATCCAAGGTTGCAAAGGACACCACAGGCAAGACAGCTACCACCGAAAAGGACAAGTACAAGGACGAATAAGTACAAACAACATAAAAAGGACGGTTTATCCGTCTTTTTTTTGTAATCCCAATCAATCATAATAATTATCTATCCGCCTTATTATCTTTTCCAGTCGGGAAAGGCAAGCAGTCGGACAAAGAAGCCGTAACAATAACGAACGCAGAGCAATGCGGAATAGTAATTATTGTCCGTAACTAACTAAGTATTAAGGTCGCAAAATACGGTATCTTGACACTATCGGCGGCAATTAACTACGCAAGGACAGGTTTATATTAACTATACAAAAAGACTAACCTCAAACTTTTTGCCCTACTTTGGAAACAGCAGATGGTTTTCTCTGTCTATGATTTCTTTTCTTACGCAGAGGTTCCTTTTTAGCAACTGTTTTCTTTCTCCCTTTCAGCTTATTAATCAGACCGTGATAATAGCCCGTTATATCCAGTAGCTTAAAGACTTGAAGGAAAACTGCATAGCATACGGTCATAAAAACGCCAAGCATAATTGCCAGAACGTCATTCCGTATATGAGGGACCAATACGTTATAAATCAGCCGTACGAAGGCGACAAGCACCAATGCAAATAAACCCGTTTGAACTAAAGGCTTGTAGTAGTTGAGTTTTACCGCTTTTGCTTTGACCAGTACGATACTGTTGAGAATAAATATCAATCCGAAACAAAGAGTTTGTGCTACGGCAAGGGCGTATATGCCGATAAATTTCGGCAGAAAGTACACGCAAAGAGTCATCGCGGCTATCGCAATCAAGTTGTTGACAAAGCAAATCTTTTCCCTTGCCATCGAATTGAGTGTGGTTGTGGTAAGCTGTGACATTGCTAACGGCAGAACCATACCTGCGGAAAGGGCTAAAAATTTACCGGCTTTGGCGTCCGCGAACAGTATCATTCCTATATTCTCGCCCAAGGCGGCGTACACTGCGAAAAAGAACACGGTGATTAGGGTAATAAAACTCATTGCGCCGTCCACTCTTGACGCGATTTTTTCGGTATTCTTCTCTGCGGAAAGCGCCGCGACCTCCGGCAAGAGGACTATTGACAGCGCTGAGGTTATGGCGAGAGGGGCGAACAAAAGCGGATATGCCATTCCCACCGCCCTGCCGTATTCCGCGGTTGCCTCTGCGGCGGTTAAGCCTGCGTCAACTAACCTCATAGGAAGAACAATTGCCGTTATAGAGGACGCCAGCCCTGTAAAAACGCGCATTAGGGTAATTGGCGTACTGCTTTTCAGCAATGGCTTGAAACCGCAGGGCTTGCCGAAACTGCCACCCGACTTAAAGTAAAGCGAGGCGATAACAATATAACAAATCACGTCGCAGACCGCAAAGGACAGCGTAATGGCGGTTGCACCGTTAATCGCGCCGAATATTCCCGACAGCAGGACAAGTACGCCCACCACGTTAAGCAATTCCTCCACCAGCTCGGTAACAGAGTACAGAATATACGAACGCCTGCCCATTATGTATGAGCGGAGAATATTATACGCGCAAGTGGAAATCAGCGCAGGGAGCATTATGTAGAACAAGGGAATTGCCCTTTTATCCGTAAACAAAGTGGAAAAGCCGTCGCTAAACAGGAAAAACGCGCCTATTGCGGCTACCGTGATAGTTAATCCGATAATCAACGCGCCCGATACCGTTCCGCCGACCTTTTTTGCTTTTCCCAAGGCAAACTGCTCCGCCGTATGCCGCGAAACGGTTACGGACAAGCCTGAACCGCACACCGTTACGAATAAGCCCCAGACCGCCGCGCTGATTTGAAAAAGTCCCAACGCTTCCGCGCCCACTGCTCTGGATACGTATATCTTGAAAATAAAAGCAATAAGACGGGTAACCATACTGAAAATCATCACGGTTAGAGTAGTACGCTTAAAGGATTCTGCCATATTCACCTCAACGTATTATATGTGGGCTCCTCTGCATATATAATTATCGTTAGAGTTACTGAATTCAAAAATATCGATAACAAGGGCTAAGGCAAAAAAAGGCGTAAAGCAGGGGGATTATTATGGTAATTAAAGTCACTGAAACGGACACTGTGGAGGGAATTGCGCGAAAATACGGCGTCAGCGCGGCTAAAATACTCGCCTATAACGACTGCGAGGACATAGCCGTGGGAATGCGGCTGGTTATACCGCCTCGCGGCAAAACAGTTATCGCATCTCATACCGATTCCTATGCCGTTTTGGCAGTCAAACTGGGGGTATCCGAAAAAGCGTTGAGGGAAGCTAACGGCAATTCTGCCATTTTCCCCGGACAAAGTATTATTGTTCCCTAAAGCGGTTGCTTTATAGCAGAAACTAAGCTATAATATCCATAGCAGAGTAGAGTCGATGCGTTAAGTGTTGTGGGATGGGATGTCGCCTACAAACGAAAAGTTCCGAAGAACTTGCGGTGCCGACTCGCGTCCGTTGCCCTAAATTTTGCAGGCTTCGACTTGCACTATTTTACATCGGACCTCTCCATTCGGGAGGTTTTTTTATGGGAAAACTCAATTCTAAGGCGTGGCTCAGCACTCGTGCCGTCACCTACACCGCCGTTTTGGTCGCTTTATCCGTAGTTACCAACGCTTACTCGGTAAATACCCCTCTTATCGCCATATCCTTTAACTATGTGGTGTATTTTACGGCAGGATACTTCCTAGGCCCTCTGTTGGGCGGCATCGTTGGCTGTATGGGAGATTTACTGGGGTGTTTTATTCAAGGATACGCCCCCAATCCTGTTATTACTCTCGGCAGTATTCTCTACTGCGTAATTCCCGGTCTGATTAGACTTATTCCGCTGAAAAAGCTCGCAAAATCCGAAATTAGGCTTTACGCACGGCTTGCTATCAGCTTTGCCATTTGTTTCGTGTTTTTAACCTGTTTCCTCAATACCTTCGGACTTTGGTGGTTTTTCAGCTCAAAATCCAAAACCTTTTGGGTTTACCTTTTGGCTCGTCTGCCCTCTCAATCAGCGGTTATGGTGATTAACGTAGTGATAACCGCTATTGTCGCCACAGCATTGGATAAATACGTTTTCAAACAGAATTGGCTTTCCGCTACGAAAAAAATTCTGTCTAAACACCCCGTTCAGGAGCCTGTTATTGTTCCTGCCGAAATCTCGGAAGCGGATAATGCCGCAATAAAAAACGAGGACGTTTCCAAGCAAACGCAACCGCCTGTGGGGGTATGAGAACAACAGCCTTTTTTAACGAGGTGTTGAGGACTGCCGATCTGCTGTCCGCATAACCGCGCAAGCAAAATTCCGATTTATAAAACGAATAAAAAATTCCGCAGAGTAACTGCGGAATTTTTCTTTTAGAATCAAAGGGTTATTCGTTCAACTAATTGACTGCCTATGACCTACGCTGACGTTAAAGCCTATCGCTGTAACAATACACCTGTCATTGTATCAATATGCCGTTGTGACAATTAGACTGTCGTTGCCGATAACCGATTAGATATTCGCTGTCTAACTATTCCAAATCAAGAGCGAAACCCAACTCGAAAGCTGCCAAGTTAGAAGGAATGACCTTGGGCTTTTTGGAGAATTTGCTCTCTATTGCCTTAATCGCACTTTCCTTGGTGATAACGCCCGTTGCCTTGATATACGCGCCTAAGACTACGATATTAGCCGTACGCGCACTGCCTGCCTTAATAGCAAGCTCGCCAGCGTCAACGTACAAAACCTTAACGTCCTTGCGCTCAACCTTATCGGGGATAAGGGTGCTGTTGACGATAACCACGCCGCCCGTCTTAACGCTGTCGATGAACTTGTAAAGACTGGGTTTGTTCATAGCTATCAGAGTGTCGGGAGTGGCAATTATGGGAGAAGCTACGGTTTCGTCGCATACTACAACGCTACAGTTAGCAGTGCCGCCGCGCATTTCCGGTCCGTAGGAGGGAAGCCAAGTAACTTCTTTACCCTCGTTGATGGCAGAATAAGCGATAAACTGTCCTAAGCTCAATACGCCCTGACCGCCGAAGCCTGCAATAATGATTTTCTCTTCCATCATAATCATTCTACCTCCTTAAATACGCCGAGAGGATACTTCTTCATCATATCGTTCTCAACAAAATCCAAAGCCGCAATAGGAGTCATACCCCAGTTGGTGGGGCAGGTGGATAATACTTCCACAAGGGAGAAGCCTTTGCCCTCGATTTGAGTCATAAACGCCTTCTTGATAGCGGCCTTTGCCTTGCGGATATTAGCTACGCTGTTAAGCGCAACTCTTGCAATATACGCAGGACCGTCTTGTGTAGCCAAAAGCTCTGCAACCTTAACGGGATTGCCGTTGACGGCAGGATCTCTTCCGTTCTGGCAGGTGGTGGTCTTCTCACCCTCAAGGGTGGTGGGAGCCATTTGTCCGCCGGTCATACCGTAAATGGTGTTATTAATGAAGATAACTGTGATTTTTTCACCTCTGGTTGCGGCGTGAACCGTTTCAGCCATACCGATACTTGCTAAGTCGCCGTCGCCTTGGTATGCGAAAACGATATTGTTGGGATTACTGCGCTTGATACCTGTAGCAACAGCCGGCGCTCTGCCGTGAGAAGCTTCCTGCATATCGCAGTTAAAATAATTGTACGCGAAAACCGCACAGCCTACGGGAGCAACGCCTACTACGTGTCCTTCGGCTCCGATTTCTTCCAAAACCTCAGCCACCAGTCTGTGGGCGATACCGTGGGTACAGCCGGGACAATAATGGAAGGGAACATCTGTTAACATTTTGGTCTTTTCAAAAACTTTTGCCATAATTACATACCCTCCTTAACGGCGTTGACAATATCCTCTGCCGTCATCACGTTGCCGCCGGAGCGTCCGAAAAAGGTTACGGGCTTTAAGCCGTTGACGGCAAGCCTCACGTCCTCAATCATCTGTCCGCCCATAGACAGCTCGGTGTCCAAAAATCTCTTAACACAGCTCTGCGCCGCCACCTTGGCATACGCCTCGGAAGGGAACGGATAAAGGGTGATAGGACGGATAAGTCCTGCCTTAATTCCCTGCGCTCTTAACATCTGCACACTGCTCTTGGCGATACGCGCAACTGTTCCGTATGCGGTGATAACGACTTCTGCGTCGTCGGTCAGGTAAGACTCCGACGCAACCTCAGCCGCGCTCATCTTCTGATAAACGTCGTATAACTGACGGTTCTTAGCTTCCAATACATCAGGCTCGATATACAAGGAGTTGACAATCTTTCTGTCCTTGCCGATATGCTCGCCTGTGGTTGCCCACTCCTTCTTGGGGAGCGCGGTAACGTCCTTCATCTCGGGGAGCTTGACAGGTTCCATAATTTGACCTAACATTCCGTCGCCTAAAATCATAACGGGTAAACGGTATTTGTCAGCCTTGTCAAACGCGCCGTAAACCAAATCAACGGTTTCCTGTAAGGTGGAGGGACCGTAAACCAACATACGGTAGTCGCCGTGTCCGCCGCCCTTTACTGCCTGAAAATAGTCGCCCTGTGCAGGCTGAATGCCGCCCAGACCGGGGCCGCTTCTAACCATATTGACGATAACGCAGGGTAATTCAGCTCCTGCTATGTAGGATATACCCTCCTGCTTTAAGCTGATGCCCGGGCTGCTGGAACTGGTCATCGCGCGGTTGCCTGCGCCTGCCGCTCCGTATATCATATTGATAGCCGAAACTTCGCTTTCTGCCTGTACGAACACACCGCCCACCTGGGGAAGTCTGAAGGACAGATACTCGGGGATTTCGTTTTGCGGAGTGATTGGGTAACCTGCAAAAAATCTGCAACCGCCTCTAACTGCGGCTTCGGCTACTGCCTCGTTGCCTTTCATAAAAACTCTATCGCTCATCTTTCCACCTCAATAACACAATCAGGGCACATAATCGCGCACGCTGCACAGCCTACGCAGTCTTGCGGGGCTTGTTGATAAACGGGAAAATATCCCTTGGCATTGGTTACGTCTTCTTTCAGTGCCAACACGTTCTTGGGACAAGCGTGTACACACAATCCGCAGCCCTTGCAGTTCTCTTCTTTGATAGTGAGTTTTGCCATAGCTTTATCTCCTTTTTTAATTATTTTTTATTTCCGTATCTAGCCATAAGCTTGCTTAAAGCCTCGTCTAAGGTGTCTTCTTTTTCAGGTTTCGCAGGAGCGGCAGGTTTAGGCGTTTCGCGGCGCGGTCTGTTATTGCCGCCTTGCGCTTTACGCTGTTCCGTCCTCTTGGCTCCGTCCTCTCCAAGCATCGTAAGGGATATTTTCTTCTTCTCTACGTCCACGGATATTACCCATACGGTAACTATATCTCCTACCTTCAATACCTCGGAGGGGTGCTTGATATATCGGTCTGTGATTTGGGAAATGTGAACCAGTCCGTCCTGATGAACGCCTATATCCACAAATACGCCGAAATCTATTACGTTACGCACCGTACCCGTCAGCTCCATACCCGGTTTCAAGGAGGATATATCCATCAAATCCTGTCTTAAAACAGGCATCGGCAACGTATCGCGCACGTCGCGCCCCGGCTTCATCAGCTCGGTAATTATATCCTGCAAGGTGGGCACGCCAATGCCGTATTTGTCGGCAAGCTTGTTAATTCCAACCTTGGAAACCTTGTCCTTAAGGTCGTTAAGCTTGTTAGCCGCCACGTCCTCCTTGGAGAAACCGAACTCCTTAAGCAACGCCGTTGCCGCGGTGTAGGACTCGGGGTGAACGCCTGTATTATCCAGTACGTCCGCGCCGTCGCGGATACGCAGGAAGCCTGCGCACTGCTCGTATGCCTTTGCGCCAAGCTTAGGTACGTCCAGTAACTGACTGCGGCTCTTGAAGGGCTTTTCCGCGCGGTAATCGACTATGTTTTTCGCTATGGTCTTGTTAAGCCCCGCAACGTAAGTCAAAAGGCTGTAACTGGCGGTATTAAGATCTACGCCTACCTTATTAACACAGTCCTCGACCACGCCCTCCAATACGTCCGTAAGACGTTTTTGCGGCATATCGTGCTGATACTGACCTACGCCTATGCTCTTGACGTCTATCTTTATCAGCTCCGCAAGCGGATCCTGAAGACGTCTGCCTATGGACACCGCACTGCGCTGTGTAACGTCGAACTTGGGGAACTCCTCCGCGCCTAATTTGCTGGCGGAATACACCGACGCGCCTGCCTCGTTGACTATGGTGTAGGATACCTCGCGCTTTGCCTTTTTGATAAGTCCTGCGACAAAAATCTCCGTTTCCTTAGATGCGGTGCCGTTACCGATACTGATAACGTCCACCTTGTACTTGTCTATCGCCTTGAGAAGTCTTGTTTCCGCATCCTCGATTAAGCTCTGGGGAGGAGTGGGATAAACCACGCCGGTTGCCAGCACGTCACCTCTTGGGTTAAGCACTGCAACCTTACAGCCCGTGCGGTACGCAGGATCCAACGCCAGTACGACCTTGCCCTTAAGCGGCGGCTGTAACAGAAGAGGTTTCAGATTGACCTCGAACATATGTATGGACTGTTCCTCCGCGCGTTCGGTAAGCATAGCGCGGATTTCCCTTTCCAGCGAGGGGAAAATCAAACGCTTGTAGCCGTCTTCGGCGGCTGACTTTATTAGCTCGGACGACTGCCCTGCGGAATGAACGTAACGCCTTTGCAGTTTCGGAACGGCAACTTCCGCCGAAACTAACAGCGAAACCTTGAGAAAATTCTCTTTTTCTCCGCGATTAATCGCCAGTATGCGGTGTGCAGGTATGGTCGAAACGCTTTCCTTATAATCGGCGTACATCTCGTAAACGCCTGCCTTGCCCTCAGTAACCAGCTTGGTTACAAGCTCGCCCTTTTCGGAAAAATACTCTCTTAAATCCTTGCGAAGCTCCGCGTTGTCGGAAATCCGCTCCGCTATTATGTCGGACGCTCCCTGTACCGCGTCCTCGGCAGTGGCTACGCCCTTGCCCTCGTCAACGTACTGAGCCGCTTCCGCTTTAACGTCGGAGGAAGTTTCGTTCAAAATAAAATCGGCTAAAGGCTCTAAGCCCTTCTCTATGGCTATGCCTGCGCGAGTCTTCTTTTTCTGCTTGAACGGACGGTAAATATCCTCCGCCTCCGCAAGAGTTACCGCCTTGTCAAGCGCCGCCTTAAGCTCGTCGTTCCACTTGCCCTGCTCGGTAATCGACTTTTCGATTTCCGCCTTGCGGTTGTCCAGATTAACCAGATACTCGTGCCTGTCCGCAAGTTCTCTTAATACCTGATCGTCACAGGAGCCTGTCATCTCCTTGCGGTAACGGGCGATAAAAGGTATCGTGTTACCGTCGTTAATCAACGATAGGATATTGACACAATGGGGGTATTGGAGATTAAACTCTTTTGACAGTATTGCTGCGTAATCCATATTTCACCTTTTAATATTTATAAGCTATTTTACCACTACGTCAATAAAAAATCCACCTTTTTTGAGGTGGACTTTTATTTATCCTTCTTAATTATGCAATTAAGGGGGTTATTATGGAGCTAATTACGGTCAGTTTTCCCCGTCAGTGGCGGTAAACCGCTTAATCACGTTAATCAGCCCCTCGTTAGGTGTAAAGCTGTCCGCCGTCGCCGTGCGTTCCCACTTTGCCTTAGCCGATGCGTAATCGTCCGCAGGAGTTACCACGTTTTCCGAATTCCGCGGTAAGCCCACGTAAAGCCCCCAACCTGAGCTTTCGCCGCAGACCTTGTACGTCCAAACCGTCCAGTTCCAGCCCTGCTGTTCAAACAGCTCAAGACCGTATGCCCAAGTGTCCAAATTGTCGAAAAAGGTAAATTCGCCTACCAAAAGGGGTACGCCGTGATTGTACAGTTTTTCGTTGGCGACCTTCTGTGCCAAAAAGCTCTTTTCCGTCTCGAAATCGTTACCGTTATCCCAACAATAATAATGATACTCGTAGGCTATGTTTTCCCAACCGTAATCCGAGGGGCGCGGAAGCTCGTAGGTATCCCAGCACGCCTCGATTATAATAAGGTGGTTGGGATCAACGGCGCGTATAGCGTTGTACAAATCGTTAAAATAACGGAACTTATCCGCGTTGGTTTTGCCGCCGGGAACGCCCTCGGGCTCGTTAAGCAGGTCGTAACCTGCAACCCACTTTTCCTCTGCGTAACGCCTTGCCAGCTCTGTCCAAAGACGAGTGGTCAACGCCTCGTTAGCCTCGTTACCGAACAAATCACCGCCTGTTCTTGTATCGCCGCTGTGATGTCTGCCGTTCTGACTTCCCACCGCGCCGTGCATATCCAAAATCACGTAAAGGGAGCGTTGAACACAGTTATCCACGAACCAGTCCACCATATCGAAACCCTTTTCTATAAATTCGCCGTCCTCGGTTATCAGGTCGCGCCAACCCACGGGCAGTCGGATACAGTTAAATCCCAGAGCCGCCACGTTGTCGAAATCCGACGTTTGCCACCACTTCGCACGGTACAAATCAAACAGTTCCGTCGTCTTGTCCTCACCGATTTTTTCCGCTAAAGCGTCGTACAGCTCGTATTGACCGCACTCGCCGCTGAGATCGGTATTGAGAGAGGTCGGACACATCCAGTCCTCGGTCAAAAGCCAGCCGCCTGCGTTGACGCCCTTTAACAAAATGTAATCGCCGTCCTCTCCCTCGGCGGTATATAAATCCTTACCGACCGCGGTGATATACCCTTTCGGCTGCGGAATTGCGTCAGGCTCTGGTTTTTCGTCCGCGCAAGCCGTAAAGCCGCACAGCGTCAGCGACAGAAGCAGCAGGGTTATTAATATTGCAGATAAGCGTTTCATTAGACCTCCCCGTCCGAAACAAGACTCCCCGTAGGCAACTCTTTTAACGGGAAATCAGTATTCGACTTAATATTACAACGTAATTTTTTTCTATGGGGTTTTGTCCTTGACAACGCCCCGAAAAAACAATATAATAAGCATATTCGCGGAAGTCGCTCAATGGTAGAGCGCCAGCTTCCCAAGCTGGTTTTCGCGGGTCCGATTCCCGTCTTCCGCTCCAAGAACGGCGACCGCAATACGTTGCGGTCGTTTTTTATCGGAAAACCGCAGTCCTTGCCACATCGCAACGGAAAGTAAGTTTACAATAGCCGCTAACCGACGAGGAGCCTATCCGCACTTCAACGAACGCAATCATAAACGCTACGATTATCGGCAAAACTGCCGATAAAGGTTACTGCGAAGCAATCCGAATGAGGTTGCTTTTTTTATTATAGCATAATATACTTGTTTTTTCGTAAAAAAACCCATAAACCCTAGAATTTTTTTCTGTGTTATGCTACAATTCTTTTATGAGAAAATATCTTATTTCGGTTACTGCCGCATCGGGCGTCGAAGCGGTTACAAAACGGGAGCTTTTTCAGCTCGGTATTCAAAACGCGCCTGCCATTAACGGAAGACTTTCCTTTGAGGGCACGGCTTTAGACGTTGCACGGTGCAATATTTTTTTGCGGACTGCGGACAGAGTGTACGTTGAGGTCGGGCGGTTCCCCTGCCATAGCTTCGACGAGCTTTTTGACGGAGTTAATCAACTCAATTGGAAAAGTTTTATCACCCAAGACGGAAGTTTTCCTGTCAACGGAAAATGCGTAAATAGCGTATTGTTCGGGGTTTCCGCGTGTCAGTCAATCATAAAAAAGGCTATTGTAGTCAATCTTAAAAAGTCCTATCATACCCTTGAATTAAAAGAAGACGGCGCGGAATACAAGGTTGAGTTTACTATTATCAACGACATTGCCGTGCTTTACCTCGATACCTCGGGAACCGCCTTGCACAAAAGGGGCTACCGCGACCTTGTGGGTGCCGCTCCTATGAAGGAAACCCTTGCCGCGGCTATAGTTTTGCTATCCGTGTGGCGTTATAACCGCCCCTTTATCGATCCGTTCTGCGGAAGCGGCACACTTGCCATCGAAGCGGCGTTAATCGGTCTTGACAGGGCTCCCGGACTTAATCGCTCCTTTGCCTACGAGTGGTGGGAGAACTTCGACCAAGGCGCGAAGGAGGAAGCACGCGCTCAAGCCAAGAGCTTGGTTAAGAAGGACAGAGAATTGCAGATTTTCGGTTTCGATATTGACAAGGACGCAGTTAAGCTGGCACAGCATCACGCGAAAAACGCAGGAGTATCCGATTATATTCACTTTCAATGTATGGATATGCGCGAGGTGAAAAACAGCCGTCCTTACGGCGTTGTAGTTACTAATCCCCCTTACGGTGAAAGACTAATGGGCGAGAAGGAATTGCAGGCTCTTTATAAGGATTTTTCCAAGGTGTTCAAAGCACTTCCCGACTGGTCGCTGTTTTTAATCACCGCCTACGGAGAATTTGAACGCTACTTCGGCAAAAACGCCGACCGCACACGCAAGCTGTATAACGGCGACTTGGAGTGCCGCTTATATCAATATCTCGGAAAGAAACCTCAAAACTCCGAACTGATAACCGGTGACAAGGATTAATTATGGTCAAGATTGATAACGATTGGGCTGACATTCTTAATGCGGAATTTCAAAAGGACTACTACAAAAAGTTACGGGACTTTTTGAAAAACGAATACTCGTCATATAAGATTTATCCTGATATGTTCGATATTTTTAACGCTTTCAAGTACACTCCCTACAGCTCGGTCAAGGTTGTAATTTTAGGACAAGACCCCTACCACAACGAGGGACAGGCTCACGGCTTGGCTTTTTCGGTGAAAAAGGGCGTGGACGTTCCGCCGTCGCTTGTCAATATATATAAGGAACAGAAAACCGACCTCGGCATTACACAGCCTTCTCACGGCTGTCTTACAGAATGGGCGGAGCAAGGTGTTTTTCTCTTGAACACCGCGCTCACCGTACGCGCAGGTCAGGCTAACAGCCACAAGGGAAAGGGCTGGGAAACCTTTACCGATAACGTCATAAAAAGCCTTTCCGCCAGACAAGAGCCTATCGTCTTTCTGCTTTGGGGCGGCAACGCCAGACAAAAAGCAGGACTCATAGACAAAAGCCGTCATCTTGTTCTGGAGGCACCGCACCCATCTCCCCTATCCGCGTATTACGGCTTTTTCGGGTGCAGGCACTTTTCAAAAGCCAACGAGTTTTTGCTCGCTAGGGGCGAAAAGCCTATCAACTGGCAGCTTACAGATTAAAACTATCCTATTTTACAGGATTATTAGGTTTTTAGCTTAATGGATTAAAGTGCTTTTTCGGCTAATACTTTATCGAAAATTTTTATAAAAAACTCGGCGATTTGTATATCAGCCGAGTTTTTTGTTTGCTATTAATATAATGTGTTTACCGCAATTATACTCAAAGTAATTATACCCACAGCGAAACTCTTATTGTGGAGCTATAACTATACTTATCGTTTGTGCTTCAATGTGAAAGTAGTTATCGCGATAGCCATAATTTTGACTATACTTTTCAGGCGGTTGCTTCTTCAATTGGATTTACTGCGATAGTGCTTATAAGGAAGACCTTTCGATATTATTTATTGCGCTCACGGTAAAACAGATACTGCTGTGCGTATCCCGAATATTCTCCGTATATGCCAACTAGCTTTTCCCGTATTTTTTCGCCCGAAAGCGGCTCGCCGCCGAAAGCCTCGGCATACATCTTTTTTATCCAAGTATCAGTCGGGAATACGTCGCTTCTTCCAAAACCGTATTGCAAAATGCAGTCTGCGACCTTGCCGCCTACGCCCATCAGCCGACAAAGCTCTTTTTTTGCATTTTCGGTAGGAAGAGCCGCCACTTCGGCTAATGAAACCTCGCCCTTATACAGCATTTCGGCTGTAGTTTGAAGGTACGCGTCGCGATAACCTGCCCCTATGCTCTTGTAAAAATCCCTGCCTGCTTTCGCCATAGCCTCTGCCGTGGGAAATGCGTAATATCCGTCTTTCTCCTCGCCCAAAGCGTTGCAAATCCGCTCGATTATCCCCTTGATTCTCGGAATATGGTTGTTAGCGGAAACGATAAAGGAAATAACGGTTTCAAAAGGCTGTTGCTTAAGGATTCGGATTCCCTTGCCTGCCTCCACGGCGTCTGGCATTAAGGGTAAGGGAAGTAACGCTTTTGTCAAAGCCTCGTAATCGCGGTTAAAGTCGAAATAGTCGTAAAAGTAGTCTCCGAAATCCGTAAAAAAATCGTAGCCGCCGAAACTGCTTTCGGTTATGACGCAACGCTTATCACCCGAAATTACCGTATAACTCCCGTCCGCACCTACCTGATAACGAAAAACCTGTCCGCACTCCAAGGTGTCCTTGGGATTGAAAAATGGGGTATTGACGTGAAATGCTTTTTCCATAATAGCTCCGATTCCGTTAATCGTCCTACCGCTTAAAGTAGGTTGTATCCGATGCCTAGTAATTGCTATGGACTGCGACCGACGTTATTATAAAACTGTGGTTGCGACCGATGTTATTTCTAAATAAACGCAGTTTTGACCGACGTTAATCTAAAAAGATGTTGGTTACGCCCGACGTTATTCTAAAAGCGGTGCGTTTAACAATATTTCAAAAAACGCGAGTTGCCCAAAATTAACTACAAGTTGTGCCAAATCCTTAGCAAAGGATAACAAAAAAGCACCCCGTAAGAGGTGCTTTTGTCAACTTAGTTAGTCCGCGTAAACGCTGACTTGTTTGTCCTTCTTACCCTTGCGCTCAAAGCGGACGGTACCGTCAACTAAAGCAAACAAAGTGTCATCGGATCCGATACCGACGTTATTGCCGGGATGAACCATAGTGCCTCTTTGTCTTACAAGGATATTGCCCGCCAAAACGTATTGTCCGTCGGCTCTCTTAACGCCCAATCTCTGGGAATTACTGTCTCTACCGTTACGGCTGCTACCAACACCTTTCTTGTGAGCGAATAACTGAATATTGATAAACATAATCACTTAACCTCCAATTCGATAAATTGCGGATAACCCTGCCACAAGTCGCGTAATCCCGCTTCAAGCGTATTGAGTACGATTGCCGCGTCGTGGCTCTCTTCAGCGGTAAGCTCTGTCGGGAGCTTGAGTTCAAGGAGTCCTTTTCGGTCGTCAACGGTATATAACGCGTCGAGCTGTAAAACCTGAAGTATCCCCAAAGCCGCTGTCTGAACCATTGAGCTTAACGCCGCACACACGATATCCTCTCCGGAATCGGCGTAACCCGTATGACCACTGCACTTGACTTTGACTATCCTGTTATCTGCCTTGCTTAATATTACCTTGGTCATTACTTAACGATAGAAGTAATTTTAACTGCGGTAAAGGGCTGTCTGTGTCCTTGACGATGACGTTCGTTCTTCTTGGACTTGTACTTGTAAACGACAACCTTCTTGTCTTTGCCTTGACCGAGAACCTCAGCCTCTGCATAAGCGCCGTCAACTTCCTTACCTGCAAGAACCTTACCCTCATCATTGATGAGAAGTACGTCAAACTTAACGGTTTCGCCAGCTTCTGCAACGATCTTCTCGACGTTGATAATCTGCTCTTTCTCAACCGTGTACTGTTTTCCACCAGTGGCTATAACTGCGTACATTGTGCTACCTCCTCTTTCCAGTCTCGCTGTCGGGGCGAACTAAAAGTTACTTATGTGCCCTGTCCAAGCGGCTCAGCGTTTATAATACCATATAAGTCAAGG
This sequence comes from uncultured Christensenellaceae bacterium, assembly GCA_964368645.1. Taxonomy (GTDB): domain Bacteria; phylum Bacillota; class Clostridia; order Christensenellales; family CAG-1252; genus JAEDHM01. The sequence goes on from CAYJBY010000003.1 coordinate 30,455, forward strand.
TCTGTCAAACGCTTTTGCGCAAGTTTTAGTTTTCTTGACAAATATGCTTACCCGATATATAATGGTACAGAGGTATGTGATAATGAGAGAATTAGTCCCTGCTTGTAAAAGATTTTTTGAACAATTCCTTCTGCCCGACGGAGGTTTCGGCTGTTACCACGCTATGTACGCGGACGAATCGGTAACTAATCCAGACGCACAGCGCAGAACGGATTTTCTTTGCTTTTTTCAGGCTGTTTCGCGCTTGCTTAACGACCCTGTAACCGACAACGCATTTGACGTTTATTTTTGCTATGCCGAGCTGTTTCACGTTTTCGGCGAGGGATACGCCGAGGTACGCAAGGTGTTGGAACTGCTGTGCAGTCACGAGGAGCAGGCTGGCAAGCTCAGCGCGCGCCACCGCGACCACTACGTTCACTCCGCTCTCATCTTTGCAATAGGGTTGGCTTTTTACGCGGGGAAACCCCAACTGCGCGCCGCATTTGACGCCAAGGCGCACGGCGGTTTTCGGAATAATGCCGAAGAGTTTTTATTCACTTGGGGGTTAAGCGCACTCTTTCACGATATAGGTTATCCTTACGAGCTGGCGCACAACGAGATTAGAGAATACAACAAAAATCTCATTGCCGAATTTGACGCTCTTTCCGGCTCGCCCACCTTTCCGACCGTCACCTACAAAAACCTTTCCGACTTTGAAAAGACGGGCTTTGATTTTTACGCAGGGGAAGTCTTCTACCCTGTCGGTACGGATAAAATCGGCTTGCTTACGGACGAACTGACCGCGATTAGCGGTCTTAAGCCGCAGGAACTGCACGACCTCGTATGTTCTCTTCCCAAGCTCGGCACTCACTGCGACCACGGATATTTCGGCACTATGCTTCTTGCGGATTTGATATTAAAGGGCAAACTGACAGCCCCAATTTTCGCCGCGTACGGGAACGCGCTTTGCGCTATCCTTTTCCATAATCAGCTTTCCAGACAGCTTGTGGATAAGGGACTGTTCGGCACAGATAACAAGCTGTCTGCGGACGTTGCGCCTTACACGTATTTGCTTTTGGTTTGCGACGCCTTGCAGAACTCCGGCAGAGAGTGCTACGGCTATAATCAAAAAACCACTAATTACCCCTTTGACTGTATTATCGACGTTGATAACGACGAAGGCTTGCGCCTTAACTATTTGTACGACAACGCCTCCACCGCTGATTTTGAGTATGCGTCCAACGGGATACTTAAGGACTTGAGCTATTTAGAGCTGACGAAGTGCTTCGGCGGTGCGCTGACCGTTACCGCTTCACGAGGTAAGAACAGCGTAAAATACCTCAATATGGGTACCTTTTATACGGACATTTTGGACTTTGCCCAATACGTACACGAAAGTTATGCCAAAATATACAACGCCAAGCCGTGGAATTGTCTTACGCTTGAGTTTAAGCTTTCCAATATTCTCCAAACAAAATCCTACGCCAATAAGCTGGCGGCTATCGGTTGCATTATTTCCAAAACTCCGCGCCCCTTTAAGCTCAACTATATTTTCAGCGTGGACGAGCTGCAATACCTCGCTCGCGGCGAGCACAAGCGGTGGATTGCCGAAAAGCTGTCTATGGGCTGGAAGTACGGCGAGACTCGCGATAACAGCAAGGGTATTCACCCGTCATTAGTGGATTTTGACGACCTGTCGTTAGCCGAAAAGAACAAGGACTCGGAAGCGTTCGCGGCGATGCTCAATAACCTCGTCAACGCCAATTATAAGATTTACCGCATATACGGCGGTTGGCGCGAAATCAGAACAATAGGCTTTTCAGGTCACGTGAACTGCGTTTTGGGCGAGGCGGAGAAAAAGGCTTTTACAGAGCAATTGCAGGAACTGAAAGCCAGTTTGAACACCGATGACGAGCTGACCTTTATATGCTGTATGGCTGACGGTTCCGACCTGTTTTGCGCGGATATAGCTGTGAAACTGGACTTTCAACTGGTTGCCGTTCTGCCTATGGATTTTGTCGAATACCGCCGCGGTATCCGCAATACACAGCTGTTTGACCGTCTATACACAATGGCAAAACAGGTGATAACCATATCCCCGCGCGAAAATCTTTTCTACTTCGACGCCAGTCTTTTTATGGTGGAAAACAGTGATGAAATGTTTTTCTTCTGGGACGGACGCGAGCTGGAAATCGTTGAAGACGATATTGAGTATCACAATATGGGCGGTACTTATCACACCTATCTTTTGGCGCAGGATAAGCAGTTGATTACTCATGTCATCAACGTAAAAAGGAAATAATTAAACTATAATCGCCTTTATCCTCTGTTCCATTCTGCGGATAACGTAACGGTGCGGTGATACGCGCAAAAAAACCGATGCGAATTGTTAAAAAGACAGTACGTAACAATCGCCTAAACCATTATGGTACGTTATAATCGCTGAATAGATAATCGGAAATAATAACGGATATGCCAAATGGATATGCTATATAAAAATGCTATATAAAAAAGGTTGCATACATTTGCAACCTTTTTTCGTAAATTCTGCGTTGATATGTCAGATATAATAATCTGTGATTGCGCGTCAGCTTTTAATCAGCCCTTATAGGTTAGCGGCATACGTCTTTTGTGCGCCGTGCGTGCTTCTATCGCCGCTATTTTTTGAGAGCGTTCACCCTTGTCGCCGTCTATATAATTCTCGATTTCCGCATAGGTAAAGCCCATTTCCTTCTCGTCCGTCTGCCCTTCGTAAAGTCCTGCCGACGGGGCTTTTTCGATAATATGCGCAGGGGCTCCCAAATAGGTAAGCATACCGTAAACATCAGATACTTTAAGGTCGGCGATAGGGTTAAAATCGTATGCGCCGTCTCCCCACTTGGTGAAATAGCCCATCACGCTTTCGCATTTGTTGCCTGTACCTGCCACCAAACAGCCGTGAGCCTGCGCGTAGGTATAAAGGGTTATCATTCTCAATCTTGGATTCATATTGGCGTATGCCATAGGCGTAGCCTCGCCGCAATCGGGAAGCAACAAGCCCTTGAACGTCCTCTTAACCTCGGTTAAGTCCACGATTATCTGCGGAATGTTAAAACACTCGCCTGCTTTTTCCGCATCGCTTTTGTCGGTGCCGTAATTTTGCTTGCTTTCGCAGGGCATAATAATCCCCGTCACGTTTTCCGTCGCCAGTCGGCACAACGCCGAAACCAACGTGCAATCCTTACCGCCGCTGTTACCGTAAACGATTCCCTTTGCGTGGGCGTCGGCTAAAACCTCTTTTATCCATTGTACTCTTTTTTGAATCTCCTGTGCGTAATCCATAATCCGCTCCTTAATGCGTAGCCGTCCATAGAGCTGTCAGCTCGTTGAACGCTCAAGTTAAAACCGCACGTTATCTAACGATAAGGCTCAACTATTAGGGATAAAAGTCTATCCCCGTTGGGTAATAAACCTCATTGTTCGTTGCAATATATTAATAAATTGTAGGGATAAGCGTCATTGCTCCACAGCGACAAAAGTTATTTTAGACGTTAATAAACGCACTTCTTGCGAATAAACGTCTATCTCTGTTGGATATAAAACCTTAATTCCACCGAAGCTACCCGAGAAAGGCAGATGGGCGGTTAAATGTCGATACCGCTCTTTTTGACGTTGTTGGCAGGAGAATAAGTGCCTGCCACTACGGATTCAAAATTCGCCTCGCCGTTAAGCACCTTAATGCGGTTGACGGAATCTAAAAACGCCTTGGTGGTAAACGCGTTGTAATCGTCCTTTTCGTAAGCTACCTTGTACCACATAACGAAATCCTTTTCGATTTTGTCAATTCTTATAAGCGGATTACTGCAATCGCCGTTATCGCTCTTGGGGCATTTGGCAACGGGGATACCCTTGCTGGTATTGAAAACCTGCATAGGTGAACCGCACTTCGCACAGAAAATCTTACCTCTGAACAGCGGCTTGGCTTCCTCGTAGGATAAGGGCGTAGGCGCAGGCACGGAGGCAGTTGTTATCACTATGGGCGCAGGAGTCGGCTTGGGGGCAGGCGCAGGTTGGGATACGGCGTTGCTTGTAAGCGTAGCCTTGCGTTCCTGTTCTTTTTTAACCATTTTTTCCAGCTTTTCCTGTGTGCGTTTCTCTTTTTTGCCGCTGGGCTCGCCGTTGGCGGCGATATTCTTAACGTAACGCTCCAAAAGGGAAAGCAAATCGTAGGTGTTGTCGGTCATTACCCTTACGTTACGGGCTATGTTGAGCAGTATCCGCATTATTATGAAGAGAACCGCACAACCGATAGAGCCTAACGTATAATAATTGACGCTAAGTTGGGCTTGGTTTTTGTTAGTAAACGCCAAAACCAATAAAGCTATTGCTCCGCCTAAAATGACGAAAGACAATATGTTAAATACTACATTCAGTCCGTCTTTTCCGTGCATAACGACCTCCAAAGGTACATTAGAATAATTATATAATAATAGTGCTCCGTTGTCAATAGCCTTGAAAAATCAACAGACTATAAATAAAAAATGATTGTCGTTCAAAAAAATCGATTAGTCCAGCCCTAGCCTTCCGCCCTAAAGCCGCCGCCTGTACTTCAGCAAAATTCTCTATTCGCTTAACGGCTTAACTTACTTATTTAACCGTTGATTAACCCACTGACCGCTTGCTTTAGATAAACTGCCGTTTCGCTGACTAACAGGGAATACTCGTCGCCGTCCTTTACCGCAAGTTCCGCCGCCGCGCCTGCCAGATAAGCCGCACCGAAGCCCGACTCCGTTAAGGATAAGCCCCTTGCCGCAAGCCCTACCGCCGCACCGCCTAAAAGGTCGCCGCTTCCGCCCTTAGCCATTGCAGGAGTCCCCCTCCTGTTGAGGTAAATATTCCTGCCGTCCGTCACTACGCTTTCGCTATCCTTAAGCAGTACCGCAACGCCGTAACGGTTAGCGAATTGAACGGCGATTGCCGTCTTATTCTTCTTTATCGTTTCGACGCTTTCACCGCATAAACGGCTCATCTCCCCAAGATGTGGGGTAATAAGGATTTCCGCGGATTTATCCGACAAAATCTCTTTTTCACCGCTTAGTAAATTAAGTGCGTCGGCGTCAAGAATCAAGGGCGCGGTCTGCTCCGTAACCAAATACTCAATCAGTCTGCGCGTATTACCTTCGGTGGTTAAGCCGCAACCGCAAAGCACCGCCGTTGCACCTCTTAACGCCTGCTCTATATTTTCCTTTTGGAAATCTATTGCCCCGTCCTTACTGTTCAAGGGGAAAAGCGTACAATCCGTTACTCTCGCCTGCAACGCCGCCAAAAGCTCAGTCGGTACTGCAACGCGGACTATCCCCGTGCCTACCCTTAACGCACCTGCGCCCAAGCTCGCTAAGTAAGGTGCGCCTACGTAACGCGCACTGCCGCCTATTATAACCGCCGTACCGTAACTGCCCTTGTTGGTGTCCGCCTTTCTTTTGGGGAAAAGCGTTCTTACCATTTCGGCAGTAATTACACGCTCCTTTTCCATCAATCCGAAACCCCGCTTTCTATCGCTTCGGTCATCAGCTTAACCGCCGAGGACTGCAATGCCAGCATATTCGCCTCAACCTCGCCCGACGCCATTACGAAAACCGTGTCGCCGTCCAAAACGGAGTGCACAGGACGTATGCACCGAGCATAAGCGTCGTGCACCGTGTCCGCAAGTCTGTTGCACTGGGCTTTCGTCAGCTTGGCGTTGGTGATTATACAGCCGAGAGTGGTATTTGATACGCCGCCTATTCCCTCTACGGCATAGCCTACTGCGTTCTCCATATCTATCGGCTTTCCGCTGACAGTTGCGCCCTTAAGGAAGACCTTACTGTCCGCCTTATATACGTTACCGAAGGCATTGACTGCCACCACCGCGCACATTTCCACCGAGCCTATCGTTAAGGTAGCTACGCCTAAACCGCTTTTCGCCGCGCTTAACATTCCGCTGATTTTACCCACCGTTGCGCCGCAGCCTGCGCCTATACTGCCGCTCTCCTCGATTATGGGGTGCGCCGCTTCGCAGGCACTTTCGCCCATATCAACAGAGGGATAGCCAAAGGTTTTGTATTCCAAATCGTACAGTGACGCACCGCACACTATGGGGATTTTGTACGCGCCTGCGTTGTAACCGAAGTTGCGTTTTCTCAAAAAGGTCATTACGCCGTCTGCCGCGCCTAAGCCGTACGCACTGCCGCCCGATAAAACCACGGCGTTGATTTTGTCCACAGTGCAGGTGGAATCAAGCAAAGCGGTTTCGCGGCTTGCAGGAGCGCAACCCCTGACGCTTACGCCGCCAACCGCGCCCTTAGGTGCCAAAATAACCGTAACACCCGTTGCCACACCGTCGTCCTGTGCGTGTCCTATTCTGAAAGAATTAAGCATAAAAAACCTCCATTTGCGAAAAAACCGCGCTTCTTGCGGCAATAATACCGCTCCTTGTCAATAACGCCCCATTTTGTTTTCCCTATAAAAAACGGCGCAAAAACATAATCGTTGCGCCGTAAGTTAATCCCTTTAACGTCGTGAATACGGATAATACTCCTTACGCACAACCTCCGTAACCACCGCACCTGCGGTAGCGTCCAACAGCTTCGCAAACAGCTCCGCCGCCGACTCTTCCTCAACTGCCGCGGTAACGGTAATCCCGTTATCGTAGTTTACGTCTATAGTCGCCGCATTAGCGGATATCAGCGATTGAAGCTTACCCCCTGCGCCGTATCCTACGCTCGCCTTGAATATCACCGAATAGCGCATATCCGCCAGAGTCGCCCCGTCTAATACGGTGCCGCCGCTTCCGCCGTATGCCGCCGTCAAGCCGCCGGTACCCAGTTTGATACCGCCGAAGTAACGCACCACCGCCAAAACGGTCTTCTTCAAACCGCGCTTTTTCAGCGTTTCCAATATGGGCTGTCCGGCTGTGCCTCCCGGCTCGCCGTCGTCCGAAAACTTCTGTTCGTTGCCCGCCTCGTCCGAAATAAAGGCGTAGCAGACGTGAGTTGCGTCGCTGAACTCCTTGCGGAGCGCGGCAACGAAAGCCAAACCGCTCTCGTAATCGTTAATCGGTGCGGTGACAGCAATAAACCTGCTGTGCCTGATAACGGTTTCCGCCCGATATTCAGCTACGGGAGTCAGGTAGGATATCATTCTACCGTAATCTTAACGTGTACCTTTTTGCCCTTGTGGAGAACAAAACCGTTAGCTAATTTTTCCGCGTCAACCTCGGCGTCGAAGGCGGTAATCTTAACATCGTCAACGGCTATGCCGCCGCCTATTATCAAACGCTTAGCCTCGCCCTTACTGGGAGCAAGTCCTGCCGCTACCAGAATATCGGCAACCTTAACGGTACCCTGCGCTATCGTGGCTGAGGGCATATTGTCCGCATCGCCCGAAAAAGCGGCTTTCGCCTTGTTGCGTGCGTCGATTGCGTCTTCCTCGCTGTGTACAATCTTCGTAACCTCAAAGGCAAGTCTTTCCTTGGCGGCGTTGATACGCTCGTCCTTGTATGCAACCAGCTCCGCTATCTCGTCTAACGGCATAAAGGTCAGGAGCTTAAGACATTTTTCCACGTCGGCGTCGTCGATGTTGCGCCAATACTGATAAAAATCGTAGGGAGAGGTTTTCTCACGGTCAAGCCAAACCGCACCGGACTGGGTTTTGCCCATCTTACGTCCGTCCGAGGTGGTTAGAAGCTGGAAGGTCATAGCGTACGCAGGAGTGCCGCACTTAACCCTTATCAGGTTAGCTCCGCCCAACATATTGCTCCACTGGTCGTCACCGCCGCACTGGAGCTTGCAGCCGTACTTCTGATTAAGCACCAGAAAATCGTAACCCTGCATCAGCATATAGTTAAACTCAAGGAAGGATAAGCCCTTCTCCAAACGCTGTTTGAAGCACTCTGCGCTAAGCATACGATTGACGGAGAAATGCACGCCTATATCCCTTAAAAAGTCGATATAGTTAAGGTTGAGAAGCCAGTCGGCGTTGTTGACCATAACAGCCGCGTTATCGCCCTCAAAGGAGAAGAACTTGGTCATCTGCTTCTTGAAACACTCACAGTTGTGATTAATTGTTTCCTTAGTCATCATAGAACGCATATCACTGCGGCCTGAGGGATCGCCCACCATAGCCGTGCCGCCGCCCACCAAAACGATAGGGCGATGACCTGCCTTCTGCATATGAGCCATAGCCATCATAGCCAAATAATGTCCTACGTGAAGGCTGTCCGCAGTGGGATCAAAGCCTATATAAAAACTGACGCTTTCCGAGCCTAACATCTTGTATAAGTCTTCCTCGAAAACCGTCTGCTTAATAAAACCTCTTGCCTTAAGTGTGTCAAAAACATTCTCTGCCATATAAAAACTCCGTAAAAAATTATGAAAATATCATAACACAAGAGCCGTCCTTTAGCAAGTGTTTTGCAAAACACTTTACAAATAAAGAATGTTAGTATATAATTCCTGTATGATAAATCATAAATGGAAAGTTGTACTGCTTAGCGCGTCACCGCGGCGTTTTGAGTTGCTGGGCGAATTATTGGACGGCTTTGAGGTCAAAAATCAGAACGCAGACGAAGCCTGCGCCCTCGTTAAGCCCTCTGCACGCGTTATGGATATTGCCGTCAAAAAATCCGTTCTTACACCGACTGACAACCAGTTGATTATAACCTGCGATACCCTTGTTTTTAGGCGCGGCGTTTACTACGGCAAGCCGAAAGACCGCGAAGACGCTTTCCGTATGCTCAAGGATTTATCAGGCAAAACTCATTACGTTTACAGCGGTGTTTGCCTTAGGAGCGCGGAGTTTCGCCGTGTGTTCTACGACAAGTCGGCGGTCACGTTCAAAAACCTGTCCGACGAGGATATTTACCGTTATATAGACGAGTTCGCGCCCTACGATAAGGCAGGCGCATACGGGATTCAGGACGGCGTGGCTGTCAAGAACTACAGCGGAAGTTATTCCAACATTATGGGCTTGCCCCTCGAAAAACTAAAGGCAGAGCTGACTGCTCTGTGCGGAGAGTGATTATATGCTAAAATTGGATTTGATAGTGGATATTGGCAGCAGCTATACCACGATTTACGAAAAGAACAAGGGTATCGTACTTAAGGAGCCCTCTCTTATCGCCGTTCGCAAGGTACGCAACAAGCTGAAAACCGTTTCTGTCGGCAAGGACGCCGCAAGGCTCGCCGCATCTCTTGAGATCCCCAAGGACGTGCTGATAATCTATCCCTTTTCCGCCGCCGTCGCAGTCAATCCCGAAGCCGCAGTGCTGATGGTAAAAGGCTTTTTGGAAACTGTTGCGTCAGGTCGTTTGATTAGACCGTCTTTTAATATTATCGCCACCGTATCCTGCGGTTTGTCCATTCTGGACAGAAAAAACTACGAGAAGATTTTTTCCGAACTTGGAATCAAGGACGTTACTCTTGTTGAATCCCCTATTGCCGTTGCTAACCTTTTGGAAGCTCCCGTCAATACCGTTGCCGTTATCGGCTCGCACCTAACGGAGCTGGCGGTTGTGGGCGCGGACGGGATTATTACGGGCTGTACCGTGGATATTTGCGGCACCAAGCTGGACGAGGCGGTGGTGAAATACGTGGAAGCTACCTACCGAACCGCCATTACCTACGAGAAAGCCGAATATCTCCGCCGTGAGCTTGGCAGTCTTGCGGACAGACAGCAGAACACGCTGGAAACCGTGGGGAAAAGCTCCGTTGACGATTCAAAAAAGCGTATCGACGTTACCTCGGAGGATATTCGTATCGCCGTCACGCCCGTTTTTAACAAGCTGGTAGAGGTTATCAAAAGCGTTATGTCGCTGGTACCGCCGGGAGTCAATGCCGCAAACGGCGGCGTAACCGTTGCGGGCGGAATTGCCGCAACTCACGGCTTAGGCGATTTCTTACACAAAAAACTCAATCTCCCCGTCACCGTACTGCCCGATCCCAACAGCGTTGCCATCGGCGGCGCGAAGTTTTTCGGACAGAAAGCTAAGCTTTTCCGTATGCTCGGAATCAACTCGGAGGATTAATAATGATTTTGGTTATGGACGTTGGTAACACCAACATAAAAATGGCTATTTGCAACAACGACAACATAATAGCCAGCTGGAGAGTTGCGGTGAAAAGCTACCGTACCGCCGACGAATTCGGAATGATTTTCGGCGACCTTTTTAAGTCTAAGGGCTTTTCCTTCGGCGATATTGACGGCATTATTATGTCCTCGGTCGTCCCCTCTCTCAACTATACGATTTTCCACGCCTGCCAGTATTATATGAACCGTGAACCGATTATGGTTTCCTCGGAGCTTAACACAGGCATTACCCTCAAGTATTCCAATCCCAAGGCGTTGGGTGCCGACCGTATCGCCAACGCGGTTGCCGCGTACTATATTTACGGCGGTCCCTGCATAGTGGTGGATTTAGGCACGGCAAGCACTTTCGGCGTTATCGATAAGAACGGCGTGTTTTTGGGCGGAGCTATTGCTCCCGGCATCAAAACCAGCGCGGACGCCCTTGCCAACGCCGCATCACAGCTTCCTCTCGTGGAACTTAAAACTCCCGAAACGCTTATTTGCGACAGTACGATAAGCAATATTCAGGCTGGCGTTGTTCACGGCTTCAGAGGGCTGGTGAAAAACATAATCATCGGGCTTAAAAACGAGCTGAAAGACGATAACATCAAGGTTATCGCAACCGGCGGTTTGACCGAGCTGATGATAGATGAAAGTAATTTTGTGGATATTTACGACAGGGCCTTGACTCTTAAGGGCTTGGAACTGCTGTATAAACTAAATACCGGAGGTACTATATGAAAAAAGTCGGAGTTGCATTGCTAGGCTTAGGCGTCGTGGGAAGCGGCACCTATAAAATATTGCAAGCACAGCACGATACAATCAAAGAGCGTTACGGCGTGGATCTTGAGGTTATGCACGTTTTGGAAAAAGACGTTTCCAAAGCCGTGGCGTTGGGTATCGATCCCTCTATCGTCAGTTGCGATATCAACAACGTAATTAACGACAGCCGTATCAGCGTTGTCGCTGAGTTTTTCGGCGGCGTTGAACCTGCCAAAACCTTCCTGTTGAAGGCTCTGCAAGCAGGAAAAAGCATTGTCACAGCCAATAAGGAAATGTTTTCCAAGAGTTGGAGCGAGCTGGAAGAAGCCGGCGAGCTTAGCGGCGCAGGCTTGTACTTTGAGGCAAGCTGTGTGGGCGGCGTTCCCGTTATCAGAGCGTTGCAGGAAAGTATGCAGGGTAACACCGTACTTGCTCTTAAGGGTATCGTCAACGGCACTACCAACTACATACTGTCCAAGATGAGCGACGAGGGCGCGGAATATGCAAGCACACTTAAGGAAGCACAGCGTTTAGGCTATGCGGAGCTTAACCCCAGTGCAGACGTTGACGGCTTTGACAGCAGTTATAAGCTCTCTATCCTATCCACTCTTGCGTACGGCAAAAAGGTTCCCCTCAATATGGTTTACCGTGAGGGTATCGCAAATATCAGCAAGGACGATATCGACTTCGGCAAAAAGTTCGGTTATACAGTCAAGTTAATCGCAGGTAGTACCAATCAAAACGGCGTTGTGGAAGCGCACGTTTACCCTGCTTTTATCTCCGACTCACACCCCCTCGCCAACGTGAAAGGCAGTTTTAACGCGCTTTACGTGGTTGGCAACAACGTAGGCGACCTTATGTTCTACGGCAGAGGCGCAGGCGACCTGCCTACAGGCAGTGCTATTGTCAGCGATATAGTTTTCGCGGCGACTAGAGAAAAACATCTCCGCTACCCTTACGCAAAGGTCAGCTCCTTCGTGGACGAGGAGTTCAACTCCAACTTTAACGCGGCTCACTTCGTAAGAGTGGAAGCTGCCGCATCCGTCCAAGCGGCAATCGCACAGATTTTCGCGGACGCAGGGATTTCCCTTACCGCTATGTCGGCAAACTGCAACGATAACGGTTCCTTCCTGATTTTCGTTACCGCCGTCACGGACGAGAATTCAATTAAGACTGTTTTGAGCGCGATTAACGCAAAAGAGGGCGCGAAAGTGGTGTCCGATATTCGTATCGAGGGCTGAAAAACGGTAATCGGCACGGCTAAAAGTCGAAAATAGGCTATTAGCTCTGCTTTTAATTACAAACTTATACAAAAAGAAAAGCGCGTTGATAACGCGCTTTTTTCGTCCGCTTCGCGGAAAATTGAATTTTAGGATTGTTTGTTACCGCATAAATGCGAGATTGTTCGTTACGCATAGATGCGAGATTGATTATTATCGCATAAATGCGAGATTGTTCGTTACCGCATAGATGCGAGATTGTTTATTACCGCATAAATGCGAGATTCTTTGTTACCGCATAAATGCGAGATTCTTTGTTACCGCATAAATGCGAGATTCTTTGTTACCGCATAAATGCGAGATTCTTCGTCGCAACAGGGTTGCTCCTCAGAATGACATTGTCTTAATGGCAGTGCGTTTATGTCAGTACGTTTGGCAGTGCGTTTATGTCAGTACGTTTGGCAGTGCGTTTAGCAGTACGTTTGTCAGTGCGTTTGGCAGATGTTTGGCAATACGTTTGTACGTTTGACAGTGCGTTTATGTCAGTGCGTTTTTGACATTGTCTTAAGGAGATTGGGTTATAGCTATCTCTTTAGGTCAAAGTATTTACGGTGCGTTCTAGCCTTGCGTTTACGATAGTGTGATATTGTACCGCTTTTGATATTTAATTCTGGGAGCAGTGCTATATTGACGTCCACCTTTCGCAACGGTGCAAGCACCTATTGTCGAGGCAATTAGTTGAATCTTGCTTCCAATACCTGCGGCTCGGTGCCTGTGGTGAACTCGTATATCAGCTCGCTGCTAACTTTTTCGCCCTTTAGGTTATACCAACCGTCAAACTCCACAAAGGCATAATTCTTGGTAGCTTCTACCTTTACCGCCGTGCCTGTGGGAACAGCCACGAACTGCTGATTAACCGCTACTTTACCCAGCTTGCCGTCGTTCGAGATAACCGCTAAGGTGCAACCTCTAACGTAGGTGTCGTCGTTGGCGCGGCCGGTGCCGTTATCATCGGTCTGTATATACATATTGCCGCGTTCCGCTTTTATCGTTTCGATAGAGGTGGTTGCGAAAATAGCCTTTTGCGTTTCACTGCCCTCAATTAATATAGGCTGATCGATTATAGAGCCTAAATAGCACTCTCTTACGCCGTTATGGTGGGCCGTCATCGATACTGCGGTGTTATTGTAATAGGTCATAACAACGTACTGGTTAATCAAAGCCAAAATGCGGTTGGTGGAAATCTGGGATACCGCTGTTTCCGCGTAAAACATCTCTATCGCTACGTCATAATCCTCAACAAGCTGTTGAATAGCCACGTAGTTTTGGTAAGCGGTGGTGTCGCCCTCGGGAAGCTCGCCTGTCCAGATAATGGGGAGCTGACTGTTGGCTTCCATTTTGTCAACCAAATCCACACCGGAGTAACCTACGCCGAAATAGGGATCTTCAAAGCTCAATCTCTGAGGAAGAACAGTAGCCGCCACGTCGCCCTCTTTAACCAACTGGCTAAGCAGGAACGCCGTAGAAGTGGTAACGGAGCCGCCCATAGAATGGCAAGCCCAACGGACTTCCTTAGCCGTAATATCATAATAATCCAACGCGCGGAGCCAATAGCCTGCAAAATACTCCGCGATACAATAAGGTAACTCCTCGTAATCGCCTGTATAATCCTCGGGAGAGGTGCCTACTGCGGAATCGCCCTTATAGCGGCAATCATAGCAAACGATTTCGCCGTCTGCGTTATAAGCACAGCTCCAACTGCCGTCACGCTTGCGGTATCTCATTTTTTGAGGTCCCTCGGTGGACCAGCAACGTGCCTCAATGGTCTTGTTGCAGGTTACGCTGTACGCGCCGTTCTCCTCGCCTGCGGGAACAGTATCTGCGGTAGGCTCATCGGACAAACGGTAGTAGTCGAAGGTCAAGACGTTGAAACCGTTATCCAACCATAGCTTGAGCAGGTTGACGTTAGGCGTGTCGTAATTGTAAACGGTCGGTTTCAGCATCGTGCTGTTGGCGTTGTAAATACCGTACAAGGACTCCTGATACTGCTCCAAATCGTAAAAATAGGAATCCATCTGGATACCGTGGATATTGACGATAGTGGGCTTGTTGGGATCAAAGAGCTTGGTGCCGTAGCTTTTCACCTCTTCTACGTTGTCGGAAAGCACGTGGAACAAACCGCCTTGTGCCTCGTCGTAGCCAACCCAGAATAAGCCGTTGTCGGCAAGGTCGGGGTGTTTATCCAAATCAAAATACGCCTTTTCCTTAAGCTCGGCGGCGGTGACCTTGACCACTCGTTCGCCCTTATCGGGAACGGGATCATTGCCGTTGTCACAAGCCGTTACTGCGGACAGGCACAAAATGAGAGTCAGAATGACAGATATTACGATAAAAAAGCGTTTCAATTTCATACAACCTCTGAAAAAATGATTTTTTGACTTTTCTATTTTACTACATTCCGTTTTTTTTTGCAATACGATATTGAAAAACACCGAAATATAATATATAATAATTCTATAATCTACAATAAGGAGACGAGTAATGATCATACTCAACCTAATTTTTACTGTTTTTTACGTTATTTTCATAATAATTACCCTACCGTATATGCTTATCAAGACGCTTTTTGTCAAGCCGAAGACCAAAACGGTGGAAAAAGTGCCTCTCATCGACGTGGATAAGGACGAGATCGGCAGACACCTACAGGGTGCGGTAAGATGCAAGACCGTTTCCCTTCAGCACCCCGATACGGACGACGGCGCAGAATTCTTGAAATATCACGCCTATATCGACGCAACCTACCCCACCATTGCCGCCACAGCTACAAAATACGTTATCAATAAGTATAGCCTTATTTACGAGGTTGCAGGTTCCGATCCTAGCCTAAAGCCTGCCGGATTTTTGGCGCACTTAGACGTTGTGCCTGCCCCCAAGGAAGGCTGGATAACCGATCCTTTCTCAGGAGAGCTTATGGAAGACGGATATATTTACGGCAGAGGCGCGATGGATATGAAGAGTCAGTTTATTGCGCTGATGGACGCAACGGAAACCCTGCTTAAGAGCAAGGGCACGCCTAAGCGCACGATTTACCTTTGCTTCGGACACGACGAGGAATACGTCACCGAAGACGGCGCACCTAAGATAGTGGAATTTTTGAAGGAAAAGGGCGTTAAACTTGACTTTTTGGTGGACGAGGGCGGCTTGATTTTGGACGGCAAACTGCTTGGCGTTAATAACAAAATCGCTTTAATCGGTACCTGCGAAAAAGGTCAGGCTGACTACGAGCTCACCGCTACGGTACCCGGCGGTCACTCCTCTATGCCCGACCGCACCAACTCTGTTATCGAGCTTTCCAAGGCTATTACATCTATCGTTAAGCACCCTATGCCCTCCAAGTGGACGCCTGCTACGGTGGAAATGGTTGACAGTCTTGCTCCTTATATGGGCTACGGCTTTAGACTCGCGTTTGCCAACAGACGGATTTTGGGACCTGCTATCAAGTTCGCGCTTGCCAACGTATCCACCATTACGAACTCCGTGGTTAGAACTTCCTTTGCGCCTACTATGCTTAAGGGCAGTGACGCTCCCAACGTAATCCCCGGCAGTTCTACCGCTAATGTAAACGTCAGACTTATTACAGGTCAAACCGTTGAACAGGTGCAGAAATATCTCCAAAAACACGCTGGAAAGCACGTCACCGTTTCGGTCAGCTCCGGTTCGGAAGCGTCGCCTTATTGCAGCAGTCAATCCGTTCCTTTTGCGGAGTTGGAAAAGGCAATAAAGCAGGCTTACGACGGTATGATAGTCGCGCCCTTTATGTTCACAGCAGGTACGGACGCTAAGTATTACTACCCTGTTTGCGATAACGTATTCCGCTTTACTCCGTTCTGCTACTCCGAGGACGACAGAGAAAGAGTCCACGCCATCAACGAGCGTTGCACTCCCGAAAGCTTGGTGCAGGCGGCGCAGTTCTTCGGCTGTATGATTACGAATACCTGCTATTGATATACAAGCATTTAATTCTATCTTGCCGCAGTTATTAAGCGGTGAGAAAACATAGCTGTTGCGTTTTTAATACATAATGCGGCAACAATACAAAAAAGCGCGGATAATTCCGCGCTTTTTATGTATGTAGTGAGCAATATTCAAAACAGAATAACAAACCCCTTATGGGAAAAAATTAAGTGTAACAAGAATACAGTAAAGACTATTAAGTAGTTAAGTAAGTTCGATAATGCCGCGTAAACGCGAGATTCTTCACGGCGCGTAAACGTGCGTTCAGAATGACAGGACTAACTTCCGTATTTGGGAAAACTGCTCCCTTTATTTCGGCACGTGACTACCGTATAAACGTGCGTTCGGAATGACAGGATTGTACCGCACGGGAAACGCTATGGTAACGCGGAATAGAAAAAAGGACGGCGTTACGATACAAAGCCATAATTGTTAAACAAGAAAGCGAATAACAATCGGAGTATATTACGTAACTGCCGTCCTATATTTGTTGGTAGTTTAGTTAAATACTTGCGGTACAGTCTTTACCTTAAACGATAACGATTAAGCCTCAAGTATCACGGTAAGGAATTTTGCCTTGCCGCCCATAGCTATTTGAGCGTGGGGAATACGAGGGTTAAAATAAATACTGTCGCCTGCCTTGAGGTAATATTCCTTAGCACCCAAAATCACTCTTAAACTGCCTTCCAAAACGTAGTTGAACTCCTGTCCGCTGTGAGTTACGGAATCAGGCTCGATGTCAGGCTCAAGTTCAACCAGCATAGGCTCCATTTTGCGCCCGATAAACTTGTTGGCAAGGGATACGAAGCTGTAACCGGAATAGCGTTCGACTCTGGTGCCGTTGCCGTCGTAAACTACGTCACAATCAGATTTGGTACTGAATGAGCCTGTCAACAGCATAGTAGGATCCATATCCAACGCGGCGGCTATGTTATAAAAAGTGCCGATAGGAATATCCTTTTTGCCGCTTTCATATTCTGCGTATTCAGCCTCGGGAATGCCGACCTTGCTCGACATTTCCTCCATTGAAAAATCACAAAACTCTCTTAAATCCTTAATTTTTGCAGATACGTCCAAAGTATTCATAGTTACCTCCAGTATTACATCATATCGTTGCCGCCGCCTTCGCCGTCGTTTCTATCGTCGTCAAAGCTGCGCGAGGTCTTGCGGATGATGATTTCGTCATCGTCACTGCTTTCCTGTGATTCGGTTGCTTTCGCGGTTGCGGTGCTTGCGCCGCCCTCTTCGCCAAAGCTTCTGCTGCTCTTCGTTATAATAATATCATCGCTCTCCGACGCGCCCCCTGCGGTTATACCGATGGTATTGTCTTCCTGTGCTGTCTCGGTCAACTCTGCGCTATCGGCACTGCCGCCCTCTTCCGAGCCGTTGCCTTGCGCGTCCTCGGTCACTTCTTGAATCTCCTCATCGGTTCCGTTAGCGTCCTCGGAAGTTTCTCCTGCCGCGCCGTCAGTGGGTGCCTTGTCGTCAATATCTATGCCGCCCGTAAGCTGTTTAATCTCTTGCAGTTTCTTGCGGCGTTTTGCGCTTCTTACGCACAGCACTATTATCAGCGCGATAACCATAACGATAACCAAAGCCACTACGCAGAACGGCCAAATCTCCAAGGTTACTAAGGATATGTATTTGAAACGGCTGTCCTCGAAGGTCAGCTTGTTATCCTTGACGGTAGCCTTCTTAACAGACGCCATACTTCCGTCGCCGTAGAAAGCCAAGATGTAAACGCTCTTGCCGTTAAGCTCTTCGGGGGCGGTAATCGTTACGGATATAGGTCTGGAGGGCTGTACGCCGTCAGCATCGGAGTTAATCTCATAAACCGACTTTACGTTGAACACAGCCAGCATCGGGATTACTGTCTTGCCCACGGTAAACAGCGGATAACTGCCCAGAACCAAGTCGGAATCTCTGTAAATCTCACCGCTTTCGTCCTTGGTGACGGTCAGCTTATTTTCGGGATAAATCACGTTAATCATACCCGATTGATAGGATACGTTAAAGTTAGATTCGTCGTTAGACGTGCTTAGCAGCTGAGGAGTTACGGTGTTGTAACCCTCGATAAACGCAGTATTAGCGGCGAAGCCGTAAGTGCCCTTAAGTAGAGCCACGATAGCGTCGCTCAGCTCGGATATTTCGTCCGCCATATAACGTACTCTTGGCGTAACGTCTGTGCCTACGCGGTTGATGTCTTCCTCGTAGATTGTGACGATAACGTCACGCTTTGAAACTGTATAAACCAGCTCGACAGTTTGGCTGTCCTGTGCGGTCAATACGTCCACGTTGATAGTAAAGTACTCGGTTATATCCTTCTTATCATTTAGAATTTTGATGGTATTACCTGCATTGTCCGCCGCCAGCCCGTAGGTGCCTACGTTGAGAATCGTGCCGTTGGGAACAAAAATCTTTTCTGTGCCCTCGGTATAATAAACGCCTGCACTGCCGCTCCACTGGTACTCGCCCAGATTGGTTACAAGCTCAAGCTTGACCGCGGCTAGCGATTCGCCGTAAACGGCTTCCAAATCGGCATCTGCGGCTATCTTAAATCTTATCGCCTGTTTGCTGATGTAATAATAGCTCTGTCCTTGTGACGCATACGTATAGGTTATATCGTAGTTGGAGGTCACGTCCAGATTAGCGGAGTCGCGGATATTCAGCGAGCCGGGGGTAATGCGATATTTGCGAACGTAAACAGATTCCGTCTCAGTAAGAGTGGAAGTCACGTCGGTCAAGCCTAGTTTTCCTGCGAGATGGTTGCCGTTGTTGACGGTATAATACGTAGTTCTGGGAGCGTAATCTCCGGGAAGCGTAACCGCCGTAAACGTGTTGCCGCTCTTGACGTAATACGTTCCGACAGTGGAGGAGCCGACCTGATTGGCAACAATGTAATTAGACAGATAAATCGTGCGGTCTGAAGCGTCCTTAACCGTTATTACGTCAGGATTATTGACCAGACTTGCGGATAAAGCGTCCAAATCCGAACCGTCATACTTCCAATTAAGGCTCTTAATCGCTATGGTAATCACCTTTTTGGATATAGCGTAGTTGCCGTTGCTGACGGTAAGGTCGTAGTTGGAAGTTACGTCATAACCTTGACTGTCCTTAATAACCACGGTGCCGACCGTTATTGCGTAACTGCCTGCGTTTTCGCCTGCCGCTCTCGTAGGCGTGCAGTTATAGCTGTCGCCGAAGATCAATTCGCCTGATACAATATAGGTTCTGAGGGGCTGGTCACTGTCACCGTAAACCTTGCCTTGACCGCGTTCAACGCCTATCGTTAATCCGCGTTTGACTATATCGTAATATGCAGTAGCCAACACAAAGGATACGTTATCCTCAAGTTTTGCCGCGATGCCGTCCGCAAGAGTAAAGTCGCTGTCCGAGAAGCTCAAGGTTCCCTGCTTTATCAGATAACTGCCTACCGCCTTGCCTAAACCGTCACTGCCCTTCTCTCTAACCAGTTTGCCGTTGAAAACAGCAGTGAAAAGCTCGGAATCGGTAGCGTCCTCGGAAAGAGCCGCTATTGTTTTAAGTACCTTTTTGTCCTCGTTGGAAAGAGCGTAACCAAGGTTATCGTCCTCATCGGCAAAGGGGTTGTATTGAACAGGTTTCGCCGACGGCGTAACCGTAATCACTCTTTCGGTAATATCCGCTTTCAGCGTGGGACAAGTCAGCTCGTAATACTTGCCGCCGTCACCGCTGATACCGTCTGCGCCGTTCTCGTCGGTAAAGCTCACCGACACGCCGATGTTCTTGCCCTTGCTAACCTTTGCAAAGGTAGCGGAAAGCGTACCCTCAAAGGTGTATTTCGCCTTGCCGTCAGCCATAACCATCGCGCCTAAGCCTACGCCTTCGGAGTCGGTCATAACCGTAAGAACAGGCTGTCCGCTAAGCTCCGCTTTCAGTGAGTTGTCGAAAGCCTTGCCGACTGCGGTAATACCTGTAATAACCAATTTACCTTTCTGTATCACGAAACCGTTACCGCCGTTGATATATCTGCCGGAGTTCTTTTGTTCCAACGAAATAAGTCCGTTGGTGTCCATAATACGTCTTTCGGAGGAAGGATCGTTATAAGCCGCGATGAACGTGTTATTGTTAGATAAGTATTCGTTAAGATTGCGCAGGAATACTACCTCAACCATATATATCTCGTCTGCGGCGCAGGGAACAACGGGAGCGGAGTTCAGCAACGTGAAGTTGTAAATGGTCTCCTGAATGCGCTCAATCTTTTTACCTACGTAATAGTTGAGCATATAATCGCTGTTGTAAATCAAATCCACGTAACTCTTAACCGAATTAACAGTGGTGTAGAAGTTGACGCTGTACTCTTTCGCCAAACCGTTGTAGTTAAGATTATCCGCCTGTAGCTTGAAATCCCACTGCAAAACCGAGGGAGTGAATACCGTAAATACGTATTCATACGTGTCGCCGTTGGATATTGAAAGCACGGTGCTCGCAGGATTGCGAGTGTAGGTGCCCTCTGTGGTTGAGAGCATAAACTGCGGCAAATCCCTAATGAACGTGATTATCATTCTGTAAGAGCTGGAGCCGTCCTTAGAATCGCCGTCAGCCTGATCGTCAACCTTGAAACGGTTGGTAGGCTCGTGGCTTATTGTTCCGCCTGCGGCGTAACGGTATTCTATGGAGTAATCAACGTCCTGTGTAAGCGTGATTAGCGTGCTTGCTCCAAAGTAAAAGCTGAGAGAACGGCTGAAACCGTACTGAGCGAACGCGGCATCCTTGCCTTCGGCAAAGGATACGGGCTTGGTCAAAACGATACGCAGTTCGTCAGGCTCGACTATGCTGTAGGACGTGTCGAAATAATCGTTGGAGTTGATTTTCACCCCGTTAGCGACAGCTCTGGTTTCCGAATCGAAACTGCCCGCAATGCTGTAACAGCTGTAAACGAATTGAGCACTGTCGGCGGTCTTGTCGAATACCAATCGTACCGTATAACTGCCTGCGGCAGAGGGAGGAGTAATCTCTCCGTTCTTGATGATAGTGGTGTCGGTCAGTCTTTCGTAGAACTGCACGTCGAACAACGCCGAAGCAATATTGTCGCCGTCAGCGCCGTAAACAACGCCGAACTGATCGGATACGTTGACTATCTTGCCGTCGGTGACGTTCTGCGCGGTAACTGCCGCCGCCGTCAGTTCGAAGCCCTTGGCAATCTTGTCGGGATCTACGGTATAGAAGCCGTAATGCGTTATGCTCTTGACGTTAGCGTCCGCATAAAGGGTGTCGGTGGTGTTACCTTCAAAATCCAGTACCGTAACCAAGGGTAACGGAGAAATCACGAAGGAGGTATTAACGCCGTTGTCCGCTTTCACCGCGAAATACAGCTTCGCGTCATACTGCGTGTTTGCGTGCGCTCCGTCGCACACCGCGCTTACGGTATTGACGGATAGGTTAGGATTGGTAACCGCCAGCTTAGCCATATAGCGGTTGGTGGCGTACTTCTCGCCTGCGGTCTGGGGCTTGGCGTAGGCTGTCACCTCGTAACCGTCGCCGCTTCCTGCATAATAGTTAAGGCTGAAATCGGTATCGGTTAAATTGCTTACAACCACGTTCGCACCGTTATTCGCCTTTTTGTAAACGTAGGTGGGCTGAACTCCGCCCTTGCTCTCCACTCGATACATCGCCTTCTCTTCAACGGGAATATTAACCGTCACGTTGAGGGAAAGTCTTGCAATCGTGAAGCTATGCTCCACTAATTCTCCTGAAGTCAGCGCGGAATCATCGGTATAGAAAATACCGTATTTCGGATAGCTCTTGTTAAACGCCGCCGCAACGGTGTAATTGTCTGCCGCTATAACTGCGGCGTTGGACGCTGTATATGCGTCTAAGCCCTCGGTCGCCTGCTTGTACATTAAGGTATAGTCCACGCCGCCGACGATATCGGCAACAGGTCTTGAATTGGCCTTGAAACGAACGGTATAGGTTTTGACTTCCTTATCGTAAACCAAATCATCGTCCGCGGTGAAAATCGCCTCGAACACCATAGGATTGATGGTGAAGGTGAGAGTTTTACTTTCGCCTGCGCTGATACCGTAGTACGGCACGTCGTTGACAAAGCTCATAACCGCGGTATAGGTGCCCGGCTGTAAGGGATAGCCGATTAAACCGCTGGCCGTATAATAATTAATAAAATAATCGCTGCGTTCGGCAAGCGCAGTAAAGCCGCCGAAATCAACCGTTACGCGCTTATAGTTGCCGTCATAATCCGCGTTGGGAGAAAGAATTACGATATTCTCGATACCTGCGGAAGCGGTCTTTTTATATTGATAGTAGAATTGGGTGCCGTCAAGGATACCCATATCGCCGTGATCGGCGGTGGCTTTTGCGACTACGAGGTAATTGCCCAGCGGCGAGCTTGATTTCAGCTCACTGCGACTGCAATAAATACCGTTGTCAACGTAGTAGTAGCTGATGGTGTAGTCCGTATAAGAGGACGACTGCATAGCCTTGAGTGAGGTTTCGACGGCAGGATCCGCGGAAACGATGGAAAAGTCGAAATAATATCTGTCGGACGCGCCGAAATCGGCGAAGGCGGCAGTATCGGGATTGGCAGGAGAAATACCGTTAGCCACGGTGTGGGTGTTGACAGTCCAAACCGAATTGAAGACCAAGCAACCTACGTAGTCGCCGATCGCATCGGGCGCGGTGCGAGTCCAAGCTCCTGCGCTGTAATAGAACAGGTAATACTTTGAGCTGTCGCATTCTGTGCCGTTATAGGATACAACGGGCGTAAAGGAAACCGCTGAACCGCTGTGAGTATAACTAAGCTCAAAGCCTTCGTAGGAAGCCTCGTTGATAATGCGGAATTCTCTGGAGTAAACACTGCCTTTCAGTACGCTGTAGGAGCTGTATGTAACCGTTTGGTTAAAAGTGATAACCGCCTTATAGCGACCTATGGCAGAGGGCTTTTTGCCGATTTCCATAGAAACGAACTGATCGTTAACAGGACTGTACTGATAATAGCTTATGCTATAAGCGTCCGACGCAATGTTAGATACGGTGCCGTTTTTGTAGAACACAGGCAAAATATCCGTTTCCGCATAAACGGAGTTGTTGATAACAGCAGGAACGGAATAGCTGTTGACCTCGGACAGCAACACGTTGCCGACCTTAAAGCTAATATCCTCCGCATCGTTATTGACGGATAAGGTCACCGCAGGGTTAGAATAAACCAAATCGAAACGGAAGTAGTATTTGTCCGCGGTGGCGAAGTCGTCAAAGTCTGCGGACGCCAAAACTTCCGACGAGACGTTGATGCCCTTGGCTATAAGAGTGCCGCTGACCGTCCAATTCTGCGCGAAGGTAATGCACGCCACGTAACTGCCTATATTAACAGGCTTTTCGCGCGTCCAACTGCCGCCGACAAAATAGAATACCACGTAATTGTTGGCGTTGCAGGTCGCGGTGCCGTAGCTGATGCTCGGAATTACGTTGACCGCATTGCCCGTATAATAGTAAACGGAGCTGAGGTTGCCGTACTCCGCAGAGTTGACTATCTGAAATTCCTGAGCGATTACCGTACCTGAGGGTATGGAATAGGAGGAAGTGACAGCAATAGCGGAGTTAAGCGTAACGGTGACCTTATATCTGCCGCTAACGGAGGGCGCGGTGCCCAGAGGTGCAAAAGTAGCGTCGTCCGTATTGGATACCGTGTATTGAGAATAAGTCACGGTGTAAGCGGAGGAGCTTACGTTAAGCAAGGTGCCGTCTTCCTTGTAGAAGTAAGGCTCGATAACACGCTTGATGGGTGCGCCGTCGCTGAGCTCTGCTTTTACGGAATACTGATTAGCCGCGTTGAGCTGATAGTTACCCGTCTTATAAACGACGGTGTAGGGCTTCGCCTTAATCTCGAAGGGAAGGTCTATGTAATCCCCTGCCGCGATGCCGTAAAGTCCGTCGGTACTGTTGATGGTAATACGATAAATGTAATTGCCGACCTGAGAGGGAGCGGCTGTAAGAGAGCGGTAAGCCGGAGCAATAAGCTGCCAGCGAGCGGCATTCCACTTGCCCTTGGGCGAGTCTATGCGGCAATACCAGTTGTTGGAGTTGCGGCTGACCGTGCTGCCTACCGTATAAGAAACCTCTTCGCTGTATGCAGGATAGGAAAGCACCTCGTAATAATTAACGGTGCAGTGTGTGCTTAAGTAGCCGTAAAGATTGGTGCCGCCCGAGCCGTTGGAAGCGGCGTTAAGGGAAAGGCTGACCGCGGAACCGTTGTAAAGGAAAGAGTTCTGAGTCAGATTGGCGTAAACGGGCTGAAAGACTATATCGAAGGTGCGGCTGAATACCTGCCCTGCCGCAACGCCTGCCTTTGCAAAGCCGTTAATCATCTTGACGTTAAAGGTGTAGGTGCCTGCCGTGTTGACGGTGGTGGTGGGAGTGGTTTCGCTCTCGTAATAAACCTCGGTGGAATAATCCACGCCCTTAACCAGCTGAGTGCCGCCGACGAAAACCTTGGCGTTAAGCTGTGAATAAAGATTGTCGCCTGTAGAAACGCGGGAAACCTCGGAAACGGCGATAGAGTTCCAGTCGGCTGAATCCCACTCTTTAGCGGTGCCGATTGCATTGACACATTGCCAGTAGGCGTTGTCCTTGCGGACTATTGCGCCGACAGCGTAAACGGATGCGGAATTGTAATCGTTGTATAAAGAAAACTCGACGGAAAACTGATAAGGGATTATCCGATACTCGTATTGAGCAAGAGGAACGGTGTTATTAACGGAGGAAATCTCGCCGCCCGGTGTGAGTGCCACGTACTCGTCTGTGGTGTAATTCAAATAAACCCGAGCGTAATAGGAACCCACGTCAGAGGGGGCTTCGGTCAAAGCCGCGCCGGCTGAGGTAAAATACCTGACGTTGTACTTCGCCGAGGTAATCGCAGTAGCCGCCTGCCACTCGGTCTTGTCGGAACTAATCCAGAAAGTCGGCGTTACGGTCACGGGATTACCCGTGTACTCGCTTACGCCGCCGGTGACTCCGACGTCAACCACAAGATAAGTAACGCCGTCTGCGGCAAATGCCGTATCGGAAGCGCAAAAACTTACCGCGACCACGGCTATAACCGCCGCTACAAAAAACAGGATTGCAAAATTATTGAGTTTTCTTGACATAATACACCTCACCGTTATCAGGCAATATATTTAATATTAACATAAACTTATTTATATTGCAATACGCAGTGGGCAATTTTTAATAACTTAAAAAAGACAATTTTTTACACGCCTTGGGTTAGCCGCGGCGGCAACCCGTCCAAAGGCTCTTCAATTCCACCTCTCAAACGTCACGCCGATCACCTGTCCAAGCTCGTCGCAGTCAGGTGTAAATCTTCCGAAATTTCCGAATAATTGCGGAAAATACAGATTGAGTATTTCCTCGGCGGTTTTAACGGGAAAAAGGTAGCCTAAAGCGCGTGCGGTCATCTTCTCGCCAAGTTTTGCTCCGCAGGCACGGAAATCATACTCCAAGGGGCCGTTTAGCCGCCCTTGACTAACCCCAAAATCGGCGGTTGCCGAAACGGGTATTATAACAGTTCCCAAATTGAGATTGATTTGCCGACAATACTCGCTTAGGTCGATAAGCATCGAAAACTCCACGTTCAGGTCGCCCTCCGCGTACTCCAGCTTAAACTCCGTAACCGCAATTTCCACGTTTGCGTGTTTTTGGGAAGCACCGATGACCTTACCCACGGCACAGCCTAATTCCTCTATGTCGAAATACCCCTCACCGTTCGCCCATTCCGCCTCGGAAATCAAAAAGCAAGCGAAGTTCTCGCTACCCTTCGGTGCGCCCGAACGCAGCTTTTCGGTAACGGACAGCACGTCCTGCGACGGTACGACTGCCGTCTCGGTTTGCAGCAGCGAAAAAAATGCTTCGGACACGGATAAATTCCCCTCTTCCGCACCGTCTCCCGTAAAAGCGGCTATCGGCAATGCGAAAACCACCGTTAAAAGCACACGGACGAAGAGTACTGTCAATACAAGCGCGGAGCAGAGCTTAAAGCATTTTTTCATAAGCTGATTATCGCCCTGCGGTAAGAGAATTATAATGACAAAAATTAATTTAATGTTGCATACGCCGATATTGACAAAGCCTCGCGCAAATGCTATATTATTAGTATGAAAAGATTTGCTTTGCGTTCCCGTAAGGGCTTCACTTTAATTGAGCTGGTAGTGGTCATCGCCCTGATGGCTATTCTTACCGCTTCAGCCGTGGAGTTGGGACAGGGTATCGCCAAAAGTTCGAAGAACAAAGCGTATCTCAACGTGGCGCAGACCTCGTATAACGTGTGCCAGATTTATATGTCCGAGCTGAACAGCGGTTTCGGCAATACCAATACCATTACCGTTTCCCAGTTCAATAACCGCATCAGCAGGCAATACGTGGTAAGAAGTATCTCCGCAAAAGAGGCCCCCCAACCTAATTCCAGTGCCGGCGTGTATATCGATTACAGCTATTCCTTTGACGATATCAAGAACAAATACGTACACAAGGTTGACCACGTTTGGTATATCGACAAGAGCGATTCGGATATGGTTTTCGAGTCGGGAATCGACGGCAATTTTAAGGTTAATTTCGACTGATATAAGTTATCGAAAAACCGTCTCCGAGTTTCCTCGGTTTACCTGCTTTTTTATCAAAAATCAAGATTAATATCAGAACAAAAAAACATCGGATTTTCCGATGTTTTTTTTTGCTAACTTAAAAATCTGTCAATTGGAAAATTTAAAGTAAATTATCTACCGAACACGCAAGCCTAAACAGTGCCTTTACGATTAGCTACACCGCTAATTGTAAACCTTGTTCGACCGACCGATTATTGATAGGTCAACGGTGGGTTTAACAAGGGAAAACACGAACCTAAATCTTATCTCCTTAGCATACCAAATCACGGGATTTAAGCATTAAATTTTTAAGTACAGAGTGTATTGCGTATTATCCGACAATGGCAAATCAAGACCGTTAAGCCAGTGAATCCAAATTATCAGCTAAGGCTTTTTTGTCTTTGAATCCGAATGATAAGCTAAGGCTGTCAAGCCTGTAACCCGTCAATGGTGGTTCAAGACAGTTAAAGTATATCCCGTTGTTCAGCTAAGACCGTTAAGACTGTGGTTCAAGGATAAGCTAAGACCGTTAAGCCAGTGTGAAGATGGTACGGACGTACTCCTCAAGGGTGGTTTCGCCCCTACGGACTCTGCCTCTTATGTTCTCGTCCATAAACTCCATACCCGACTTTTTCGCATAGGCGCGAAGCTCGTCAGTGGTGCAGTTATTGGTTATCATTGCACGCATTTGTCCGTCCAACGCCAAAACCTCGTGAACCGCAAAACGTCCTGAATATCCTGTATAGTTACAGGAAGGACAGCCTACTGCCGTGTATGCTTCTTCAAGGGTTTGGTCGCCGATGAGGTTACGCTGCTCGGGGGTTAATCTCTCCAATTTTTTACATTTCGGACAGAGCTTTTTGACAAGACGCTGAGCCAGAATGCCGTTGGTCGCCGCGGCAACCAGATACGGCGCACAGCCCATATCCACCAAACGTGCTATAGTCGCGCAAGCGTCGTTGGTGTGGAGGGTTGAAAGCACTAAGTGACCGGTAATAGCGGCTCTCATAGAAATATCCGCCGTTTCCGAGTCACGAATCTCACCGATCATAACTACGTCCGGGTCCTGACGAAGAATGGACCTCAAGCCTGCCGCAAAGGTAAGACCTGCCTTTTGATTAACCTGTACCTGATTGATACCGAAAACCTTTTTCTCCACAGGGTCCTCCATCGTCGTAATATTGACGGTGGGTTTGTTAAGGCTCTGCAACACGGTGTAAAGGGTTGTGGATTTACCGCTACCGGTAGGTCCTGTTACAAGAACAACACCGTTTGGCGCGTTACATACGTGCATAAACTTTTTGGCGTTATCGGGAGTCATACCCAAGTCTTCCAGTCCGACGTCTTTGCCCAACGCGGTACCCAATAGACGCAAAACGGCTTTTTCACCGTAGGTGGTAGGCAACGTACTTACACGGATATCAATGGTAACGCCCTCAAACGTATAGTCAAAACGTCCGTCCAAAGGAATACGCTTCTCCGCTATGTTCATTGCGGACAGTATCTTAAGTCTGGTGATAAGACTGCGGTGCGTTGCGGGAGTTATACGCATATACTCCACCAAGTCGCCGTCCATTCTCATTCGAATCAATACTATCTCCTTAAAAGGCTCTATGTGAATATCGCTCGCTTTTCTGAGATAGGCTTGCTGTACAAGCGTGTTGAGTAGCTTGACTATAGGTGCGCTGTCAACTCTGGAGTCGATATCGCTGGTGGCGGATTGAGTGGACTCCGCGTCTTCCTCGGACTCCGCTTCCACACCCTCTGCTATCTTTTGCGCACTGATGTTGGAATAGTACTTCTCTATAGCGTCCTTAATCGCTTTTTCGGTTGCCAAGGCGTAACCGACTTCCTTGCCGCAGGACGCCTTGATGTCCAATTCAATCTCCATATTGTTGGGATCGCGGACAATAACTATCAGCTTGTTGCGTTCCAGCTTCCAAGGAATACAGTTATGCTTACGAGCAAGTTTCTCGGGAACCATTCGTATAACGTCCGTATCATCGATGAATATATTGCTTTCGATTAAGGTCAAGCCCATACGATCCGCCAACGCGCTCAAAATGTTGATTTCGGCGGTGACGTTCATACTAATCAAAATTTCAGACAAGCTCATTGTCTGATTAGTCCTATGGATATCCCTTGCCTTAATTAGCTGTTCCGGGGTGACGTATCCCTTCTGCAATAAAATTTGTCCGAATTTTAGCTGACTCATATTACCTCCAATATATTAACCGCAAAGCGGATAAATGCTCTTATAGCTGTATTTTGGCTATAGCTTCCAACAGATAATCGCCGCATAGCAGCGTGATTATCAAGCCTATGGCTAACGCAGGTCCTAAGGGTAAACGGGATTTCGCACCCTTACCGTTGCGTACCAGCATTACGACGCTCCAAAGCGACGCGATCAACGCGCCCATAACAGTCCCTATTACGGTGAAACGCCAACCTAAAAACAAGCCTGCGGCAAAAAGCAACTTGATGTCGCCGCCGCCGACTCCGCCCGTAATCAACGCGATAATGAAGAAGGGAACGCTGATTGCCGCCGCGCCGATTAAGTAATCGTACCACTTCAAATTACCGTATCCGAAAAAGGACATTATAAACATTATAACCCCTAAAACGAGAATAATCAATACCAAACCGTTAGGGATTTCCATAATATCCAAATCTATGCAGGCTATCAGCATCAGCACGTATATGAATATTAATGCGGGAATAACGTACCAAACCGCGCCGAATACAACGTAAACGCATAGGAACGCCACCGCGCAAAGCAATTCCACAACGGGATTGCGGCGAGAGAGTTTTTCCTTGCAATGAGGACATCTGCCCTTATACAAAAAAAAGCCTATGACAGGAATAAACATATAGGGGCTGTACGGAGTCATACAACAAGGGCAAAAAGGCTTGCGCTTGTCGAAAAGCTGTTTCCGCGGTATGCGATATGCTAAAATATTGACCGTAACGCCGCAAAACAAGCCCAATATAAAGAATAATGCGCCGTATAAATAGGTAATCATCAAGCGGTAACTCCCTGTGCCTCGTAAATCAGAGTGTGATAACTAGCGGTTTTGTTAGCGGTTTCGGTTGTGTACTTGTCGCCTGAGAATACAAAAATCTCGCTTTTGCGTCCAAGCTCTGCGTCCTCGTAAAAATCCAAGTTGTATATCCGCACACTGCGAGATACGGTGCTTGTCACGCCGCCGTTAGTCAGCGTAACCGTAAGCGTAAGTCCGCGAACCTTGTTCACGCTGGGTATGGTAAAGCATTTAACCGTCAAATCCGTCACAACACAGCCGTTGTAGCTGTCCTTTGAGGGTAAAAGGTAGGTGCTTTTCTCTACAGTGGTGTCGCCCGAACTGCTTTTTAATAGCCACCAAGCGTACAAACAGCCGTCCTTAACGCAAATCTGCACGTTGGTCTTGATGGTGGCGTTAGTAATCCTGTCCATCGTTGTCGCTACGTACATAGTTTTGGCACCCATAGCTCTTTGCGTCAAATCCTTCATCAGCAATGCGCCTACGGAGTCCAAAGTTTTCTGCTTTTGCGAACGGTTGTAGCCTGCGGTCAAGGGAGTAAGCAAAGTGGACATTGAGGTAACTAAAATCACTGTCAGCGTCAACGCTACCAGTACCTCGATAAGGGATATGCCCTTACGGTTTTTTCTCGATAATAGTTTCCTTAATCTCATCGTTCTCCTGCTTTATCTTTTATTTTCTGCTATATCTTTTTATCCTGCCGTATTTTTTCCTGCGTTATCCTTTTAGCCTTAAGCCGCACACTGTCGAAACTCTACGGCATAAAGAATCTTTCCGCAAGTCTTTGTCTAACCTACCGTCACCGCAAACGATTGTCAGCTTATTTCCGTAAATTTACGGACTTTTCTGCGGTTCGACATTAATGTAGTGTGAGGTCGTTCGGTTTTAGCCCGTATCGAAACGGTTGCCTTTCTCCGTTATTCCGCTCCCCTGCGGTTAAAAGCAGTTGCTTATCCTTGTGGGACTCTACTTTTTCTTGACGCTAAACTGCCAGTCCTCGTACTTGACCACAAGCTGAAGAACGTCGTCATCACCTAAGCCTGTGTCCGCCGTTGAGGTATTAAACTCTTGCGTTGTGGAGGCTTTTTGCACGTCGTCGTAATTGATCTCCACCGTGGTGGTGATGATATAAACAGGATTGGTGCCGACATCGTAATCGTCTGTGGCTATCTTCAAGCTGGCGGCTCCCGAAAGGTTTCTCAGTTCTCTCGCTCTGCTTACGTAGCCCATTGCCTGCGTATAAGCCGGGAGTATCGTTTGGGCGCAAACCATCATCAGCGTAAAAGCTAAAACGACCTCAAGCAAGGTGAAGCCTTTTTTAGTTCGGAAAAGTTTTTTGAAAAATCTTTTCATACGCCGCCTCCTTAATAGGACACTATGCCCTTGTAATTCCACTCCAAGCCCGAACGAGGCAAATTGGAGGGTATGCCCCAGAACTCGCTCAAATTGTATTTGCCTAGAGTCTGGACGTTGTTTTTGATACCGTAGTATATGGTCGTTGCAGACAAATCAGGTACAGTCTGCACGTAATTAACACGCACGTTAGCGTCGTTGCCGTATTCGAAGTCATCTGTGACGTACATACCGTAAACGTCCCACTGGTCGGACGCAGATGCGTTGCCTAGAATATTCTTGGAAATCCACTCTGCCGCGTCGGAAATAAAACCGCTGCTTGCCTCTATCTTAAATGTGTTGTTCTTACCGCCGTAAGCATATCCGTTAGGCATATATACGTATGCCATAGTTTGGAAGTCCTTAATCGTAAGGTTGATATTATTACCCACGCCTACGATAAACAGTCGCGGAGAGAAATGCCCCGTTTTACCGCTAGCTAACGAGGAGAAACGGTTGCCGTTGGCGTCCGTTGTTACGTTGACGTACCTAACGCCGCCCAAGGTATTGGTGGTGTCGCCGTTCAGCCAGTTCATCGCGCCGTTACCGCTAAGAGTAATAGTGGTATTGCTTTGCAAATACAGGAATACTCTGCCGTTACCTATGATATTAAAGCTATTATACACGTCCTTGCCCCAATACATTGTGATATCGGAGGGCAGAATAATATGCAAATCCTTTGCGGCGGAGCCGTAGGGATTAGTAGGATCGGTGCAGGTGAAGAAAGTCCAGTTACAATCGGCAAGAGAGCCTGATATAAAGGGAGAAACAGCCCCTGCGTTACCCCAGTTGACCTGTCCGTTGGTATAAGTTGAAGAACCTGAGGTCTTCGCGTTGAAAATCTCCTTGGGAACGATACCGCTTTCAAAGAAGGTCAAGCCCACGGAACGGTCGATATAGGGATTAACGATAGTCTTAATCAAATCGGCTATATCGGAAATTGTCTCCCAGAATTTCCAGCTAAGCTCCACCTCGTTAGCCGCGTCAACAATTTTCTTCAAATCCATAATCGAACGGTAATAATAGATCATATCGTAATCGCCCTTTGCGCTGAGAATATTGGTAATATTACCCGACGTAGGCATAAAATACTCGTTGGTTTTCACGTCGATATAGCTACGCATAGAGTTACTGATATGGATACCACTGGGGCCGTTTTTGATAAATTCCCAAACCAGATCGATCAAACTGCTCGGAGTTACCTCGAACTTAATCTCCTTGGTGGCGTATTTCATTATGTTATTGGTTCGCGTATTAAGCTGTACCGCGTCACCCGATGCAGTCGTGGTGGGTAAGCTCCAGTCAAGCGGTATTGCCCTTGCATTCCAATAGTTAATCGAAAGAATATAATTGTCCGCGGTGGTAGGTCCTCCCGATACTATAGGCGTAACGGAGAATGAACCGAAGTTGGTCTTACTCTCCTTAATCGCGCTGACGCTGTTGGAGAAGGTAACCGTCGGAAGCCACTTTTCGCTGATATCCGCGATTACGGTGGGATTGGTCATATCTTCCATAAGAGAATAACCGTGGGCTACGTGCTTAACCGTATCCGCAGTTCCGGCAGTCAAATCGTTTCTGCTTGAGCTCACGGAGTTAGTGCTGGCGGAAGAGGAAATATTGTTAGTTATCGGACTGCCTGACGATTTGTATAGCTTGCCGTTGGGATCGGGATCCACAGCGTCACGGTATTTGTCCCAAATGTTGCCGTTGAAAACGTCGCCGGCGGAGAGTCCGTCCGTGCCGCTCGGGAAATAATAGTACTTGACGCAAGCATTAATAATATCTCTGGGCTTATCATCCATACCCCAAACGTCGGAACCGTCATTGATACTGGTAGAGCCCATAGAATAGCTGACTTCAGGCACAGAATAGGACATAGAATAAGAATAATATCCTGCCCAATTTTTAGTGCCGTTAAATGTCAAACCCGTAGAGCAGGTGGTGGAACTAAAGTATGTCCTAGAGTTGGCTCCCACCGACATATGACTGCGCACGATGCTGTTATAAAGGTACGTGCTACTGCTGTTGTTGTTGATATTAACGTAGAACGAACCGTCGCCTAAGTTGACGCTTGTGCCTGACATTGTAAAATTCTTGCCTGTAAAGATACAATACTTGGCATACATTGCGCCCTCTGCATACAAGGTGCAAAGCTTAAAGAACGTGTTATACAGGAAGCAATAGCCCTTATAGGTGGAATTATAGTTTTTAACCGATACGTTGGAGGTAAAGGTTATCAGTTTTTGCGAGGTTGACGAGGAGTACTTTGCGGTAGGTGCAGACGTGGAATTATAGCTTGAAGTCGTACAGTTGGTAATTAAGGTATCGCATACGATAGACTTTGAAAAGGTCAGCGTAGAGGAAGAGCCGCTTATAATGCGTAAATAACCGCTTATATCGATGCTCTGACTGAAGGTGTTAGAAGAGGTGTAATAGATAGTCGTATTATAGCTGTCTATCGTGCCGCCTACCTTGCCTACTCTAACCTCTCCCGTGAAGCCGTAGTCCACGTTAAAGTCGAAGTTGCCTGTTACCGCGCCGAAACGCGCCGTTGCCTTCATATTGGGCATATATACGTTGCCAGAAATATCGTAGCACAAGCAGGTTGTACAAGTATCACTGCAACTGTGAATGCCTCTATACAGGTTTTGCGTGGTGTTCTTAGCATATAAGCCCTTATCCGCAGACGGTCTGCAACCTCTGAACACCAAGGGAGCCTCAACGTAAACCGAACCGTAAAATCTCGGAGTGGTATAACCCGAGGTAGTGCTTGGATAAACGGAAGTTACAGAACTGCTACTCCCCGAAACGTAAAGATTATTCATCTTACCGCCGCAGATTTTGTTCTCACTGGTGCCTGTAATCTTAAGGTTGATGTAATCGCCCAAATAGCCTGCGTCGCTCATAGTCAAACGCTTACAGACCACCTGTCCTGAGTCTGACGTATTCGACGCGCTTTTGCCTAACTGTCCCTTATTGCTTGTGATTGTCTCAAGGCAGGTGACGTTATCGTTAATAGCGCCCCCGGTCTGGACGAGGTTCTTGGAAACGTAAACCGCTTTTTCAAGTTTTCCGCCTCTGACCGTTAGGTAAGTTGCCGTTACTTTTGCGCTAATGATGGCATTGGTAATTATACAAGGTGCGGTAGAAGTACCTACGCCGATCAAAGTGACGTTCGCGCCTGAACCGCCTACGGTGCAATAGCCAAGCTCAAAGGTGGTACAGTTGATAAACTTGTCGCCCGAGGTTGCCTTACACAGATAAGCCGAGGTTGCGGAGATTGCCGATGACTTCACAGTCAACGCTTCCACGTTACCGATTACAGTGCCGCAGTGAATATCCAAAGCCTTGCCATAGACGTTGCCGTTAATGACTGCGCCGGTCACTGTGGAGCCGCCTGCGTTTTTGCCGATATTAACGGTGGAATTGGGGCAAATCAAATCGCCGCTCAAAGTGGTAATAACTGCCGATGCACCCGATAAGTCCTTGACTGCGCCTGCGTTGAGCGTACCGTTAAAATATACGTTTGTCGCCGCGTCAATACGGAATAAGCCGTTGACTGTGGACGAATTGTTGACAGTAAACGAAGTATACGTATAGTCGTCTCCGATATGTGCGCCATAGGTGGTTGAAGAGTCTCCCGATACCGTAACGCTTGCGTTCCAAACAACTGAAGAGGATACCGCTAACCCGTCAAGCCACGGTTCCAAAACCGAGGATTGGGTTGAGGTATTGGCAGCTGCGGGAGTAATAACCTTACCTGCATAAAGCGAGGTCATATTGACGTTGGTTAAATTCTGAGGAATAACCAAGGTACCGCACTGGATTTTGCCTGTGATTTTCACTCCGCTTACGCCGATATAAACTATACAGTCGGGATTGGTACTGATATCGATATTGTATTTGTAGTTGCCTGCGGTGCCTGTAACCGTTGCCGAAGTAACCAATATGTACTTGATATCCCATTTGCAGTTAGCCTCGGGAGGCAGATACGCGGAGCTAACCGAAACCTCGGTGTACTTGGTCTCGTAATACGCGCCGCTTAAAACGACGATACCCAGTCTGGACGCGTTGACCACCTTACCTGTAACGATTATCGTAGCTTCCTTATCTCTTACCACGCTTGCGCTGACGGGAGTCTTTTCCGTCTCTAAATCGCCGTGTACGTTGATGTTAAGATTGTCGGAGTTGGCTTTTATACTGACGTTACCGCCGATTACCAACCGTCCCGTGTCGGGAGTCACGCCGTCGCCGACTATAATTTCGCCCGATATGGAGCAATTGTCGGTTAAACTCATATTGCCGTAGCAGTAGATATACCTGTCAGGGTGCGCGTTGTACGTCACGCCGCTTCCCAAGCGAACACTGCCCTTGGCGATAATACTGCCGTCAATGGTTATAGCTTTAACCTTGCCCTGTATGTCCACGCCCAGTGTGGAATAATCATCGCAGAAATAGCTGTTGATTATCGAATCATAGCCCAAGGTTACACCGTCCAAAACGACTTTACTGCCTATAAGGTTGCCGTTAATAGTACCGTTAGACAGTTTGATAGTGTAAGAGGCTGTTGACGGCTCGCCGTAATAATTGTAAAAATTGTTAATCGTCGCACCGTACATATTGATATTCTCGTTAGTGGTGCCGTTGAAGGTCATATTGCCTGCCATATATAAGGCACCTCTAATATCCGTCAAATTGTTGATGGCAACCGTCTGCCGTCTATAATGGGTAAACACAGGAGTTACGCTCTTTTCCAAGCTGACGTCGCCGTCAATCTTGTAATTGACAATTCTTACAACTTTAGTTACACCGGACAACTCGGAGCCGCCGACTATCAAGTCGCCGCTGATATTGACGGTACTGTAAGTAACCGTAGTCTTGAAATAAGAAGCGTCCAAATACCCCCCTACAAATACATCGCCGTTAATCTTGCAATTACCTGTGCCCGTAAGGTTGTAAGCGGTTAAATTACCCTTGATATATATGTCCGAAGAAGAACTGTTGCCAACCGAGCTTACCGTGTAGGTGGTGCTGTTGCATATAAGCGCATCGCCGCCAACCGTCACATTGCCGTTGATTTTACTGCCGACCACGGTCAGCTTACCGCCGCAGTAAACGTCGCCGTTTACCACACTGCCGTTAAGCGTTACGTCGCCCTTACAGTAGATAGAACTAACCGTCGAAGAGGTTAGCGTTACGTCGCAGTTACTGCTGCCGACGATATTGGAAACTTTTTTAAGGCAGTTATACAATTTGACGTCGCCGATGGAGAAAATATTATCTGTAGTGCAACTGCTGTCTGTGGAGGTGCCTGTACCGCGGACGGTCGTACTGCCTCGGGAATAGATATTGCGATCCACGTAACCGTTCGCGCTGATTTCCAAATCGCCTGCCGACAGCAGATTAGTCAATAATTTCGCCTTATTGACAACCATATTGCCGTAAGAGGTTACGTTGCCGCTGATGGTATAAGATTCGCTACCACTGCTCGTTAAACTAACGTCACCTGTGGAAGTCACCTGCGCCTTGACGTTATTGGAAAGCGTGTAGGTCTGAGGATCGGTAAAATTCTCGCCAACGTAAAGATAAACGGAAGGCTCGGTCTTGGTTAAGCTGGTGCTTGCAAAATTGAAGCTCTGATCCTGTGGGTGAGTGGAGTAAATCTGATAGTTGGCGAACAAATTGTACATATTGTCCTCGAACTCCGACTCCTCGATACAGGTAAAGATAGCCGTAACCACAGAGGACGCGCCGTTGTAGGATACCGAAATATCCACGTACAAATATTTGTTAGCCAGATAGAGCTTGTTGGTATCGGGATCGGTTGCCAGCGGATAATAATATCTTAATTCGCCCTTAACCACCTCGTTGTTGGTCTCCTGATTGGCTATTGCGAACTCGCCTCTTAACTCGCCCGAAGTCAGTTCCTCGGGATCGCTCAGCTCGTCAAGCCGCTGAATAATCTCGTTGGTGGCAAAACCGCCTTCCTCTCTGTCCGAACCCATCTGAAGCGAAAGAGCCTGACCGATGGACTTAGCATAGAAGAAAGCCTGCTGCTGTGAAGCCTGACGCATTGCGGTGGTGTAAGTTGTGGTGGCAAGGAGCGTTAAAGCTATGCTCACCGACAATGCAACGAGCATAATCATCACGGCGAAAATCAACGCCACGCCCTTATTGTTCCGTAAAATACGTGCAGTCTTCATATAGACTCCTTGCCTTCCCTACTTACATTTTACCACTTGTACTTAATATAAGTACAGATGCTTGTGTAAAATTCCCTAAAAATTAATTATTGCCTGTCTGCTCACACTCGTGACCGTCGGCGGTATAGTAAATCTCACGGCAGTTGGGGCATTTTTCGACCTCTGCGCCGTAGTATCTGAGATTGCTGTTTTCGTCGCCTGCCATCAAAATCGTGAACTCGATTGTCGCCGTGCCTTCCGCGCCGTCCATCATATAGGAATTGATGTAAATCGAACCCTTTTGCTCCAAATTGCGCAGGTATAAAAGCAGATATGCGTAGGTGCTGACGTAATTATCGGCAACCGCGCCGTCCGCCGTCAAATACAGCTGATGCAAGGAAGAATCCGTACTCAGCGATATGGTATGACGGGAACCGATAACGAGGTCGCCCTCGCCCGATTCGGTGGTGTTGGTCGCAAGGTCCGTAAGCAGCAGTTCAAAGGAGTCGTTTGCCGTATATTCGTCCTCGTAAGACGCGAAGGCGTTGTCCTCGGCAACGGAGAAATACAGGTAACAAATATCGTCAACCCAATATATTCTCGTTTCATAGGAACTACAGTAGCTACAGATACCGTCCGCAATCAGGGAAGCGGCGTATTTTTGCTTGAGAATAGCCTTTTGCAAAGCGATTTTCGCATTTGCAGGCTTGTCGGCTACTGCCGCGCCTATACCTGAATCGGTTATCGCAGTAAGTATCTCCTTGTTGACGGAGCTCTGTTCTACGGTGCTTTCCGCAAGCTCGTTCTTACTGGTTATCAAATCCTTGATACCTACGGAGGGCAGCATTACCGCGCCGAATATGATGATGATAATTGCCAAAATCATCAATAGCATTTTATCTTTTTCGGTCATCTTAATAGACATTTTCGCTACCTCCTTAACCCAGTTTTTTCGCGTTGGCGATATTGAGAGTTATCTCGTACTCTACGTACTCTTTGGATTCCGTATTGTTATAAACCACGTGGTTATCAACCTTAAAGAACCCGGTGCTGTCCAAAGCGTTAAGGTACTCAACGAGATTGACGTAATTAACAGCCATCTTCGTGGTGTTGAACAGCTCAAGATTAAAGGTGAAAACACCCGGACTGTAGGACATACTTTTGATATTGTACCTAAAGGAATCCGCATCGTAAGCCGCCGCATAGCTGGTAGCCAAAGCCTCGACCTTGGCGTCTAAGGCGTCTATCACTCTTTCCTCGACAGACTTCATACTCATAAGGACTATATTGTAGGTGGTGTCCTCAATGGTCATAGAAATCCCCTTGTTGTCCTCGTATAAGGTAGCGGGATCGTCCAGATAAATCTGAGAGAAGGGAGAATAATAAATACCGCTGTAAGTCCAACCCGAATACAGTCCTCTGCAAAGAGCGTCCAGACTCACGCCGTCGCCGCCCTCGAAAATAATCGCCATTTGACCGCGATAATAGGTGTACCATACGGGATCGAAGCTGTCAAGCTGTGCCGTTTCCAACGCGTTCAGAACGGCTATCCACTGGGAATAGGTATTCTTCGCGGAGTTATCCGTTGCGTCCAAAGGCACTGCGTCCTTAAGGGCGGTATAATCGGGAGATTCAAAGTTGCCAGCCTCGTCCGCGGTTAATATCGTGTAGCTGTAGGTTAAGGACAGCGGTGCGGTATTGAGCAAAACCTCTCTTAAGGCGTTTATCTCGGCTTCCGTTGCGGCAGGATACCTGCTGGACGCGGCTTTGATTGCGCTTTCGATAAGCTCTGCCTGCTTGATTTCGTTCTCTATCGCCTTGTAGCCACCTGCCAAATCTGTGGTAACACGCTGGGTGGTTTCGTAATTCTTCTGCAACGCCTGCATTTCTTCAAGCGTGGTTTTCGCATTACGCACGTCCAGATAAAAATAGACCACTAAACCGACGCAGATTAACAGAACGCCCACAATTACCCAAGTAAGGTAAAAGGTAATCGGCTTTTTCTTGCCTTTGGTTCTTCCGCCGCCGGCAGCTCGGAATAGGTTAATGTCGTTTTTCTTAGCCGCCATAGCTCTACCTCCTTATAAACGCGCCTAAAGCACAGCTGAATGCGTTGAACTCCATCAGGTTCATACCCTTGATGAAGCTGGGCAGGGGCAGGTGTGATACAAGCATATTGACGGAGTCTGCAAACTCCTGCAATATATCGTCCAAAACCGCCGCGTTGCCTGTAATGTAAACCGCCTTCACGTCCTTTTCGGTACGGGATTCGTAAAATCTTACTACGCTGTTGACGTTGCTTGTCAGCTCCTGAAGCAGATAATCTCTGTCCAGTTCCCCTTCCTCTCCTGCGTAAAGCACCGTGCTCTTGGAAAACTCGCAGTTGTAATTACTGTACACGTTAATTGAGATGAACGTGTCCTTGTAGTCTAGCAGCAGGAAGGTGTCTTCCAACATTTTTTTGTCGTTCTTGGCATACTGAGCCACCAGTTTGGATATGGAATTGGGAGCAATATCCAAAACCGTAGGAGTCATTCCCAACTCGGTTGCGGAGTTTTGCAGGCTGTCTATGCAGTCGTTGGTCACGTAGGTTACGCGGATTTTCAGCTTGGGCTTTTTCTCCTCGTTCTTAAACCGCTCCACAATGATATAGTCTAAGGTCGTGTTGGCAACCTTGGAATCGGCTAAAATTTCGGACTGAATAATGAGTCTGATTTTGTTATCGGGTACGTCGGGCACAACCATTTCCCTGAATACGATTCGGGAGTTGTCTATTACGAATATAGCCTTGTCGGGCTTGATATTGTTGGTGGTTAAGCAGTCCTGTAAAATCTGGGCGAAAACCACCAGATCCTTGATACTGCCCGACTCCATAGAGCCTGCCTTGGTGCTTATATCGTAAAAGCTCTTTACCGCTATTCTGCCGCCGCTAAGCGCACCGTCAATGAGCTTTATTTTGTCATCGCTAATATATATGCAAATCATTACTCGTCCTCCTTTATACGTTATTCATACTGCCGAACATAGGCTGTACTACCGACAGAATTACAAATCCGACCACACCTGCCATTACAACGGTGATCGCAGGTTCCAGCATAGCCGTCAACGCCGTGGTTGCGTTTTCGGATTCCTCGTCGAAATAGTCGGCGACCTTCAAAAGCACCTCGCTCAATACGCCGGATTCCTCACCGACGTAAAGCATTGCGGTGAGCAACGGATCGAACACGTTGGTAGAGCCTAACGCCTTACTCATCGAATCGCCCTTCTTGACCTTGTACAGCGCGTTATCCATCTGCTCCGTGATATAGCTGTTATCAACTATTGCAGTCGCCATAGATATTGCCTCTACGAGCTGAATACCGCTGTCGTACAGGGTTGCCAGATTACGGGCGAAACGAGCGGTGTAAACGCTTCGCATCAGCTTACCGACCTTTGGCATAGTCAGCTTAAGCTTATCTATTTTGTACCTAACCTTGGGCACGCGCTTTATCATAGGCACCGCTACTATCAGCACTACCACTATAATCAGTATCCATACCCAGTTGGCAAGTATAAAATCGGACATTCCCAAAAGGAACTTGGTGGTCCCCGGCAGAGAATCCTGATCGTAGCTTGAGGTCATTTTCGGAAGCAGCCAAGTAACCAATAGGATTATGACTACGACCAAAACAAGACTAAGCATCTTAGGATAACGAAGTGCGCCCTTAATCTGATTCTTCAGCTTGACGTCCTTCTCGAAGTGATCGGACAGCTTATTGAGCGTTACGTCCAAGTCACCGCTCATCTCGCCTGCCTTAACCATATTAAGCATTATCGGCGGAAAAGCTCTGCCCTGTTTTGCCAGAGCCTCCGAAAGCGAATTGCCCTTTTCGACCATTTCGTACAGGTTGCCTATCGTCAGCTTGAGCGTACCCTTTTCCGTTTTACCGTAAAGCATCTCAAGTGCCGTTGACAACGGCAAGCCGGCTTTAAGAATAGCCGAAAGCTGTTGGCAAAAACTAACGATGTCCTTAAGCGCCAACGGCTTCTGCCCTTGAGATTCGTCCTTGAGCTTGTTATAGGACAAACAGTAGTTACCGCTTTTGGTAACGAACTGCTTGACCTCCTCGTCGCTCTGGGCGATTAGGGTACCCTTAAGCGTCTTCCCGTCCGGATCTAACGCTACGTAGGAATACTTCTGCATATTTACTCCTTTACTTCCCTTGTACGGAAGTATTTTTACTTTTTCGGAGCGCGTGTGTCCGCGCTCCGCTTTCAGTTAATTAAACCGCTTTGGTTTCCGCGCCCGTTACGGTAATCAAACCGCCTTGGTCGCTACTCTCGTCACAGCGTTGATTGCACTCCAACCGTCGGGCAAGGTCTCGTCGAACAAGTCGCCGTCCGAATTGAAGAGAGGTAAGGCTATCGTCCACTTACCGTCCTCAACGTGTCCGTTGTCTGCGGCGTGGGTAGCGCAGTCGCCTGCGAAGATAGTGCCTGTCATCAATCCCGTTGTCTGGAGCGTTACGGTTGCCTTGCCGTTGACAAGGACGAAGTTAAGGCAATCCAGCGGAGTTACCGCATAAGCCTTGGAAGCCGCAACGTAGCTTGCTAAAGCAGTCTCGATGACGGCGTCCACTCTTTCCACGTTGTTGACCTTGATTCTGCCGTAGCCGAAGTAATACAAGTAAGCCGAAGAACTGAAGGCTGTGGGAGATACGGTGACGGATTCTAACGTCGTCATTGCGAACTGTGCCTTAGTTACGGTGTTGAACGCCTCGTCGCCTATCGCCGCTACGTTATCCTTAATCCAAAGCACGTCAAGCGCGGTATTCTTAAACGCTCTGTTGCCTATTGTCAATTCAACCGCGTTGCCGAACTTAAGGGTGCTAAGAGAGGTACAGCCGTTGAACGCGTCGTCGCCGATACGGCTCAGCTTGATGTCGGTAGTGATACGCTGGAGCGCCACGCAGTTGGCGAATGCGCTCTGCTGAATCTCGACCAGCGACTGATCAAGGCTGACGCTTGCCAGATTGGAGCAGTCCTTAAACGCTTCCGCGCCGATGACGGCAACGGCTTTCGCCAAGCTGACGGAAATTATATTGTCGTTACCTGCGAAGCATCTGTCCGCAAAGTAGGTTGCGTTGCTCAAGGACGCGGTGACAGAGGTTGCACTGCCTGCCAAAGGAGCTTGAATCAAGGTAGCGAACGTCTTGCCCGCCTTCCAAACTTCCTGCCGACTGATAAGACTGTCACCTTTGCCTACGGTGTATTTCACACACTCGGCAAGACCTACGAATCTTTCAAGACTGTTACAGCCCTCGAATGCGCCGATTATGCCGTCCGCCACGGAAGCTCTTTGAACAAAATTCAGGGACGCGCCGAAGCCGAAGGAGGTAATGGAGGAGCCGTTAAACGCGCCCTCCGCGATATTCTCTATCGATAACAGCTCAACGTCGCCTAAACCGGTATTATTCGCGAATGCAAACTTACCGATATTAACCGTATTTGCAGGTACTCTGCTAAGGGCGGTAGCGTAGAACGCATAATCACCGATTTCGGTAATGCCGGAGGGGAACTCGGAGGTCAAACCGCCTGCACCGTAGAACGCGTAATTGCCGATTTCGGTTAGGTTGCCGGACAGCTTGACGGACTGCATTAGAGCCTTCTTGGCAAATGCGTAATCGCCGATACTGCCGTCCTGACTGAATCTTATTGTCACGTTCTTCAATGCGGTATCGTCCGTGACGTCGCCGATTACGTTATTAATACCGGACGTTGCGCTCCACTCGCTGTCAAGTTTCGCGAAAGCTCTGTCGCCGATACTGCCTACGCAAGCGATGGATACGGTGCGGAGCGAGGTATTAGCGAACGCTTCCTCACCGATAGACGTCAGCACAGCCGAGGTAATCACCAGCGAGGTAACACCCGTGCCCTTGAACGCTCTGTCGCCGATTGTGAGTAAGTGACAGGACTTAATTCCAAAGGTTATCTCGGTCAAGCCCGTCATTCCTGCAAAGGCGTCGTTACCGATAAACTGTAGGTCGCTGCTGAAAGTTATCTTGGTAAAGTCGTTACGGCGTCCTGCCGCAAAAGCTCCGTCCGCGATACCAAGTACAGCCAAGCCGTTAATCGTATCGGGTATTCCGATTTCTCCTGTGCAGTAAACGCAGCCCTCGTGTGCGCCCGTCAAAGCCTTGAGTCCGTTGATGACTATGCCGCCGTCACTTTCGCTCCAGTCGAAACACTCGGCAGGAGTATAGGTGAAGAGGTTTTTGCCCTGCTCGAAGCCCACGTTAGCGGAAGTTAAGTACGCCAACAGAGTTGTGGCGTTAGAGGGTAATCTCAGCAGAATCGAATTAAAGTTGACGCCGTCGAACACGGTAACCGCATTCTCGGGAGTCTCAACCGCGAAGTCCACGGGTAAATTGAGTATGTCGCCGCGGAAGTTCACGTAGGTAAGAGCGGTACAGCCGTCGAAGACGCCTTTGCCTAACTCGCCCTGCGCGTTGTTGAGAGATACGTCCATATCGGTCAAGCCTGTGCAGCCCTTGAACGCGTAATCACCGACAGATACCAGACTGTTGTTAAAGTCGATACCTCTTATGCTTGTGCAGTTCATAAACGCCTCACTGCCGATATATTTGATTTGGTCGGTGAGCAAGCCGGGAACTGCCGTCATTGAAGTACAGCCGCTGAACGACTTGTTGCCGATACGCTCAACCGTCATTCC
This sequence comes from uncultured Christensenellaceae bacterium, assembly GCA_964368645.1. Classification (GTDB taxonomy): domain Bacteria; phylum Bacillota; class Clostridia; order Christensenellales; family CAG-1252; genus JAEDHM01. The sequence goes on from CAYJBY010000003.1 coordinate 74,471, forward strand.
GAAGGTAACCTCCGTCAACATCGTGTCACCCTCGAACAAGCCGTCGGGTAACGCCGTAAAGTTGCCGTTATTGGTCAGGTTGGCGGATACCAAGGAGGTACAGTTGCGGAACAGCTCGGGAGCGAGATAAGACACGCTGTCGAACATTCCGATGGTTTTCAATCCACTGCCTGCGAACATCGCGCCGATCAAGGTGTTACGGTCCACGTATTGACCGCCCACGTACTGGCGATAAATAGCCTCGTTGTATTCCTCACCGCCTACGTATAAAGCGGTTTCCACGTAATGCACGCCCAGTTTCGTTACCTTCTTGCCCTCAATGTAGTAAGGAATAAAGACGTTGCCGCTGGGGTGATTGTTGATGCCGTAAACAACGGTGTAATTGTCCGCCGTGTTGACGAAGTAATTAAGGTAACGCTTATTGGTAACGGTGCTGTAAGCAACGCGGTTAGCCAAGTCAAGACTTTCCAGATAAGCCACCATATTGCCCGAACTCGCGTCCTCATCGTCGTGCGGCACGAACACTCTCTTGCTGTTATCAAAGATAGGCAGAGCCATATCCAGTGCGCTGACGTAGCTTTCAAAGTGGATTTCCGAAATGTTGTTGTTCACGAAAGCGTATGCTCCGATATTCACCACCTCGTCGGGTACTATGACCGCGGCGATGCCGCCGACCTTAGCGATACCGTAGAAGGCGTAACCGCCTATCTCCACAACGCTGTAGGTCTCTTCGGCAACGGTGATTTCGCCGGAGAGTACAAGCTCTTTACTGCCGTTAATCAGCTGGCAGGTCTGGAAATAGGTATGAAGCACCGCCGTCTTAAACTCTGCGTTAAGCGAGTAGAAGATACGATCCGCAAAGGCGTAAACGCCGTTGGTGTTAAGGTGCTCGCTTTCCTCGCCGAGCCAGTAAATATCGGTAATGGAAGAACAGCCTGAGAACGCCTGCACACCGATTGTACTCACGTCCTTGCCGATTTCCACGCTACGGATAGCCGCGGCGTTCATAAACGCGCCCTGCCCTATAGACAATACCTTGTTAGGAATAACGAACAAACCGTCGTCATCGCCCTTAATACTGCTGTCTGCAAAGGCGTAATCGGGAATCTCGCTGATGCCTTCGTGGAGAATTACGTTCTTAAGATTGATTGCGTGAGAGAACGCGCCGTAGCCGATGGCTTGAATCTCCTCGGGAACGGTGAATACCACCGCCTTGGAGGAAACCGCGTAAACTATCAGCGTTTCCACGCTGTCCACGCCGCCTGCCAAATAGCTGTACTCGTTTTCAGCTGTTACTACTCTGAAGAACTGATTATAGGTGTATTCCTCACTGCCCTCCACCGTCGGATCGTAATCCAAGTTGCGGATTTTGCCGATAGCGAGTTTGGAAATGGAATTACCGTACAAGCAACCCACGCCCATCGTTTCCACGTATCTGCCCAGCGTAAAGGATACTATGCCCGCATTCTTGAACGCGAAGCTGCCGATACCCTTAACCGCCTTGCCGCCTATATAGGTGGGGATAATCAGGTTAGAATGGTCGATACAGGAACACTTGCCGCTCAATCCCGTGATTGTAACGGAATCGGTATTCACTGTGTAGGTAAAGCAGGACTTGGGCGTGTGCGTGGTGTATTTGATACTGTTAGCTATGCAATACGCTTCCAAGTCCGAATCCATCGGAACGTCCACGACAAGCTCAGAGGAGGTGGAATTGAAGATATCCGCCACCTGATTAGCCTCGGTTATGTCGCCGTCGAAGAATACGCTTACCAGATAATCGGTATGCGCAAAGGCATTTGCGCCGACGTAGTACACGGAGTCGGGTATTATTATCGTCATAATCTGACTGTACTCGAAAGCGTTAGCGTCGATGCTGACCGCCTTTTCGGGGAGAACGTAAACGCGCTCGTCGCCGTTGGGAATCAAGCCTGCTGGATAGATCTTGAGAACAAGAGATTTCTCCCCTGTGAGTCTGTCGGTCTTGTACTCATAGAGTACGCCGTTGTCCAGATTGGTAAAGTACACGTTACGACTGCTGACCTCTATACTGGTTAGCTTGGTAGCCTTGGCAAACGCGCCCTCGCCTAAGTGCATCAGCTTACTGCCGATCTCCGCGCTTTCCATTGCGTAGTTGTTGGCAAAGGCGTAATTGCCTACGTTGATGATACTGTCACTGATATAGACCGAGGTCAACGCGCAGTTGTTAAACGCGCTCTCGCCTATCTCCTCTACCTTGATACCGAATTGAATATCGGTGATACCGTAGCTTACGTTAAGCTCGGTGCCGCCCGTAACGGTTATAGCATTCTTATCCTCGTTGATGGTGAGGGTTAAAGCGCCTACCTTGACAACGCTGTCGGAGTAGCCCTTGTCGTTAATGCTTATACGACTGCCGACTAACCTAATGGCGTAGCCGTCCACAACCGTGTAAAGGAACTTGCCGTTTTGAGTGGTCAGAACCAAAGGCTTGAGAACTTCGGAATCGGTATCTGCGTTTTCTACTATATAACTGGTGCCTGCCGTAACTCTGATAGTACTGCCGTTGATAAGGTTGATACCGTTACAGCCCGAGAACGCTTCTTTGCCGATTACCTCTACGGTACTGGGCAAATCCACGTCGGTTAGGTACTTACAATCCATAAAGCACTGTTCGGGGATTTCCTTAATATCATTGCTGAAGCTGACCGTTCTTAAGGAACTGCCCTTGAACGCGCCCTTGCCTATAGAGGTTACGGTGCGCATTATGTTCTCGGGAAGCTCGAACAAGCCGTATGCACCTGAGAACGCGTAGTCACCGATGCTCTCGATAACCGTTCCGTCCGGTACGTTGACAGCGTTGAGGTTAGGAGTATTCTCAAAGAGTCTTGCGGATATGGCGGTGATTTCGCTAGGCAGAGTGATAGAGGTTATCGCCGTGCCTGAGAACGCGCCCTCACCGATACTGACGATATTGTCGCTCAACTGAATTACAGCCAAATTGGAGCAATCCTTGAAGGCGTTATCGCCGATTTCGATAATGTTGGTATTGGACAGGTTGACGCTTGTCAGGTTATCACAGCCTGCAAACGCACCATCGGATATTTCGAACAGCAACGTGGGTAAGGATATACTGCTTAATCCTGACTCGAAGAACGCGTTAGCTCCGATGTACCTTATCTTGGCAGGGAGAATAATCTCCTCAAGAGCGGTACAGCCGTAGAACGTGTTGCTTGCGATTTGGATAATCTCGGTGGTGGAAATATTGATATTCCTAAGCAATGCCGCCTTGGCAAAAGCTCCCACGTGGATTTCCGAAACCTTGGATTGCAGAGTTATCTCTCTCACGTACTCGTCCGCATACGCGTAGAACGCATACGCGCCTACGGTTTTTAGGTTAGCGTTGAGTTTCAGAGAAACGCCGTTGTTGTAGTCGGTGCTTAAAACCGCGTACAGGGTTGTATAGTCCGCGCTGTAAAGTCTGGTACCGTAATAGTTGCCCTGTCCGTCGTCCTCGTCGCCGTCCGTTCTGAACAACGTGTTGTTGCCGTGAACGCTTATTCTCTTAAGGCTGTCGATTCCTGCGAAAGCACCCTCCTTAATGGTGGTGACAAGCTCGCCGATCTGATATTCCTCAATCGTACTGCTGCCCATTACCGCGTAAATGGTCGTGACGTTCTCGCCGCCGTTTGTCAGAACTCTCTGAACGAGATTGCCCTGCATAACTGTAATGCGGTATGCGAAGTTAAGATTAATGCCGCGGAACACGATCTCGGCGGTTTCGTCCTTCAATGCAGTACTGGAATCCGTATCAAGACCGTTGTTGACCGAAGTATCGGTAAAGGTGCCTACGAAGGCGTAATCGCCGATAGAGTTCAAATCCTCGGGAAGGCTTACCTTCGTAAGGTTGGGTGCCATCGCGAAAGCACCGTTGCCCAAAGCGGTAACCTTCTTGCCGTTGATATATCTGGGTACGTAAATAGTATCCGTGATATTCTTGCCGATTTCGGTAAGTCCGGTAAGGCGAACCTCCAAGCCGTTCTTCAGCTCGTACTCGAAGGCGTTAAGCTGAGTATAAACGGTGGTTTTAACCGTTCCGGAATTAGCTGTCGCACCGTAGGCGGCTGCGGCGGCCTTGACGTTGACGTCGTCCTTAGGCAGATAGAAGGATAAGGTCTTACCCTCTCTCACCGCGAAAGGCTGATTGCCAAGGTTAATCTGAACTGCGTTGCCTGCGTTGTCGTAACCCAACTCGATATACACGCTCATATCGCTCTTGGAGCTGAAAGCGTAATCACCGATGGTCTTGACGTTGGCGGAAATTATAACCTCGGTCAAACTGGATTCAATGCCCTTGGTCGCGTCCTTGCCGAAGCTGTACGCGGCTATCTCCTTAACGCTGTCGGGGAAGGTCAGTTTGCTGATAGAGTTAATAACTGTGGAGTTATCGGGAGTGGTAGCGATATTAACAGCCACAACCTTAGCACCCTTGACGTACTTAGGAAGATTGACCGCTCCTGACATACTGCTGATTGCGGCGGTAGTGAGATTGTTCTTCACGAAGCCTGTAAGAACCGCCTCGTTAGAGCTGTAATTACTTACCGTTACGCTGGTAGAGGGCAATACGTACTGCTGGGCTAAAGGTACGTTAATCCAAGGAGCCATACCTGCCGCCAGATGCACCGTTGCCTTATCGTTAGCACCCTTGAACCAGTTGTTGCCGTTAAGGATACTGCTGAGATTACCGCCCGTGCTGGGGCAGTTTTCAAAATAAACCTCTTCTAACGCCGTAGCGTAGGCGAATGCCGCCGTATCGATGGTCAGCGCGTCGAACGCCGTGTGCATAAAGACCACGCTCTTAAGAGAGGACAGTCCTGCAAACGCATAAGACGCAATAGTACTGACGTTACCCGATACGTAAAGGTTGGTTATCTGTTTCAAGCCGTAGAATGCGGACTGACCGATCGCAACAACCTTTTTGTGAGAGGAATCGCCGGAGTAAAGCAGCTCGTCGGGGATAATCATCGTGGAGCCGATATAATTGCTTACCGCTTTGACTATTGTGAACGCGCCGCCGCTGTAAGACAGCTCGAAAGCGTCGGACGGGATATGAGCGCGGAACGCGTAACCGTAGGTATCTGCGTACTCCTTAGCTACGCTCTTGTCCGTCAAGGCGGTGGGCTCTAAGCCGTAAATAGTGAAGTTACCGGAAACGTCCGCAAAGGCGGAGTATTCGATATTCTTCACGTAACCTGTGAATGTAACCTCTTCAAGCGCGGTCGTACCGTCAAAGGCATTAGCCTTAAGAGTGCGGAGCGTCTTGGGGAAGACGATGGACTTGATGGTATCGGTACGGAACGCGCCGCTTGCCACGGTGGAAATACCCTCGGGTAAGGTCGCGCCTGTCTTGCCGTTGACGATATTAAACGCTACCAGCGTACTGCCGTCCTTGCTAAGTACCATCGAAACGCCTGCAACAGAATTGTTAAAGCTGAAGTTCTGGTTACGGGTGAAGGTAACGGTCATTGTATCGGAGGTGTGCGCGAAGGGGTTGCCGTCCATTACGCGTAAGCCGCTTCCGATCTGAACGTCGTCTAACAATGTACAGTCGGCAAAGGCGTTAGCACCGATAGACAGCACGTTATCGCCCATATCGACCTTGGTAAGCTGTGCGGAGCCTCTGAACGCGTCCGCGCCTATGGTGGTTACGTTGCTGTCCTTAAGGAGAACCTGCTCGAAGCGCAATGCGTCGGTGGCGTTCTCTACGGAGAAGCCGTTTTCTTTGATTTCCACAACGCTGTAGCTTACGCCGTTAAGGTAGGCGAAATCGGGAACGATAAGGTTCTTGTAATCCGCGTTTTGCCACAGCACGTCCGCCTTGTTCTCCGCCGACACGATTATGCCGTCGATAGTACAGGATATACCCTGAGATACGGTGTATATTACGTAGCTTCCGGTCAGCAACGCTCTGTTGCCGCTGTTATCGGTAAGATAATAAGCACCCGACTCAAGAGCACACGCGTAAACGTAATTAATCTCGGTCAGTCCGTTCTCATCATAGACGGATAGGTACTTGGTGTATAGGCTTTCAACGGAAATGTTGCGCTTGGTGCCGCCGATGTAAACCTCGCCGCCGATAATATCAACGGGAACGAAGCCGTTGCCTGAATAATAGTAGAAAGCGTTGTCCAAGGCTTTTTCGGTTAAACCGCTGACGCTGACTGACACCATTGCGTTGTCTATCTTTCTCAAATAGTAGGTATAGCCGTCGTAGTTATAAATGCTGACGGTTCTGGGCAGGTAGAAGTCCAAGGTTTCGCCCTCGGCGGCAACCTGCTCGGTAAGAGCACCGTCAAACACCTTGCCGTCACGGTCCACGTAAACGTAGGCAACCGTATAGGCTGTGGTGCCGTTAATGGTTGACACTCTGATTGCCAGATACCGTTTGTAGGTGTCACCGGGCAACACGTTGTCTATCTTGGTGGTGTTGTAGTAAACGTAATCACCGCTTACCGTCACCTCTCTCAAGTCGATATTGGCGGTCTGATCCACGTCTGCAAAGTACGTGAAGTGTTCCTCATACATATCGGCTACGGTACCCGTTACAGCTGTAAAGGAGTTGCCGTTAAAGACGAAGTTGTCGGCGGAAGCGTTGATATTGTACCACACGTTGTAGGTTTTCTCCGTAAAGAGGTTGTCAACCGTTACGAACGCGTCGGATACGTTGCGGTAGGAATAGCCGTCATAGGAGAAGATGCTCTGGATATTGACGTTAGACAATCTCAAATCCCTGTTAAACATATTCTCGGGGATATAACGGCTGGTAGCAAGAGAGCCGTTACCCGTCACGTTATAGCTATTGGGATATAAGGGATAATGTATTCTTACGTCTGCCAGCGCACCCGTAAAGCTATTGGCGTTAAGCAGATTGATACTGCCGCCTGCCGAGCCTTGTAAGTAAATATGCTTGAGCGCGGTGCAATCGGTAAGGTAGCTTAAATCCAGTTCCTTAATAGTAGCGGGCAGAACCAAGGTAGTGATATTGACGCAACCGTCAAACGCACCTTCCGCAATGCCTGTCGCCAAGTCGGGAGCAAAGATCTCTTCGCTTACGCTGTAGCAGAGTATCAAGGTCTTTTTGCTGTCGTATAACGCGCCTGCGGTGCTGTAATACGGCTGAACGTCGCCAACCAAGTTACTGCCGTCAAGAACGATATTCTTCAGGTTGCCGCAGTCGTTAAACGCGTCCTTGCTGATATAAGTACCGTCAAGCAGAGTGATTGACACGGTGGACAAACGGGAACAGCCGTCGAACACCTTTTCGTCAATGGACAATACCGCATAAAGTCTTACGTTGCCCAAGGAGGTACAGCCTGCAAAGGCGTACGCGCCCAATTCGTAAAGCTCTGCGCCCTGTCCGAAGGTTACAGTGTGCAAATTATCGTTGCCTGCGAAAGCTCTGTCGGCTACCTGACGTACGGTAAGTCCGCCAATTACACTGGGGATAACGATATTCTTGTGGTCGCCGCCTGCACAACCGGAATGGTTCTTCAAACCTGTAATTGTGATATAAACGTCGCCGTCTTCCTCCGTGACCTCGAAGTAGTAGCACTCCTGCCATCTTTCCTCGGCGGTCAAATCCTCGATATAGGTGGGGATAATGCGGTAGTTCATACGGAAGTACTTGTTAATACCTGCCGCCTTGCTGTAGGTCTGCACGAATTCCAACGCGCCGCTTACGCCCTCCAGTATCATAGAGCCGATATTGGCAGGATCGCCGCTGAAGCGAAGCTCTGTCAAAGCGGCACAGCCGCTGAATGCGTAACTGCCTATCGTATTGACGCTTGCAGGGATAATCACGTTCTTAAGAGCGGTACACTCCGCAAACGCGCTTTCGCCGATAGTTTCAAGTCCTTCGGGCAGGAAGACGTAGCTGAGCTGTGAGCAGCCCTCGAAGGCGTGCTCGCCTATCTTGGTGATATAACTGCCGAGCACCAGCGTTACCACGTTGCTCTGGCTCATAAACGCCAAGTTGCCGATTTCCACTATGTTACTGCCGTTAATCTGATCGGGGATTACCAAAATCCTGTCGGGATTGCCGGAATCGTCACGGTAACTGGTTATTCTCAAACCACCTGCCACCGCTTCGGTCAGGAAATTGCCGCTCTCGGTAATCTTGGAGGTTGCATATCCCTCGATTGCGTCGGTAATGCTTGCGTTAAGCGTCTTCATACTGTGGTGAACAACCATACCCACGGGCACCTTGTTCCCGTTAGCCGCGTCGCCGAAGGCGTTGGCGGCAAAGTAAGCATTGCTGAAGCCCGTGCCGCTTTCGTTGGTAAGCAGATACACGTCGGACAGACGGGTACAGCCTGCAAAAGCGTTGTCGTTAATGTAGAAGTCGGTGCGCTCCGTAGAAATGGTTACGGAAATTACAGAGGTATCCTTGAACGCGTCTGCCGCGATACCCAGTACGGGCAGGTCGCCGTAAACGGTCGTAGGAATAGTCAAATACTTATGTGAGGTATTGCAGTAGTGATTGACCAAGCCGATAATCTCGTAGCCTATGATCGTGCCTGCGTTGCTCACCTCGCCTATTATGTAGCAACCCCAGTAGGTGCCGCTGTTGAAGGAAATACTGTTCTCGGAGCAATAGCTGTCAAGCTCGCCGCCTGCCTTGCCGAATACCTTAAGGTACTGGGGCATACAGCCCTTGAATATGTTGTCGCCTAAGGTGGAAATCAAGCCCTCAACGTACACCTGACGTAAGCCCGTACAGTTGTAGAAGGCAAACGCGCCGATATCGTTGACGGTCTCGGGTACGGTTACCATACGGAGAGTTGTGTCGCCCATAAACGCCTGACTTATGATAGAGGTTACCTTCTTGCCGTTGATATAGGACGGGATAACCAAATCGGTCAGGCTGTTGGCGGTGACAAGTCCCTTAATACGAATCTCGTTACCGTTGATAACCTCGTACTTAAACTCGCTGACGGAAGTCACGCGGTAGTAGTTCACACCGCCCAAAGCATAGCCGTAGCAATAGCTGTAAAGCTTGTTGTCCGCGCCGCTGTCCTGAGTGCAATAAACGTCCACGTTGTAGTTCTCGCCGAAGATAAGCTCGCCGATACGAGGATACTCGGTGCCGTTGGTGTACTTAAAGGTATTGGTTAAGGGATCGACTCCGTCAGTTGTCGGATTGATACCCGTTTCGAAATACACAACCTGCAAATTAGGCATATCGAAAGCGTGTGCGCCTACGGAATCAAAGTAATAATTGCCGTCCGCGTCTCTATCCGCGCCCTTAGGCAGGTTGAGCCAAGTCAGCTTTTCGCAGTTGTAGAAAGCGTAATCGCCGATAGAAGTCACGTTCTTGCCGATGGTAACGGAGGTTAAGCTGTTGATAAACGCAAAGGCATACGCGCCGATACGGTCAACGGAGAACGTGGAACCGTCTGTGGTTATGGTGTCGGGTATGGTAAACTCGGTAAGCGTATTGCTTGCCAGATAGCTGATAAGTTCCGCCGTGGAGTTGTCGCGGTCAAGGGAGTACAAAACGCCGCCCTGATATGCGTAAACAGGATCGTTGGGGTAGGTTTTGATTACCGCCAAATGCAAATGACCTGCGTACGCGCCCAGCTCGTTAAGGCTGGTTACGTTGATGAACGCGCCCTCCTGTACGTAAACCACAGAAGTATTGATGGTCATAGAATTGATACCGGTACAGCCCTCGAACGCAAACGCTCTTATCATAAGGATAAAGTTGATTTGCTTAGAGCTTTCGCCAAGACTGTTCAGAAGTCCTACACTGCCGATAACGCAGTTATTGACTACCTCGTAATCCGTACCCTCGTCGGTGTACTGGATATACGGAGTGCCGTTTTCGTCCAAATAACTGCCGTCTACGTCTCTCAAGCCGAAAGCGTATTTGTCACTGCTCTCGCCTACTTGGAAGGGATTGCCGCTGAAGGAAACGGGAACGGTGTGAATCGTAAACAGCAAATCAACGCTCTTACGGTTAGCGGTAAGGTCAATCGTAGCGGTAAGCTGATGACCTGTAGCCGTGCCGTCGTTGACGGTAAGAGTAAGGGTATAGGTACCTGCCGCCAGTCTTTCGTACGCGTAGTCGGTCAAGAATATTTCGCCCGATACGTCGTTGAGAATAAACAGACTGTCGAAGGAGTCCACGTCGCCCTCTGCGCTTTCAAGAGGAAGCTTGCCCTCATCGCCGTAAACGGGTAACTCTTCGGTCTTGCCCTCGAGCTCGCAACCTGCTACGGAATTAACGTCCAAATTGCTGATGTTGATTTTGGAAGTAACGGTGTCGCTGGTGATGGCGGTATCTCTTCTGGGCTCTAATTCCTTATCGCCCCAGGGGAAGTTGATAATGTCGATTAATTCGTAGGAAATCTCAACCTTATATGCGCCTACGGGGAGAGTCTTGAGGAACGCCGACTTGATGGTAATCTTCTGCTCAGCAGTATACTTGACAGGATTAAAGATATACGCGTCGCCTACGCTCTTGGTGACGGGACCTACCACCTTCACAGAGGTGATATTCATCTTGGTGTCGCCTGCAAGCATGTTATCCTTATCGAAAGCCTCCCCCATAGTGAAATCCAGAATCGGATTGTTCTCGGTGTCCCAAGTAGCGTCATAGCAGTTGACGAAGATATTGTTTTCGCCTAAGCCGAAGCCGCTGGTACCGCCGCCTACGCCCTCTTGAACGGTTATGTTCATATACTCGTAAAGTATTCCGCTTACGATAATGTACTTGTTGTTAGCCTGACTGTCCTCAAATTCCAAGCTGGCACAGCTTGCAAACGCACCGTCGCCGATGTACTGCAAATCCGCACTGAGCTTGAATTTCGTCAGCGTGGAACCTGCAAAGGCTCTTTCGCCGATATATGTCAGCATAATCAGCTCGGAAGCGTCGTACGCGCTGTTTTCAAAGGCAGACGCGCCCACCGTGTTGATAACGTCGGAGGGTAAGCCGTATTTGACCAAACCGTCCGAACCTGTATAGCAAAGGGTGGTAAGAGAACGGGTGTTCATAAAGAAGCCTGCCGCAATCTCGGAAATCGAACCGGGAAGCTTAATTCTGGTGATACTGGTACAGTTGGCGAAGCAGTCTTTAGCAAAGCCGACCGATGCCGCCGCACTGTCGGGTATAACTATATCCGTCAGGCTGTAGCAGTTCATAAACGCCTTATCGCCTATAGAAGCTAAGTTGGACGGCAGAATAATACCGTTAAGAACTACGCAGTTGTAGAACGCCTTTTTACCGATTGCGGTAACGGATGAGGGTATCGTAACTCTTGTCAAGGACGCACAGTCCATAAACAACTCGTCGGATATGGTGGTAATGCCCGAAGGAAGTCTGATACTCGTAATTGTCGCGTTGTTTTTGAACAGGTCGTTAGCCAGAGCTATAACCTTGCGGCCGTTAATCTCGTCGGGGATAATGATAACCTGATGGTTGCCGTAGCACTCGTGGCTCTTCAATGCGGTGATTACAATGCCTGAAAGCACGGACAGATACTCGTAGTCGAAACAGGATACGCAGGTACCTGCGTTAAAGTTAGCTCCGCCGAGAGTACTCTCCAAATTGCCGCTGACAGGTCCGTAAATCATCAGCTGAGCGTCTGCGGTGCTTAGCGTGTTGGCAAAAATATCCTTGCCGAGTATGGTGGGATCGCTTAAGAACATAGCCTCGTACAGCGATACGCAGCCGTTGAACGCACTGTCGCCTACGGACATAACCGTAGCAGGCAGAACAATACTTTCAAGAGCGGTACACTTAGCAAACGCCATTCTCTCGATGGTGTGTAAACCGTCGGGGAGAATTATATTGACTATTTGACTGTTGTTGGCAAATGCCTCCTCGCCTATAACGGTTACAAGTCTGCCGGAAATATACTGAGGAACTACCACGTAGGTAGTGACAACATCAAGGTTGCCGGGAGTGCCGGGGCCTGTAAATCCTGTTATCTTGATAGTATCGTCGTCAAGGAAGCTGTACTCGAAGTCTGTTATCTCGCTGATGGTGGAATGTTCGATATCCGCATCATCGCAGTAGGTGGCAACGCCGCCTGCGGCGGGACAGTAAACGATAAGAGTTTTGGCTGTGCCGTCGAAGATGTCCGCGCCGATATTACCCTGTAGTATATCCTCGTTGAAGGAAATGCTGATAAGGTTGATTGCAGAAGCGAACGCTCTGTCCTTGATATAAAGCACCGTGGTAGGTACCGTAAAGGTCAGAGAGCTGTTAGAGGACAGATAGGTATGCAAAACAGTCTTTTCCGCGTTGTACAACGCACCGTTCTCCAATACGTAATACTCGTTGGATTCAAGCGCGATGTCCTTGAGGTTGATACAGCCGCCGAACGCGCCGTCGCCGATACTCTTGATAGCGGCTGGAACGGTGAGCTTGACTATGCCTGAGCAGCCTGCAAACGCGTCGGGAGCTATAGCGGTTACCAAATATCCGTCTATATAGGTAGGAATATGCAGATTGTTGTGATTGCCGAGGCAAACGTGGTCTTTCAAGCCCGTGATTATCACCTCGCCGCCCTTTTGAGCCGTCGTGGTGAAGCAAACGGACTGAGAATTATCCAAAACGGTGAAGCCTAAATCGGTCAGGCTCTTGGTGATGCCCAACGAATTGAGGGTAACTCCGATTTCGGACGCAACCACGTAAACTTCCATATTGGTAACGTCACAGCCTGTGAACACGTTGGTATAGGTATTAAGTTCCTTGCCGCGGAAGTACATAGCGGACAAGTCGGTACACTGATAGAAAGCGTTTTTGGCTATATCGGTGACGCCTGAGCCGAAGACTACGCTGGAGAGGTTGGACGCGCCGCTGAACGCCGCTACGCCGATTGTCTTAATCGTATCGGGAATAATCAAGGTGTAGATGCCCTGATTGGACTGGAACGCACGCTCGGAAATTCCCGTGATTCTGATACCGTTGTAGTACATAGGAATAACCAAATTGCTAACCGTAAGGCTGGCGGTGTTATTCCAACCGATTATACTGCCCGTGCCGTCCTGATTCATTGCCACGCTGAAGTAGCGCAAAGGAGTTGCCTTGCGGAAAGTCACGTCGTTCTCAACGCAGTAGTATTCCAAATAGGAATTGCTGTTAGCGTCGATATTCACGCTGTTTACCACTAGGTTGTCGGCAGTACCGTCGAACGCGCCCAAGCCTATGGAATCGATTATGCCGTAAACCTGCACGTCGATAAGGGAGGAGCAATCCGCGAACGCACTGCGGTTAATGATACGAATATCCCTGCCCACGTAAATACTGCAAAGGTTAGCAGAACCTGCGAAAGCGGAATTGCCTATAACCACAACGCTGTCGGGTACTATATACGCCTCGGCGGTTTTGCCTGAGGGGTATGCCAGCAGACTGGTCTTGCTCTTGTTGAACAAAACGCCGTCCGCGCTTACGTATTGAACGCTGGTTTCGGAAGCGTTAATCTCCACCAGCTTGTCGCAATTAGCGAAAGCTCCGTTTTCGATAACGCTGACCTTTTCGCCCAAATTGATAATCTGAACGTCGGAATTGACGAACGCCACGGAACGGATAGTAACCGTTTCCTCATTGACGGTGAACGTACTTCCCGCGATGGAATCGACTATTGCGTACAGTATCTTAAGGTCGGCGCTGTAAATGCCGCCTGCGTTGGACGCTAAGTAGGTGTTATTGCGGAAGGTAAGAGAGGTCAAGCCCGTACAGCCCTTGAACACATTGATACCTATTTTCTGAACGTATGAAGGTAAGGATACGGAGGAAAGTTTGACGTTGCCTGCAAAGGAGCCGTCCGCCAAGCTGTAAACCTTCTTGCCCATTATACGTTCGGGTACTATTACGTTGCTGTGGCTGTAGCCGCAGTTATGCTTCTTTAACGCTACGATTTCCACCAAAGCCTCGTTACCCTCGCCGGAAACCGTCTTGGTGGCAAAGCAGGTGTAAGGAGTACCCGTGTTAAAGTTGACGTTAGCGCGCGCCGCGTTGCCGGAAACCACGCCCGACGTCTTGGGGCAGTAAACGATAAGAGAGGAGTTCGCGCCGTTAAACAGGTCTGCGCCCATTGTGGGAACGTCACGGCAGAACACGATCTCGTCCAAAGAGGTACAGAAGCTGAACGCGCCGTCGCCTATCGAACCCACGTTGACGGGGATAAACATATACGCCAGACTGATACAGCCCTCGAATGCGTATGCGCCGATCTTTGTCACACTGCTGGGTATGTTGACGGAAATCACCTCTTCGGTGCCGTAAGCAAACGCTCTTTCGGCAAGTTCCACTACCTTAACGCCGTTGATGTACATAGGAATTACGATATTGGTGTGACTGCCGCCGCAGTTGCTGTGGTTGATATTAAAGGAATTGATGACGATTGCCGTTCTGGTGCCGTCCGTAAACGACCAGTCGAAACATTCCGCAGGGTTCCATTCTACGTAATTATAGCCCATAAGGTTGCTGTAACCCTTAAGGTTGTCGCCTATAGGCGCGTAAATCGTAAGTCCTACGGGTACGCCGTCGAAAGCGTTGGAGGGAGGCAGTATGTTGGTGGTGAAATAAATCTCCTCCAAACTGAACATATTGCGGAAAGCGTAGTCGCCTATCGACACGACCTTAATGGGTACGGTCAGATAAACCACGTTGGTAACGCCCTCGAAAGCTCTGGACTCGATAACCTCTACGGGATAATTGGTCTCGAAGTAGTACATAGGCTCGGTCTTGCCGTCGCTATCCTTATAAATCGTGCCGTCGCTGTTGAGCTGTCTGATCATATTGTTAAACACGGTATGTAACAGCTTGCCGTGGTTGCCGTAAAGCACGCCGTTGCCGACCTCGAAGTTATCCGTGTTTTCCAGAATAATCTGCTCTATGGAATTGAAATAGCAGAACGCGCCTACGCCGATTTCCTCGACGCTGGCAGGTATGGACATACTCGTTACGTTGACGCAGTTTTCAAACGCGCTGGCGCCGATTATCTCGATATTGGTTAAAAGCACCAAATCGGTAATGCGCGAGTTGAGAAGCGCGAGCTTCACCGCGGAGTTGGCGTCCTTCATATAAGTAATCAAAGCCTCGGGCGTAGCGTCCTTAGCCAAGCCTGTGCTTTCATCGTCAACCTTGGCGATATATTCGTCGGAGGTATAGAAAGCCTTTTCGCCGATTGCCGTAACCTTGGTATTGTTGATATAAGACGGTAAAATCAGGTTATTGATATTGCCCTTATAACCAGACTCTTGAGTTATCTTGCCATCCGCGCCGACTACGTTGGTGTAGTCGCTCTTGTAGAGTACGAGATAAGCGTTGCTGTCGTAGCCGTTGATGGTAATGGTATTCTCTATGCCGTTGACGTCCTCGACTACGGTATAATCCAAAGCCGTTTTGGGAGTGTAGCCCACGTACTTGACGCCGCTATTCAGCTCAACGGCGTGATTAACGTCGCTGTCAACGGGTGCATAAACGGTTAAGCCCTTATTGGCGTTGCCGAATACGTTGGATATGGGTTCTACCGTTATCTCGTGGTAAGTAGTGTAAACCACTTCCTCGTAGGTTGCGCTGAACTTTATCTTGTATTTACCGGGTATTGTCTTGTTAAAGGAGTGCGTAATCGTGGAAGGTTCGCCGTTCTCGTCAATCACGTTCTCTTCAAAGTCTAAAGCCACCTCGTATTCGCCCAAGGAAAGCTCACCGACGTACTTGCCGTCGCTGTTGACCAGCATCACTATGACGTTCTCGTCCAAAAGGGTGATTGCGCCGTTAGCGTCCTTTTCGCAGATTTCCTCGTTCCAAGCATAGCTTGTGCGTCCTGCCGCCACCTTAATACCTGTAACGGTGGGATTGATTGCCACGTCCTCGTCGTTGACGAACGCGCCGTCAGTGCCTGAAATCTCATCGTAATAATCCGCCTTGCTTAAGGTCAGATAACCCTCAAAATAGACGTTAATCAGGTTCTTCATATTGGAGAAAGCGTTCTTGCCGATATAATTCACGCAGGAAGTCCTTTCGTCCGTGACGTATTCGGGAAGTCTTACCTCGGTCAGCTTGCCGTTGCCCTCGAAGGCGTAAGCGTTGATTTCCTTAACGGATTCGGGGATAACGTAAACGCCGCTTGTGCCCTGTCCCGTAGGCAGGTAAGTGTGCAACAGACTTCTGTCCGCATTGTACAGAGTGTAGCTGTCGAATACGTAGTACGCCGTGCTGTTAATGGACAGATTGGTCAGTTTAACCGTATTGCCGAATGCGCCTGCGCCGATATAACTTACGGTGCTGGGTATCACTATGGTTGTGATAAACTTAGCTCCGCTGAACGCGCCGCCTGCTATGGTCTTAACGGTGTTAGGAACGTCGTATCTGTTGTTTGACAGGGTGTTTTTGGCAAGGAAAGCCACCAAACGCGTGCTTGTGGAGTTAAACAGTACGCCTAAAAGTTTGTCCTTGGAAACAACCTTGAAGTTGTCATTGTCCTGCACTAAAAGCTTTTCGATATTGGTTGCGCCCTTAATGAAGTTATCCTCGATTACGTCCACGTAATACAGAACCGTCAGAGACTTAATCTCCGTGTGATTCTCGAACGCGCCGTCTGCTAAGGTGTTGAAAATGTAGGTGTAGGTTACGTCCTCACCCGTTATGCTGTCAGGCTCTACCGTCTTGTAATAAAGAGGTATAACGATATCCTCGGTGCCCTCGGAAAGCGTTGCGCCGCCCTTAGTGGTGGTCATACCCGTAATGGTAGCCACGCCGCGGTGATTGCCTTGATCCGTAACCTCGGTTGTAAACACGAAATCTCTTACGTCCGTCCACGGAATGTACTTGATACGGCTTAAGGTATCACTTTCGTACCAGTCGGAGTCAGCCGTCATATTCTCGGGGTACTCGCCCTCGAAATAATTTTCCATAAAGTAACGGTTGATTGTGCTGTACTTATCCGTATAGGAAGTAGTGCTCTTGGGATCGTCGCCGTTAGGACCGTAAGCGGTTATCACGCGGTTGTCGAAATATCTGTTGAGCTGTTCGTCGGTGTAATCCTTAGTGCCGAAAACGTCAGCTTCAAAATCGATATACTCAACCGTGCTCTCAAAGTAAACGTAGTTGAGGTAAGGCATTTCCGCAAAGGCACGGTCGCCTATGTTGGACAGACTGCAAGGCAGTCTTAGTCTTGCCACGTTGGTACCCTCGAACGCCTTGGCGTAAATCAGCTGTACGTTCTCAGTCTCATAGCCTAAGCCGTTATCCACAACGTACACCTCGTCCATATAGACGGGAGTATTGGAATACAGGTAGGTATGTAAGGTCTTTTTGCCGTTGGTGTATAATACGCCCTCGTTGTAAACGTAGCTGGAGTTGTCGGAGGAAATTGCGATTTTGCTCAGCTGTGTACAATAGGAGAACGCGCCCGCGCCTATGGAGTCGTCTCCGAGGTAGGAGCTTATACGCACGTACTGCACGTGATCGTTGCCGTTAAACGCGCTGTCCTTAACCTTGGTCGCGCCGTAAACGGTGGCAACGGTATAGGTCACGTTGTCGATAACTTCGGTACCTATTGTGACCTTGTCGGTTACAACGGGAGTTTCGGGCTCGGTGGGCTCTTCGGGCTCGGTAGGATCATCGGGATTGGTAGGATCGTCAGACTCGTCGGGCTCGTCGGGAGTTTCGGGATCGGTGGGCTCCTCCGGCTCTTCGGGACGCTCGGTTACCTCGTTATCCGCCTTGTTTTCTTCCTCGTCCCAGAAGATTATGCGGTCGTAAGCGGCGGACGCCAACACGGTATGCACCGTTTCCTCGCCCTCGAATAATATGCCGTTGACTACGCTGTATCCCGTTACGTTGTTGAGAATAAGCTCGGACAGATTGTCTGCGTCGGCAAATGCGCCCACGCCGATTTTGGTAAAGTTGTCGTTAATGGAAACGGAAGTGATAATGCTTTCGCTTCTGAATGCATAGTCTGCAATACCCGTCAGCTTAACGCCCTTGCGGTAGGTGGGAAGTATGAGCTTGGAATGTCCCTGTTCCGTGGTTTGGCAAACGGTTGTACCCTCGTGGACTTTAAGTCCGCTTATCGCAGTGCCTGCCGCGTCATAGGTAAAGCAATCCTTGTGGGTATGCATTGCAACCGTGACGAGTTTCAGCTCCTCGTTAGCGGTAAAGTAATTGGCGAATTCACTGCCGATAGGCATAGAAACCGCGATGCCGTAAGTGCCGTCCTCTTTTTCTATAAGTCTGGGAGAGTTGCCGAAAAGGTCGGTACCATAGGTATGGATATAGGATTCGAAGTACAGCGTTCTTGCAAGCTGTAAGCTGTTGAACGCGCCGTCCGCGATGTCGTTCACATTGAAGTTGGAGCCTAACACCACCGTGGAATTGCGGTTAGCCGCAGGATATGCCAACAGCGTATAGGTTGCTTCCTCGTTCTCCGCCTTGAGCGGATTGTTCTGGCGGTAAAGCGCGTAATACTTAGCGTCGTTAATAAAGGTTGGGTTCTTCTCGTCCACGTAGATACGCAGCAGCGCGGTGCAGTTTTCAAAGACCTTGGAACCGATTTCGGCTACGTTGGCTCCGATGTAAACGTATTCCAAACTCTCACTGCCGTAGAACGCGCCGTCCGCTATGGACGTAAGCGTGGTGGGAAGTTTGTAAATTGTATCCGTATTAACCGCGGTATAGGTGATGAGAGAATCAAGCACCTTTTCGCCGTCGTTTCTCACGTATCCGTAGAGGATACCGCCGCTGTAATTAGCGGAAAGAACGCCCTCTTCGGAGTTGATACTGATTCTGCCGTTATCCAACGCGAGGGTGTATTCAGCCACAGGCATTGCCGCCGTTACGCTGGAAAGCATATCCGCGTAAACGGTCAATACGGCAGTATCGCCCAAAAGGTTATTGAATAAGCTCTTGGAGAGTTTCAGCTTGCCGTTTGCTTCCTGCGAATAGGTCAGCGAAGCGTGTATTGTGACTTTACTCACGTTAGCTACCGCGGCAGGGAGCTTGACGGTATATTTGCCGTTGTCAAGCGTTACCGCCAAATACGCCTTGCCAAGACTGTTGCCCGTAGCATTGTCGATTTCGTAAGCGTACAAATTGGCGGGATTGACCATTAAGGAGTAAAGCACGGTTTCGCCGTTGTAAACGTCAAGTCTGATTTCGCTATTCTCAGTTACGCCGCCGAACACCGTATCGTTAAAGCTGATTGCATCGTTCTCGATGGATAAGGTATATCTTAATTCGCCCTTAACCGTTACGCCGCCCTGAATAGTTTCCTTAACGGGGAGCTGAACGTACTGATACTCGAACGTGAACAGCGGATGAGTGTCGGTCAAAACGATTTCCGTTAAAGAGGTACAGCCGCTTATCGCGCCTGCGCCGATAGTGGTAACGGAATCGGGAATAGTCAATCTGATAATGCCTACGTTGTTCTCAAAGGCTTTTTCGCCGATGGCGGTCACGGTCTTACCCTTAATAAGAGAGGGTATTGTCAGGTCGTTGTGATTGCTCAGGCAAACGTGAGTCTTTAAGCCGTTAATGGTTATTTTGTCGCTGGAATCCACGTCGTAGTCGTAGCACAACGCAGACAATTCGTCTGTGGTGTATTCGGAAATATCGTAAATCGCGTAGTTACTGATACCCCAAGCCACCTTATTGTGGAAGTCGGAGCAAACGTCGGAGTAATAGAAAATCGAAAGGGACTGGGAGCGGAAATCAACGGGATACAGAGTTCCGCTTACGCCTGCCTTGCTTTCTGCGTCGTTCTTGACAAAGCTCAAAACAGAGTCGTTACCGTCCGTATTTACCGTTAAGGTAAAGGTTCCGTTAATGGAAGCGGCGATAATTCCGCTGTTGACGGAGAGCTTACCGTCGGCATAGCCCTGAACAGCCAGTTCCGCGGTGATTTTAAGGGTGGTGTAGCCGCCGCTGATACTCGTCTTGGTCAAGGGCAGAATTGCCTCGCCGTCGGTAACGGAATAACTGCGTCCCTCGTCCACGGGCTGATAGGTTGCGTCCAAATCGTAAATCTTGCCCTCGGCAGGATCAACGGATACTGCGTATAAGGACTGACCTTCGCCGCTGAACATCTCCAAACGTGCGGAAGTAACACCGTCAAAGAACTCCTTCTTGAGAGCAAGCGTATATTCGGATTCTCTTCTTAAAGGATATCTGTCGCTGTCAAGCACCGCGCCGTCTAAGGTAACGGTTGTGGTTTCGTTGACAGTGCCTGAGAAGTGTATCTCGGCAAAGTTGAGTTTCGCATAGCTCTGAAGATCGGTAAGATCGGAATCCGCTATTACGGTATTGCCGATAATATAAAGCTCCTTGAGGTTATCGGAAAGGAATGCGTCCTCGCCCACAGTCTTAACGGACTTGCCGATTACGATACTGGTTGCACGAGTTTCCGCAAAGGCGTTCTCACCGATTTCGATAACGCTGTCGGGAATGCGGTAGCCCTTAACCGCGGAATACAGCTCGCCCGAGAATGCGCCGGGAGCTATGGATACTATCTTGTAGCCGGAAATAAACATAGGAATGTATATTTCGCTGACAAAGGATTCCTCAGTAGCTCTGCCGTCCTCGTCGGTCAGCTTATACTGCTCGGGATCAAAGCCCATAAGCTGTGCGTCCTTAGAGGAAGCATCGTAAGGCTGAACCATATACTTTTCAAAGGGCAGAGAATACCTAAGCTCTACGTTTTCGTATAAGCAGGCGTACTCTAGATTATAGGTGTCCTCAACGGTGCTGACAACCGTGAGCTGCGTATTCTTAAATACGTCCTCGCCCACCTTAACGTCGCCGCTGACCGTCAGCTGCAAAAGCTTATCAGCCGAAGCAAACGCCTCGTCTGCGAACTCGATAACCGTATCAGGTACGTTGAACTCTTCGCCTGAATTGTTGGGAAGGTATTTGTAAAGAACACTGACGTCCTTGTCGAACAGCACGCCGCCGGCGTAGCTGAAGAAGCCGTTAAATTCCACCTGAAGGAACTCGGAAAGTCTTTCCGCACCGTCGAACGCGCCCGTTTCGATAGAACGCAGACTTGCGTTGAAAACTATACTCTTGACGGGGGAACCGTCGAACGCACCGCTCTTGATGGTGGTAATGCCCTCGGGCAGTTCGTAGGTAGAGGAGGTTGCCAAGCAAATGTACATCACAGTACCCGAAGCGTTGGTAAGTGCGTTATTCTTAACCGCGTAGTAGGGATTAGCGGAGTCAACCGTTATCCTGCTGAGGTTGGAACAGCCGATAAACGCGCCCGAAGCTATGGACTTAACGGACTTGGGTATGCTAATGGAATACAGCTTGGTCTGATTGCGGAAAGCGTTAGTGCCGATTGCCGTCACGGGTACGCCGCATATATACGCGGGTACAACTATATTAACGTGACCGTCGCTGCAATAATGATTCTTCAAGCCGGTTATGGTGATTTCCGTACCGGCGGAATTGACGGTATATGCAAAACAGGAAGGCTTGGTACTGGTATTGTACTTGACGTAGGTCTTGAAGCCGCCCGTAGTGAAATATTCCTTAAGACTGCCTGTGGAGGGGCCGTAAATCTTAAGTTCCTTATCGTTCTTGTTGACGATTTCCGAACCGATAACCGTCACGTCGTCCTCGAAATACAACTCGGTTAAAAGTCCCGTGTTTGCAAAGGCAAAGCTGCCGATTTCTTCCACGCTGGCAGGTACAACGAGTTGAGTTAAAGCGGTCATTCCGTTAAAGGCGTTTTTGCCGATATACTTGATGCTTTCGGTCATTATTACGCGCTTAACCACGCTGTTGCCTTTGAACGCGTTCTCCGCGATACCTCTTACTTCGTAGGTAAGTCCCTTATTGTATTCGGGATCTACCTCTTCGACCTGATAAACGCCGGGGATAATCACGGTGGCGTTATTGCCCTTGTAGCCTGTTACGTAGTAATACTTTTTGCCCGTAATCTCGTCGGTCATAGCAGAAGAGAACGTAAAGTCTTCCACAGGAGACCAAGCGATAAAGTTAATGGAATTAGCCGCGCAGTACTTGGCGAGATTGCTTTCCGTCCAACTGCCGTAGGCGTAAACCTTTGCAGGTCCGTAAACGGTAATGCCTGCGTTGATATTGCCGTCAGTGCCTACGAACGCGTCGTTGCTGACGTCGTACTCGCCTGCGCTGCCGTTGATGTCGCCCGTGAAGTAAACCGCGGATAAGGAAGTACAGCCCTCAAAAGCGCGAGATCCTATTCTCGCCGCGGACGGTAAGGTAATACTGGAAAGTCTGGTATCTCCGGCAAAGCAGTAGTTGCCGATAATGGTAACCGTTTCGGGGATACGGATACTTATAAGTCTGGCGCAATTACGGAACGCGCCCTGATTGATAGTGGTTATGCCATCGGGGATTTCCATACTGATAATGGAAGTACCCTTGAAAGCGTCATTGGCGATAACGGTTGCGGAGATTGTGCCGAAGCGTTCCACCGTGATACGGCTGTGACTCTTGTTGCAAACGTGGTTAGCCAAGCCGCTGATTTGCATATTGGTACCCTCGCCCACCGTTTCGATACAGGAGCTGTTGTCGTGTATAAGTATATCCGAGCTCTTGACAAAGCCGATGCCCTCGAAATAAGGAGTTACGTTGTTGTCAAAGCTGTTGACGTAAACGGTGGTGACGTTGGGCGACACCTCGCTGAACGCTTCCACACCGATTAAAATCTCACCGCTGACCTTGGGAATATCTCCGCCGAAGTAAATACTGCTTACGGAGCCGCACTTAAAGAAAGCGTGTGCGCCGATTTGGTTGACGGTGGAAGGAACGTATATACTCAAAAGTTTGCCCTGTGCGGAACTGACGTTCTGCTCGTTAAAGGCGTCCTCGCCGATAATCTTGACAGGTAAGCCGTTGATATAGGCAGGTATCATAATTACCAAGCCGCCGGGGTTCGCCGCGCGGTAAGCCAAGTCCAGACCGTTAATCGTAACCGCGTCTATACTGGAAGTGGTCTCAAAGCACTGAGCGGAGGTGCATCTGGTAAATGCCAAGCCCAGACTTTCGCAGATAAGCTCTAAATCGTCTGCGTTGGGGCTGTAAACCGCCACGTTGGGGCTGTTGTCGAACGCGCTGGCGTGGATTTCGCTGACGTCCTCTTCCACGTAAACGGAAACAAGGTTGGCGTTATCGGCAAAAGCCTTATCCAACACGTTGTCGATACCGGAATTAAAGCAAACGCTTAACAAAGCGGCACAGCCGGCAAAGGCGTTTTCCTTTACGTTGATAATCGCGGACGGGAATACTATACCCGAAAGCACGCTGTTGTTGGCAAA
This sequence comes from uncultured Christensenellaceae bacterium, assembly GCA_964368645.1. Taxonomy (GTDB): domain Bacteria; phylum Bacillota; class Clostridia; order Christensenellales; family CAG-1252; genus JAEDHM01. The sequence goes on from CAYJBY010000003.1 coordinate 97,763, forward strand.
AGCGTAGGGAGCTACGTTATTAACCGATACGGGTGCGGTATAAAGAGTAGCTGTATTGGAGGGCAAATACACCGCGATAGTGGAACTAACCGCGTATTTTTCCCCTCTTGACGTCATCGCTATGCCGTCGCCCTCGTTTTCCTTGGTGTAGATAACGCCGTTAAGAACGAAGAAGGAGCCGTTAGTATCGGGAATAACCACGTTGAAAGCGGTATTATCGAAAGCGGATACTCCTATGCGCTCGCACAAATCGTTGAAGTTCAGCGTCTTAATCCTCTTAACGCTCTTGAACGCGCCGGCTTCTATAGAAAGCACCGTAGAGGGCAGAGTGTAAACGTCCGAGTCCAAAATATCCAAATAGGTGATAAGCATTGTGGCTTTGCTGTCGAACAACGCGCCGTTGCTAAATGAATAACTGGTATTGTTATTGAGAACGATACTTTCCAGTTCACTGCAACCGGAGAACGCGCCCTCGCCTATCGAATTAATAGTTGCCGGCAGAGTAATTCTGCTAATCTCGGCGTTGCCTGCAAAGGCGTAAGGAGCGATGGCTCTAACGGTTATTCCGCCGATTTTCTCGGGAATGACTATATCGTCGTGACCGTTGCAAACGTGATTGCGGAGTCCTGTAATCGTAATCGTGTTGCCTGTGGCGTTGACCGTATAGACCAAACAGCTTACAGGCGTATAGGTGTTGAAATTGTAATTATTGCTTTCGCAATAGTTCTGAATATTGCTGAGAATGCTCTCTGTGTTTTCGGGGCCGTAAACCACCAGTTCCTCGGCACACCCTGCGAAAATCGTCGCGCCGATGTTGTTGACGTCGCCGCCGAAGGTAACGCCTTCCAGCTTAGGACAGCCCTTAAATGCGTTGGCTCCGATACTCTCCACAGACGCGGGAATATACACAGAAGTCAGCGCGGCGCAGCTGTAAAACGCCTGCTCGCCGATTATTTGCACGCCGTCAGGCATAAGTATCTCTTCCAAAGCGGAGCAAACGCTGAACGCCGCAGGATCGATAGACGCTACCGTAGAGGGAAGCACGACCTTCTTAAACGCCGAGCTACCGAATGCGCTAACGGAATTAACGGTATAAGTTATGTTGTTGTAGGTATAGGTTTCGGGAATAATGAGAGTCATTATCTCCTGGAACGCACCTGATTCCACGTCGTCGTGGTAGTTGTCAACGTAACCTGCCACCTTGGCAAAATTCTGTCCCTGTACGGTGGAATACTCGTAGTTGAGGTAGATGTCCGACGTCCAAGGCACGAAAGTCAAGGACTTGGACGAGCAGTAGCTTTGAAGATTGGTGGCGGCGGAAGAGCCGTAAACGGTAACCGAGGTGGGTATCGTAATGCTCTCGTTTTCCGCGTCGTCAAAGGTCACGCCGTCGTTGCCGAAATACGCTTCGCGCAGGTAATCACAGCCGATAAACGCCTGAGTACCTATCTGGGTAACGGAATTGGAAATCACCTTATAGGTGAGGTTCTGGTTGTATGCAAAGGCTCTCTCGCCGATACGCCAAATGTTGTCTGCAAGCATATAAGACTCCGCAGAATTGGCAGCCATATACGTGTGAAGGATATAGATTAAAGAGGGATCGTTGTCCGCCGCGCTCTTCTGGAGGATAATCCTCTGCTCCGCGTCGTAATAGTAAAGGTCGTTATCGGAAATGAAAAACTCGTCCATACTTCCGCAACCGGCAAACGCACCGGAGCCAATATTCTGTATAGATGAGGGAATAGACAAATCGTTAAGGACTCTGCAATTAAGGAAAGCGTACTCGCCGATGCCTGCCAAGGAGGATTCCGCTCCGCCCGTTACAAAGGAAGACAGCAGGGTACATTCGGCAAAGCAGTAGTTGCCGATATTCTGAACCGTTGCAGGCAGAAGAATCTCGGACAGTGCGGTACAGCCGTAAAAGGCGTATTCCCCGATACCTGTAAGCGTAGAGGGAAGAGTAATCGCAGATAAGGTGGTATTGTTACGGAAAGCACTGTCGGCTATTGCCGTAACGGTATAGGTTCTGTTCTCGATAGTAACGGTATCGTTGATGATTATAGACGTGTGTCCGCCGTTGGGGCAGTCGTGCTGAGTCAAGCCGTTAATCGTGACGGTCATCGTTGCGGTATCGGGCTCGGAAAACACAAAACAGGTGGAATCGGTAACGATGCTGACGCTTACGTTCCAAATGTAAGGCTCAACCAAATCGGCAAAATCGCCGTTGGGAGTAAAGATTACGCTGTAAGCGGAGCTGGAGGGCATAACGCGCTGTTCTCCGTTCCAGCTAAAAGTACCTGTTATCTCAATCAGAACGCCCAAAGAGTCCGCATAGCCGTCTATAAAGACCTTGCAGTCCGTCAGGTTGAGCATCGATGCATCAAGCACGGTGCCTGCCTCAACCTTACCGCTGACCGTGGGAAGAACGGATTTCGAGGGGGTAACGGAACCCTTGACCGTAACCACGCGGATTGCCACGCGGCGAGACTGGTATTGAGGCTCTACGGGAGTGAACAACGCCTCGTAAGTATCGGTGTTAGAGCCTACGTTGCCGGGATACAAATCGGGATTTACCCAAGTCAGCACACCTGCAACGGATACGCCTTCGGCTGTTTCAGCCGTAATCTCATAGTCCTCAAGGGATACGGAAGACAGCTTAGTACCGAAGGGTACGCCTGTGATTTCCGCCAAAGCGGTCTCGTCGATGTCGATGGGCGTCTTATTGATTTTGATTATCGTGTAATAGGTGTCCAAGTTAAACAGTTCGGCAGTTTCGGTGCTGTTCAAGACGAAGGTAATAGGCACTCTAAAGGTGTCAACCTCACCTGCCACAGCCTCGTAAGACCAGTTTTCGGGAGAGGCGGACTTGTCGCTCCATTCAAATTCTCCGTTTACCAGACGTTTTTCCGCACCGTAGAGGTAGTAAGCCGCAGCCTTAACGCCGTTAGCGTTGAAGTCATAGGTCAGCGTTACCAGCTGGCTGTCATTGAGCGTGGTGTTGGTGTAGCCTATCGAGGACGCAGACGCACAAGGATCGCCGAATGTCAAGGTCGTGGGTGTAACCGTCAAACTGATGGATACTTCCGCGGTGGCGTACTCAGGGTGATCCTGGAAAGTTTTGGTTGTGGAATTGTAAATTTTAGGCTGGAATATCGCCACGTATTCGGCAGTGCCGAGAGCGGGGATTTCGCTGCCGTTCTTCCAACTAAATACACCGATAGGCAGTAGGTTCGCCGCCGCGCCGTTGGTCTCTGCGCCGGGGGTGCCGAGAATGGAAGCGGATAAATACTGTCCGTAGGTTATATTGCTTGCCAAAGGAATATTGGCGGTGTTGTCGAAAACAGGGGTGCGTTTCGCCACGTTGGCTATGTAAACGGTGTCCTCCACCATATTGACGTTAGCCGTGTCGGTGGGAATGAAGACGAAAGAGTACTTGTTGGGATTGCCGTCCTTGTCCAAAATGGAAATGGTAAGGTTCTCGGCGTCAGTCTTGGAGCCGTCTAAATAGACGAGCTGGGGATTGCCGCTTCTTTCGTCGTAAATTATCTCGTTGTTGACGTCACGGAGAAACTTAGCCCAGACGTATTTACCGGGTACCGTGGTGCCGTTGCTCAAAACGTAACCCTCGCCGGAAGCGGTAAGAGACGCTTTGCTTAACAGGTCGCCGCTTATCAAAGTGATGTTCTTCTTGACTACGGGCTTGGAAAGTTCTTTTTCCTCATTGGTTGCACCTGCTAAAACGGGAGTTGCTTTTTTGACGGATAAGGCAACCTTACCGTTGGTGGTGGACGAGCTGTTGACGGTCGTATAGTTGACGGCATAGTCCTCGGAGGGCGTGAAGGTTATGTCGTAAACCAAGGTATTAACGGAAGCGACCTGATTGGCTGTCCAGTTGTAAGTACCGGATATGGACTTAGAGTCCACACCCAAAACCGCGCCGTCGGTCGTTGTTGTGAAGGTCAGAAGAGAGGAACCCAGCGTATCGCCGTAGGTTACGCTGACGTTATCCTTTACCTTAGGCCAGCTAACTACGTTAGGCTTCGCCTTCTTGATAATCAGCGTACCTGTCACCTCTGTGGTCTTGTAGCTCTTCGCCTCAAAATGAGCGGTAACCAGATACGTGCCGGCGTTGGTGGGATTGGCAACAAACTCACCCGTGACGGAATCCGCATAGGTGACTGTCAGCCCCGACGTGCCTGCCGAGCAGTTGACGGTTGCGGCGTGCGCCGAACCGTTGTACGTAGCCTCGTATTCGTTGACGGACAAAGTAACCGCTTGCTCTTTTTTACAAGCGGAAAGCGCAGTGCCAACCGTTAAAATAATCAGCACGACTGCTAAAACCAAAATTAAGCGCGTTTTTTTCATATATGCCTCCTAGAGCTATGCGCGCCGAATTACGCCCGCGCATAATACTTGTCTGAATTATAATATCACGAATTAAAATGCTATCGCAAGATTATTAAATTTATTTACACCCTGTATTAGTTGAATTAAAGAGTTCTTAGCAGAAACTTAATGAAAAATTAATAAATTAAAGTGGATTTTCAACGGTATTTAACGCTGAAAACGTATTAAAAACAAAAACCGCCCCGAATAACGGAGCGGAGCTTACGGTTTACTTTGTAAATACGGCGGTTACGGTCACCTGCGCGGTAACTGCCGTTATCGTATATTTCCCGTTGGTGGGAGTCACCGTTCTGCCGTTGATTTTCAAGGCGGAAAGAGTATATCCCGAAGCAGGCGTTGCGGTTATCGTCACACTCTCGCCGTAGCCCACCGTAGCGGCAGTGGCTGTCAAGGTGCCGTTTGTTACGCCCATAAGCGTTACTGCAAAGGTCTTACGGCGGAAGGTTACGCTTACCGTTCTTGCTGAAACCACCTCGCCTAAATATGCGGCGGAGCTTAAGGGTTGCTGAACGCCGTCCACGGATAAGGACGCAATCTCGTATCCTATCGAGGGCGCAATCGAGTAGGTGGCGGTCGTACCGTATTCGAGGGTATCGGAAGAGCTTCCCGTAAAGGAGAATCCGTCGCGGCGCAATACTCCGCCCTCGCCCACTGTAAGAGCAACGTCAAACGTCTCCTTTGCAAAGGCGGCAGAAACGGTAATCTTGTCGTTTACGGACGAAACGCTTAACACGTAACTGCTCTTGCCGACAGGACTTTCAAACGACGCGGACGAAGCGAAGGAAGATATAAGATAGTGAGAATCCGCGGTAAAGGTTACGGTGAAGGAATCGCCGTAATTGACCGATAAGGGATAATCGCTTACACTGCCACCCTCGGACACGGTTATCTCCACGTCGTAACTTTTCAGCTTAAAGGTCACGGCATAGGTTACGTTACCCGATACAAAATCAACTGCGTAATTCTCCGTTGGCGTAACCGACTGATTATTGACTGTAAGGGTATCCACCTCATAGCCTGTGTCGGGGATAAATTGCAAAGTCAGCTTATCGCCGTATCTTGCTGTGGCGGCAACCTCCGCCCTGCCTCCTGAACCCGAGGTTCCGCTAACTGTGTATTCGTCAGGCGCGAAAGCCACGACAAGAGCCAGCGAGGTGCCCACCGTTCCGCAGGAATACGAGGTTAAGCCGTCGCTGTCCGACACTCCCGAGGAAACGTCGTTAAGGGTAACGGATGCTATATGATAACCGTCGTCTGCGTATATCATTATCGCACTTCCGTAATTAGTGGAATATTCGCTTTGTTGAGTATTAATGAACTCCTTGTACGAGGTACTGCCGTTGATTATTACCCTGCCGCCCAAGCCTGACGTAACCGTCACCGTATGGGTATCCACGGCAAAAACCACGGATATACTGTGAGATTTTATGACGTTTTGCAAAGTGAGAGTATAGGTAGAACGATTGACGTAGGTCAAAACGCCGTCCATAACGTAATGGGAAACGTGATAATTAGGCTCGGCGGTCATTACGATTGACAAGTCGGAGCCGTAGGCTACGCTGTTATTGCCGCCGCAGTCAACGCTTCCGTTGCCTGTTGTGCCCACGTACACGTTGTTGTAGGTAACGTCGAAATACACGGTCAGCACGTCGCCGCCCACGTTGACAGGCATATAATCAAAGCTCTCCGCCGCGCCCTGCGATTGACCGTTGAACACCACGTCGCGGACGTAATGCCCCTTTGACGGAGTGAAGACATAGGTCGTCAGCTCTCCGAAATACGCCTTGACCGTACCGCTTGGGGAAATAGTGCCGCCTGACGTCGCCGTTGCGGTAATAGTCGTTTCCAAGCCCTTAACCGTAACCGACAAAGTTGTCGCCGAGGTTACGGAGTCCAAGTTCACGCTGACCGCTGTGGCGTTGCTAGCCACAGGATAGGTATAGCTGTCGCCCGATGATGGCGTAACCGTGATTTTTTGGATATAGGTATTGACTGCCGCCGTTATCCTAAAGGATAAACCGTTGCCGTAAATCACCTCTGCGGTATTGTCTGAAAGGTCGGTGGTAAAGCCCGTGCCTTTTACCGCCACGGTAAGCCTAGCCTTATCGAAAACCGCACGGATAACGGTATCGGCGGTTACGGAATCGATAGTATAACGGCTGTTACGAACAAAGGTCTTAACACCGTTCACCGTTATGTAGGACAGCTTATAACCGACCGAGGCGGTAAACAGCACCGTATATGGCGAAAAGCACTCTAAAACCGTGCTTCCGTTCTTATCCGAGGTACCGCCCTCTGTGTTGCTTAAAGTGACTGTAATCTGCTTTTTGACAAAGGTAACCTCTACGTTCTGAACAGAGGTAATTGTGCTGATAGTACGCGTTACCTTGCCGTTAATCCCTGCAACAGGAGAATAATCTACACCGTTTACCTTTATCAACGATACGCAGTAGCCCTCGTTGGGAATCGCGCTGAAACTCAAATAGGAGCCGTAAACGATAGGCGACGCCGACAGCAGCTCCACACTGCCGCCCTCCTTAGCGTTCACGTTGACCGCAAAGGTTTTGACCGTCCACTTTGCAAAAAGCGAAAGGTCGGTTTTCACCTCATAATCCACGGAACAGGCATTGGTAAAGGAACGGTCGAAGTACCAACCCACAAGCTCGTATTCAACGCGCTCGGGAGCGGCTAAAGCAAGAACGGAGCCGTAATCGCATTTGACCACATCGACCGTAGAATTATACATATAAACGAAATGAACCTCGCATTGCCGAACGCCCCAAACGGCGTACAGCGTAACGGGCTTTTTCACCGCCGTGCCGAAATCATAAGGCTCTTCGCCGTTGTTTGTCAGCGACCAATGAGTGAAAACAAAGCCCTCTTTGGTCGGAGCTTGAGGCGGCACCGCGCAATCTCCCCACAAAACGCCGTCCGTGTTCAGTACTCCGTCCGTGTCATAGGTAACGTCGCAGGTTACTCTTTCCAATACAGCAGTAAAGCTGCAAGCGGAGGTTATTACCGTTTGAGCGTCGGTGCGTTTACCCTCCGAATCGGTATAACCCACAATAACGTAGCCCTCGGGGGGCGTGACGGTATCAGGCGCGGCAAACACCTCGCCGTACTCCATATCGCACTCGATTCTTTCGGTGCCGACCAACAAAGTAACCTTACGGTAACCCCTATTGAATACCGCCGTTAAATAAAGCGGTTCCACAACCCTGTAACCCTCGCTAACCGCCTCGCCTGCGGCGTTAGCCCAATGCTTAAACTGCATTCCCGTAGGCACAATCGGAGAGGGAAAAGTCAAGGCCGAGCCGTAGTCGAAAATTCTTGACGCCTCACTGCCGCCGATATAGGAAACAGTGATTTGAACAGGACGAATCCTAACCTCTATATCCATTGAGCCGTTGGCGGTAAGACTTTGAAGCTTAACACCGCCTGCATAGTAGCCCACGACCTCATAACCCACGTCGGGGATATAAGGCTCCAACTCGTCACCGTAGGAAACGGTACGGGTATCCAGCAAATTGCCGTTGGAGTCCACCATACGCACCGTACAGTCCTGCACCTTGAACGAAGCGGTTATCGTACCGAATACCGTAACCTCGGTGTCGGTGCGCGCGGCTGTTGTCACGCCATCGCTCCAGCGGTCAAAGGCATAGCCGTCATAGGAAACAGCCTGTACCGAAGACGCATTGCCGCCGAAAGCCACTTTTTGAGTGGTTTTGCCCTCGATATAGCCGTCACCGTCTGCCGTATAGCGTAAAATTCCTCCGATTTGGTATTCAAAAGAGGCACTAAACGACTTGAAGGAAACGCTTGCTACCTTCTTGCCGGGGGTAGTCGTATCAATACTGCTTACCATATCCGAAGTGACCTTGTGGACTGTGGTAGAGCCGTTGCTGTATTTACACGTTAGGGATAAGCTGTCGTAGGGAAAAGCGTCGCCGACTATAAGTGAAGAGGAAAGAGAGGAAGCGTCTATCTCTATCGCGGTGGCTGTGACCTTATCGGATTTTGAACCGCAAGCGGAAAAAACCGCGCAGAACGCCGTCAAAATCAGAATTATAGCAATCAGCAAGACGCGACGACGCATATAACCTCCTTACCGGGATAACCGTTGAAACGCCGACTATAATTAATAATTATACAGCCTTTATTAAAAACCTGTCAAGACAATGAGCAGTCGATAATAATTAAGAATTGCTACGAAAGAGCGGAGAAAAGTACTTCAAAGGATAGAATATGCCGATTAGGGCGCAAGCCGCGTTAAACCGCCGACGGATCCACGAACTGGGAATTGTACAAATCGTAATAAAAACCCCTTTGCTCCATAAGCTCCTCGTGGTTGCCCTGCTCGATAACGTCTCCGTCCTTAAGTACCAAAATCAAATCCGCACTCTTAATGGTGGAAAGCCTGTGAGCCACGACAAAAGAGGTTCTGCCCTGCATTATCTTGTCAAAGGTAGCCTGAATATACATTTCGCGGCGAGCGTCGATATTGGAAGTCGCCTCGTCCAGAATAAGCATTTTGGGTTCGGAGAGCATAACTCGCGCTAAACAAAGCAACTGCCGCTGACCTTGGGAGATGTTCTCTCCGCCGCCTGTCAGAACGGTATCGTAGCCGTCAATCATACTGGAAACGAAATCGTGGCAGTAACAGCTCTTCGCCACCTCGATAATCTGCTCGTCCGTTGCGTCCTTATTGCCATAGGCGATATTGTTTCTTATCGTATCGGCTTTCAGCCAGCTTTCCTGAAGCACCATACCGAAATTATCTCTCAAATCCCTGCGGCGAACCGTGCGCACGTCAACGCCGTCCACCTTGACCGCGCCGCCCGTTACGTCGTAAAAACGCATCAGCAGATTGACAAGCGTTGTTTTGCCGCTGCCTGTCGGACCTACGATAGCTATGCGCTTGCCCGACTCCGCAAAGAGATTAAAGCAGGTTATTAAGGGCACCTCGGGCGAATAGGAGAAGGATACGTTTTCAAAGCTGATATTGCCGGCTACGTTTTCCAAGTCCGCCGCGTTCTCCGAATCGGGCGGCTCCTGTGCGGTTTCCAGCAGTTCGGTTACGCGCTCCGCCGCCGAAAGTGCGTTTTGCAAGTCGGTGATTATGGTGGTAACGTCATTGAAGGGCTTGGTATATTGGTTGGCGTACATCAGAAAAGAGCCTATGTGTCCGATAGAACATTTCAGCACAACGCCTAATGCCGCCGCCGTTATGTACACTATATTATTAACAGCTCGGGTGGTGGGATTGGTCAGCGCGGAAATAAAGTGCGCCGAGGTCATATCCTTTTGCAGACTGTCGTTGATAGCGTCGAATTCCTTAGTCGCCTTATCCTCGTAGCCGAAAGCCTTAACCACCTTTTGGTTGCCTACGTGTTCCTCGGTGTAGCCGTTAAGCTCTCCGAGCTTTGCCTGCTGTCTGTCAAACATTTTCTGCGCGTGCTTGGCGATAAAATACGAGGTAACGATAGATAAGGGCGAAACCACCACGATTGCCAAAGCAATACGCCAGTCAAGAGTAAACATACACACGATAGTGACAAGAATAGTCGCAAGCCCCTGTATCAAATGGTTATAGCTGTGAAGAATACCGTCACCCACCTTTTCGGTGTCGTTGACCATTCGGCTGATTAGGTCGCCGTGAGATACGCGGTCAAGGTAGGAAAAAGGTACGCTCTGTAACTTCTCGTCAATAGCGTCTCTTAAATCCTTAACCACCAGTTGCGTTAAGGTATTGGAGCAATAACTGCCTATCCATTGGAAAAGCGCAGAGCCTACGTAAACGCAAAGGAGCAGATAAAAATACTTTGTCAGCGCGGCGAAATCCACCGCTCCCACGACCATTACGTCGATAGCTCTTCCCACCAGTATAGGACCTGTTAAAGAGCAGGCTACCGACAACAGAGTGAATACGCTGCCCCAGATAAAATAGCGTTTGTAGGGGGCGATAAAGGGAAGCAACCGCCTAACGGCTGAAACGGCGCGTTTCATAGCGATTCCTCCTTAAACTGGGTAAGGCACACGTCGCGGTATATGCCGTCCTTCGCCGAAAGCTCGGCGTGAGTTCCCATATCGCAAATCCGTCCGCCGTCCATAACGATGATTTTGTCCGCGTGGCGTATGGTGCCGGCACGCTGTGAAACCACAATTACCGTCATACCCTTTTCCTTACAGAGCTTGCGAAGGGCAATTCTCAACCGCGCGTCGGTGGCATAGTCCAAGGCACTGGAACTGTCGTCCATAATCAAGAGCCTGGGATCGCGCATTAACGCTCTCGCTATTGTCAGCCGCTGAATCTGTCCGCCCGAAAAGTTGCGTCCGCCTGCCTCCACACGGGAATTGTAGCCGTCCTTAAGCTTGCTGATAAACTCGTCGGCTTGTGCGAGCTTAGCGCATTCCGCCACTCTGGACTTGTCGTAATTATCCAAGCCCCAAGCGATATTTTCTTCTATCGTACCGCTGAACAAAACCGCCTTTTGCGGCACAATGCCGATACTCGCTCTTAAGGCTTCTACGTTGTAGGAGTTGACGTTCTCGCCGTCAAACAGCACCTCGCCGCTCGTCGCTTTATAAAAGCGCGGAATAAGAGATAGCATAGTGCTTTTGCCGCTGCCCGTACCTCCGATTACGCCGACGTACTCGCCTTTTTTGACGCTGAAACTGATATTATGCAAGACTTCCTTACTGTTGGCGAACTCAAAGCAAACATTATCAAAACGCAGGATTTCCTCACAGGGAGTTATCATATCGTTTCCGCCGCTTTCCTCGCTGTTGCCCAGTTCCAAAAGCTCGTTGATACGGTCCTTGGCAGCGAAGGCTCGGGTAAATTCCACGGAAAGATTGGCGAAAACCGTCAATGCGGTCAACAGCCACAGCGAATACGTGACGAACGCGCTGATTTCGCCCTTTGACAGCAGTCCTCCGTCAACCTGCTTGCCGCTGATTACGATTATAACCGCTATTCCCACGTTGATTATAAAGGAGGACAAGGGAGAGAGTAACGCGCTGATATTGTTGAGCTTTGTCATTACCGACCTGAACGCACCGTTGCGTTTTTTCTCGTCCTCAAGCTCGTCATCGCCTCTGGCAAAGGCTCTGATTACCCTTGCGCCCTCGATATTCTCGCGTGTGGCGGCGGTAATGGCGTCCAGCTTGCTCTGCGCCTTGGCGTAGCCCTTAATGGTGTTACGCATAACAAGGAAAAGTATCAGCACCACCACGGGAAGCGTACAGGTAAAAATAACTCCGATTTGGATATTGATTAAAAAAGTGAAAACCAGCGAGCCTACCACCAAAACAGGCAGACGGAACACCAGTCGGAAAAACTTAGCCACACCGTTCTGAAGCACGTTGACGTCGTTGGTTATGCGGTTGATACAGGTCGCCGTCCCCATAGCGTCCAGCTCGGTATAGGACATACTGTTGATATGTGCGTACATAGCTCTGCGCAGATTAGCCCCGAAACCCATTGCGGATACGGCGGCGCACCTTTGGCAGGTAACGGCGCAGGCGTAGTTGAAAAACACGATTATTGAAAGGAAAATGATGCAGGAACGGGTGGAAAAGTTAAGTACGACTCCTGCGACGACCGTCGGCTCGTTGTAGAGGTTGTTAATCATAACCGAAACGGCAATAGGCATAAGTAGCTCGAGTACCGTTTCAAGCAATTTAAGCGTAGGACCGAACAGCGCTTGCACACCGTAGCCCTTAAAATACTTCAGCAACCTTTTCATACTACTATATTTTATCAATAAAGGCGCGTATTGTCAACGCAGCTAAAAATATTATATTGCCTCATTTGGTCATGTTTTGCCCTATCAGTCAGCCCTCGGCGGCAAGTCCGCAATTTCTTACAAAGCCGACTCGGATTTTTGAACACAGTCAGCCCTATGCATCAACCGCAGCTTAAGGCAAAATATTCGCATATCTTCACTGATTATCTTTCAGCGGTACTCTATGCGTTGAGTACGAAAAAGGAGCGGCTTTATCGCCGCTCCTTGCCGTATCAAAGTTATCTATCAGCCTGCAAGCAGAACCTGATAAACGCTCATCAAGAAGCCTGCCGCAACCGCAGAGCCTATAACGCCTGCTACGTTAGGTCCCATAGCGTGCATAAGCAAGTAGTTGTCGGGATTGGCTCTTTTGCCCTCTACGTGAGCAACTCTCGCCGCCATAGGAACAGCGGAAACGCCTGCCGCACCGATAAGAGGATTGATTTTGCCCTTGGTAAGAACGCACATAAGTTTGCCCAGCAGTACGCCGCCCACGGTGGAGAAGCAGAACGCGAACAAGCCCAAGAAAATAATCTTTAAGGTTTCCACAGAAAGGAAGGTAGCGTAGTACGCCGTAGCTCCTACGGAAATTCCCAAGAACAGCGTTACTATATTCATCAGCGCGTTTTGAGCGGTGTCCGATAGTCTTTCAGTGACGCCTGTTTCCTTCAGCAGATTACCGAACATCAAGCAACCGAGAAGAGGTGCTACGGAAGGAAGTATCAGACAGGTAATAATCGTAACCACGATAGGGAAAATGACCTTTTCTTTTTTGCTGACGGTGCGAAGCTGCTCCATCTTAATCATTCTCTCTTTCTTGGTGGTTAAGGCTCTCATAATAGGGGGCTGAATCATAGGAATCAACGCCATATAGGAGTATGCCGCAATAGCGATAGGGGCAAGATAGGAGGGCGCAATGCTCTTGGTTAACCAAATAGCCGTAGGACCGTCCGCTCCGCCGATAATGCCGATTGCCGCCGCCACGTTGTAATCGAAGCCGAAGCAGATTGCAAGCACCAGTGCGCAGTAAATACCGAGCTGTGCCGCCGCGCCCAAAAGCAGGGAACGGGGGTTAGCTATCATAGGTCCGAAGTCCGTCATCGCTCCTACGCCGATAAAAATGACGCAGGGATACAGACCTGTTTTAACGCCTATGTAGAGTATATCCAGAATTTCGCCGTGCTGTAGAACGTCCATATAATCTACGCCTGCGGCGTTATTCCAGTATTCGGGGTGGAAGACCTGCGCGATAGGTAAATTAGTAAGCAACATTCCGAAGGCGATACCGACCAACAACAGCGGCTCGAATTTTTTGACTATACCTAGGTACAAAAGGATACAAGCAATCAATATCATAACGGCTTGTCCCCAACCAAAATTCGCTACGCCGGAGGTCGTCCATAAATTTTTAAGAACTCCTGCAATATCCATAAGTCGCTCCTTATGCCAGCTCGACCAAAACGTCGCCTGCTACGATAGTTTTGCCCTTTTCGGCGCGTACCGCGACAACCTTGCCGCCAAAAGGCGCTGTAATGTCGTTCTCCATCTTCATAGCTTCAACTATGGCTATTACGTCGTTCTGCTTAACGGTGTCGCCCACCTTGCATTTCATAGTAACGATTACGCCGCCTAAGGGAGCCGGAATCGGCTTGCCTGCGCCGACAGGAGCCGCGGCAACGGGTGCCGCAACTGCGGTCTGCACCGCTGCGGGTGCCGCTACGGGAGCGGCGGCTACGGGTGCTTTTGCCTCGTATTCGCTAAGCAAAACAGCGTTACCCTGTTCTACTTCTACTTCGTAAACTTTATTCTGAAGGGTTATCTTGTATTTCATATCAGCGTTACTCCTTAATCTCTTTTATAGAAATGAATCTCAGCTCGTTTACCGGCGTTTGAAGTGCGTCGGCTACTATTGCCATAAGCATTGCCGCCGTGGCAGGGGGTACGTCGTGAAGAGCGATATCGCCTGCACTGCC
>CAYJBY010000003.1:112029-131576 GCA_964368645.1 uncultured Christensenellaceae bacterium
ATTCATACAGCCTCCTTAGTCCTCAACGGGAGTAATGGTATAGGAAACCTTACGCTCCTCTTTTGCCTTGCGAGCCTTGAGGAAGGTCTCGGTCTGCTGAGGGAACGCGATATAGGACAGCACGTCTTCCTCGGTCTTAGCCAAGTCGCCTGCCGCCTTCTTACCGTCCTCGTAACCGTCCTTAAGCAAATCAGCGTAACGGCAGGTCACAGGCTGTTCGTCGCCTAAAGCCTTTTTGAGTAAAGCCTCGTCAACCTCGCCGGGAGCCTTGCCGTACTCGCCGTGGAGATACGCCTTAACTTCCTTGCTGATGTTCTTGTATCTTTCGCCTAACAGCACGTTGGTAACAGCCTGAACGCCTACCATCTGGCTCATAGGAGTAACAAGCGGAGGATAACCTAAGTCCTTACGAACCTTAGGAGTCTCGGTCAAAGCCTCGTCAAGTCTGTCCAAAGCGTTCTGCGCCTTAAGCTGTGCGATAAGGTTGGAAAGCATTCCGCCGGGAATCTTGTAGTTGAGCGCGTTGGCGTCGGTACCCATAACCACGGGGTTAAGACCGCCGTTCTCCAAAAATTCCGCTCTTACAGGCTTAAAGAAATCGTTGACTTCCTTGAGAATCTTGCTGTCCAGTCCGGTCTCGTAACCGTACTGATTAAAGGTGTAATTAAGGGTTTCGGTAGCAGGCTGAGAGGTGCCGCCGGAAAAACAGGAGCTTGCGGAGTCGATAACGTCAACGCCTGCTTCAACCGCCTTGATACAAGTCATATAAGCCAGACCTGTGGTGCAATGGGTGTGAAGTACGACGGGTAAACCTACCTTGTCCTTTAATGCGCTGATTAGGTCGTAAGCCTCCATCGGAGACATAACGCCTGCCATATCCTTAACGCAGATAGTGGAAACGCCCATCTCCTTCATCTCCTTGCCGACCTTGACGAAAGCGTCTAAGGTATGCACGGGGCTGGTGGTATAGGAAATCGCGCCCGAAGCGGTTGCGCCCTGCTTGATAGTCTCCTCTACGGCGACCTTGATATTGCGCATATCGTTTAAGGCGTCGAAAATTCTGATAATATCGATGCCATTCTTAACGGAACACTGAACGAAACGGCGAACTACGTCGTCGGGATAGTGCTTGTAACCCAAAAGGTTCTGACCTCTAAGGAGCATTTGAAGCTTGGTATTGGGCATAAGAGCACGGATTTTACGCAGTCTTTCCCACGGATCCTCGTCCAAATATCTTAAACAAGAGTCGAAAGTCGCGCCGCCCCAACACTCTACGGAATAATACCCTGCCTTGTCCATCACGGGAAGTATCTTCTCGAACTTCTCGAAGGGCATACGGGTAGCGATAAGAGATTGGTTGGCATCTCTCAAAACGGTTTCGGTAAAATTAATCTTCATATAAGCCTCCTTGACGAAAAACGCCTTATATATGATAACACACCGCATTTCAATATGCAATTAAATATTTCCCTATGATTTGTTAAAAAATATATTGCGTGCGCCGTGAACGCGGATATGCGACGTAATACGCGAAAAAGCGCGAGAAGTTTCGCCTACAAAGCCAAAATCATTGCAAAAGAGGTTTTTATGTGGTAAAATAATAAATTATGTATAAAGGCAGTGACATCGTTGCGGCTTGCGTTGCCGCCCATAACATTAAGAGAGTGTACGGTTATCCGGGCAATTACGTTCTGGATATTTTTCATTCTCTTGCGGAAAAGGGCGTGGAACTAATCGTAACCGCAGGCGAACAGGGAGCGATT
This sequence comes from uncultured Christensenellaceae bacterium, assembly GCA_964368645.1. Classification (GTDB taxonomy): domain Bacteria; phylum Bacillota; class Clostridia; order Christensenellales; family CAG-1252; genus JAEDHM01. The sequence continues at coordinate 113,793 of CAYJBY010000003.1, forward strand.
TTTGCCGCCGACGGCGAGAGCCGCGTCAGCGGTAGGGCTTCCCTCGTTATTGCGACCTCTGGCCCCGGAGCTACCAATCTGGTTACGGGTATCGCCAACGCTTTTATGGACTCCGTGCCTATGGTGATTATAACGGGCAACGCTCCGCTTAAAACCCTAGGCGGCGACTGCTTTCAGGAAATCGACAATACGGGTATCACCACCCCGATAACCAAGTACAATATGATAGTTAAGTCTCCCGACAAGCTGGCGGAGAGCCTTGACAAGGCGTTTTTTATTGCTGAAAACGGCAGAAAAGGTCCCGTTCTCGTGGATATTCCCGTGGACGTATCCGCAGGCTTTTGCGAGAGTGCCTACACTCCTGCCGAAATTACGCCGTCAATTCCGAAAACTCCTGATATATCCGAGCTAAACGCAATCGTTGATTTGATTGACGCGGCGCAAAAACCCATAATCCTCGCAGGAGGGGGCGCAAGCGGTTCCGTTGCATACGTCAACGCCCTTTCGCTTAAGCTCAATGCCCCGATAGTGACTACGATGATGTCGGTTGCCCTGTTTCCGAAGAACGCAGGGCTGAATTACGGACTGCTTAACGCGCAAAACCGTGACGCGGTTGCCGCCTTCAAACAAGCTGATTTGCTTATCGCATTGGGTACGCGGTTCAGCGACCGCACCCTGCGCAAGCTGAAAATCACCTGCCCCGTTATCCATATAGATTCCGATGAGGCGGAGCTGAACAAAAACGTGAAAGCTACCGTCCTTGCGGCAGATTTAAGTATTACGGTACCCCTTATCACCCGATTGACCGAGGTCAAGCATAGTAACGTGGAGCTTATTGCAGATTCAAACGCATCTCCTTGTGTGCCGTCCTCGCGCAAGGGCGTATCCCACAACGCGGTTTTCGACGGCTTGAAAAACAAATTCGGACTGATAGTAACCGACGTAGGCTATCATCAGGTACTAACCGCTTTGGATTTTCCGTTCAGCGGCGAAAAGCTCGTAACCTGCGGCGGATTTGCGCCTATGGGTTATGCAGTCAGCGGTGCTTTCGGTGCGTATAACGCCGACAAAACCGAGCCGTTGGTTATAATAGGCGACGGGGGCTTAACTATGAACTGCTCCGAGCTATACACCGCGGTGGAACGCAAGGTTCCTATGCTGATTATCGTTTTTAACAACCGCTCCCTTAAGCTTGTCGAAATGCAGGAGGACAAGCTGGCGCATAAGGTTCACGCAGGCACCGTACTGCCCGACCGCGATTATGCCGTGCTTGCCGCCGCTTTCGGAGCAAAGGGCTATACCGCTTACGACGATAACGGTTTCCGTACCGCGCTTGCAGACGCGCTTCAAGCGGACGGTGTGAGATTAATCGACTGCAAAATGTAACTATGGAGATAACGATGAATAAGAATTTGCACATTATATCGCTGTTAGTCAGCAATAATTCGGGCGTACTTGCCAGAATATCAGGTCTGTTCGCAAGAAGAGGCTACAATATAGAGAGCTTATCCGTCTGCGCCACCGAGGACGACAGATATTCCCGTATGACAGTCACTGTCAGCGGCGACGACGCGGTGCTTGAACAGCTTATTAAGCAGTTGAAAAAGCAGGAAGACGTTTGCTATATCTGCGATCTTGGCAAGCAGGACGCCCTCTCACGCGAGCTGCTTTTGATTAAGCTCAAGGTCAGCCCCGAAAAGCGCAATCAGGTCATTGAGGTTTGCAGTGTTTATAAGGCTAACATAATCGATTTATCCCCTGCCGCTATGGTGCTGGAGCTTACGGGCGAAACCAGCAAAATCGACGGATTTATCGACGTTTTAGCGGATTACAACATACTGGAAATGGCTCGCTCAGGAGCTTCCTCTCTTCACAGAGGTAGCGTTATCATCAAAGACTTTTTGAAAGGTGACAAACAATGAACCATATTAGAATTTTCGACACGACTTTAAGAGACGGCGAACAGGCTCCCGGCTGTTCGATGCACGTCAAGGAAAAGCTGGAAACGGCGCGTATGTTGTCACAGCTCAACGTGGACGTTATCGAGGCAGGCTTTGCCGCGTCCTCCGATGAGGATTTTAAGGCTGTGCAGGCTATCGCCGCGGAAATCAAGAATGCGGAAGTGGCTTCCCTTTGCCGCGCCCTGCAACCTGACATTGACGCAGGCTATAGTGCGGTCAAAAACGCGCAAGCTCCTATGCTTCATATCTTTTTAGCAACTTCCCCTATCCATATGCAGTACAAACTGCGTATGACAGAGGACGAGGTATTGGAAAGAATAGCGGCTTCGGTTGCTTACGCCAAGACGAAAATCGGCAACGTGCAGTTTTCCGCAGAGGACGCTACGCGCAGTAATCTGGATTTTTTGACCAAGGCTCTGTCGGTGGCGGTTAAAAGCGGTGCGAATATTATCAACATTGCGGACACCGTGGGCTACAGCACTCCCGAGGAAATCAATTTCATTGTCGAAACTCTGCTGAAACGCGTAGAGGGTATCGAAAAAGTTTGCTTCGGCATACACTGTCACAACGATTTGGGTATGGCGGTTGCCAACACCCTTTCCGCTATTAAGGCAGGCGCAAGACAAGCCGACTGCACCATTAACGGCATCGGCGAACGCTCGGGTAACGCCGCGCTTGAGGAAGTGGTTATGGCGTTAAAGACCAGAGCGGACGTTTACGGCGGAGAATCCCGCGTGGAAACCCGTAATATCTATAAGGCGTGTAAGTTGGTATCGGGTATCACGGGTATGCAAATTGCCCCCAACAAGGCGATAGTAGGCGCAAACGCCTTCGCCCACGAAAGCGGTATTCATCAGCACGGTATCATCAACGAGCGTTCCACCTATGAGATAATCACCCCCTCGGACGTAGGTATTAAGGACAACAGCATTATCCTCGGAAAGCACAGCGGCAGGCACGCTTTTTGCGAGTATCTGCACTGGATGGGCTACGAGGTCACACCCGAACAGGAAGAGAAGTTTTTCCAGATGTTCAAGGAATTGGCGGAAAAGAAAAAGTTTGTTTCCAGTAAGGATATTCAGTCCATTATCGCTCACTCCGATATTTCGCAGATTTTGATGTATCAACTGGTCGATTTCGACATAAAGTTGGACAAGGAAGGCGGTGCTAATGCAAAAATCACCTTATCCTGCGAGGGCGAAATCAAAAACGGCACTGCAACAGGTAACGGCGCGGTTGACGCGGCTTTCAAGGCTATCGGCAGTATTTTGGGGAAGGAATTATCCCTGAAAAGCTATTCCTTACAAGCAGTTACCGAGGGCAAGGACGCACTGGGAGAGGCTACCGTGCGTATTGCCGACCAAGACTACGAGGTTTTGGGAAGAGGCGTCAGCACGGACATTATCGAGGCAAGTATCTTAGCTTACCTTGACGGCGCGAACAAGCTGACCGACTAAGCTATAGCCGTTGTAAATAGCGTTTGAGGATAAAAACGGTACTTCCGTTAAAGTAATCCTCGCACAGCGGAACACGGATATTGGCGAATCCCATACGGCAAGCCATTAGCGTTGGTTCGCAGATAAAAATCAATTTTAATTTCTAATACAAACTCGGTTTTAAGCATTTTAACTAACTGATAAAACCTTGTTCTTAGGGTTAATATTTACGAACACAAAAAGGTACTTACCGATTGGCAAGTACCTTTTTATTGCGAATACCGCATTGATTTTGCAAAGTATATTAGGTGTATATTCGCTGTATTATCCGCAAACGTATTGCTTGTATATTCGCTGTATAAATCGCGCTGAACTTGTAATCAGCCATACAGCCGTTACGAGCTTAATTTTGGCTATAAACGCATCGAGATTTTATTCGCTGTGTTATACTTTCGTTATAAAACCGCTAAACTACAGCTTTTCTTATTAAGCACGTTTGCTTTTGTTATAAAACCACGTTGGGATACAATTCTTTTTAAGTACGTCTGCGCCCGTTGCTTTATCGCGCCAAGCTTGAACTTAGCGGCAATTCTCGCAAAAACCTACGCACCGTATCGCGCGGTAACATACTTGCGTTTTTCTATAAGACGGCGCAAAGTATAACCGATACGGGCAAATAGACAAATTATCGGGTGAGAAAAAAGTATTATTTCACCACGTTGGCAAGATACGCCACTATGTCGCCTACCGTCTTGACCTCTGCCACAGCGTCGTCGTCCACCTGAATGTTGAACGCCTCTTCAAAATCCATTATCAGCTCCACCAGCTCGATGGACTGAACCTTAAGGTCGGACTTAAACTCCATCTCAAGGGTAATATCCCCTGCGTTGAGATCAAGTCTTTTTGCGATTATTTCCTTAACCTTAGTCTCCAACATAATAACCTCCAAAATGTTAATTAAGCAATTTGCGGACGGACACCTCGGCGTCCTCCGATAAAACCGTAATAACGTAGTTGTCCAAATCGGTGAGATAATTGTAGTGATAGGTTACGCCCTGATACTCAATGCTTTCCGCAGAGGTATCCGTCAGCAAAACCGAGGGGGATATCCCCTGAGTCGTGAGTTTGGCATAGCTCTCTTTTTTCGTCCAAGCGCGGTAAAAATCCGCAATGGTATTGACCGATTCATTCTCTTTATCTCCGAAATAACGACGGGCTATCTTGATAACGCCCTCGTTGTCGCAGGGACGTTCGATATCCACGCCAATCTCGCCGTCCGAGAAAGCCACAACTAAATATCTGTCCTTATGGGAAATAGAGATTTTAGTCGCCGTATTAGTCAGATAAGGCGCGTTGTTTTCGTGCTTTTTGAGTGAAACGCCGTTGACGTCCTTGAATTGCTCGGCAATCGCTTGTTTAACGGCGCCGTTCCTTGTAATGTAAACTGTTGTCAATTTTTATAACCTCTGTAACGCCCGTACAGTCTTGAACCCGTACGGAAATAATTGGAATCGATGTTGTTTAGGGCGGAATAGGTAAGTCTGAAGCCCCAGTTGCCGTCCTTTGTGCCGGGTACGTTCATACGGCAGTCGTCACCGAAGCCGCAAAGGTCCTGTATCGGTACTACCACCAGCTTCGCAGAAAAACGGAGCAACGTAGTAATAAATCCCTTGGTCGCCGTGCAATCGGCACCGCCCTGCGCCCAGCCTGCGTCCGAAACGCCGCAGTACTCCAACGCCTTATCTCTTACCGACGGCTCCGCCTTATACAGCCACCCCAAAACCGTGTCGTTGTCGTGAGTGCCTGTGTAAGCTACGCAGTTAAGCGGATAGTTATGAGGCAGATGCTCGCTCTCGTCGTCATAGAAAGCAAACAGCATAACCTTCATACCGGGGAAACCCGTGGCTTTCAGCTTTTGGTGGAGAGAATCCTCCATTATACCCAAATCCTCGGCGATGATTTCACCGTCGGGAAAATCGCTTTTTATCAGGTCGAACAGCTCGTCGCCCGGTCCCTTTTTCCACTCGCCTTCCGACGGCTCCGCGCCCTTGGGTATGCTCCAATACTCGTAAAAACCGCGGAAATGGTCCAGTCTTAACGCGTCGTACAGCTTAAGAGCGTGACCGATTTTCTTGCACCAGTAGTAGTAATCCTGCGTCGCCATATAATCGTAATCATAAAGCGGATTGCCCCAGTTGTGTCCTGTTTTGCTGAAATAGTCGGGGGGTAAGCCTGCGGTTTGAGAGGGCGAATAGTCCTTTTCAAGCAAAAACCGCTTGGGTTGCGCCCATACGTCCACGCTGTCCGCGCTGACGTAGATAGGCATATCGCCTATTATGCCTACGCCCATTGAGTTGGCAAACTTTTTCAGCTCGCTCCACTGCTTAAAGAACAGGTACTGCTCAAATTTGTAATAGCCCACGCGGTGCTTATTCTTGACTCTTAGCTTGGCAATTTCCTCAGCGGAATGTTCTCTCAACGCCTTTTCCCACTGCTGAAAGGGAAGATGATTCTGCTCGTACACCGACATATAAAGCGCATAGTCGTCCAACCAGTAATCCTCTAGCTCCGCAAAAGCGTCAACCTTTGCCTGAACCTCGCCGCTTAGGTTGGCGTAAGCCGCCTCGATAGCAGTACGTTTCGCCCACCTTGCGTGATCGTAGTTGGTAACGTAAGGCTCGCCGTGGTACTTGACCATATCCACCACGCTGTAATCGATAAGACCTTCCTCCGCCATCTTAACGGGGTCGATATACAGATAACAGCCTGCCATAGAGCTAATGCCCGAGTAGGGTGAATCGCCGTAGCCCAAAGGATTAAGCGGCAGTATCTGCCACCAATGAAATCCCATATCCAGTATCGACGTTACAAAGTTCTCCGCGTCGTGAGAAAAGCCGCCTATACCGAACTCGCCCGGCAAGGACGAAATTGCCAATAATACGCCAGCGTTCCTTTTCATAAGTACACTTCCTTTTATTTTTATTATTTCTTGCCCTTATAAAGCGCAATAATAACTTCGCCCGATTGCTCGGTGGTAAGCTGTGTGGTGTTAATCATAAGGTCGTAATGGTCCTTAATCCCCCACATCTCACCCGTATAGGAGCTGTAATAAAGCGCTCTTTGTTTGTCCGCTTTCTTAAGAAACCACTCCGGGCGCTTGACCTCGCCGTACATAGCGGTAAGCCGCGCCACTCTGGCTTTTAATCCTGCGTAGAGGAATACCCTCGTCAGGTCGGCTTTGCCCTTAAGTATCTGCTCCGAACACCGTCCGACTATTACGCAGGGTTGGTCGGCAAGCTCCCTGATTACCTCCGATTGAGCCGCGAATACCGCGTCCTTAACCGTGTCGTTGTAAATCGGATAGTAGCAACCGGCAGGCGAGCCCGTCACAACGCCCGAGAAAAAGCTGCTTTTTTCCTCGTTAGCCGCCATAACCGCACTGTCTATCCCCTTTTTCTCCGCCGCCAGCCTGATAAGCTCGCTGTCGTAGTAGGGAATACCCAACCGTTCCGCCACGTATTTGCCTATAGTTCTGCCGCCTGCGGCAAGCTGTCTGCCTATCGTGATAATATGCGCCATAACGTCCTCTCCTAATCTATAATCTTGTTACCATTATAAACCTAAAAAGGCGTTTTGGTCAATAGCCTATTAATTGATACCGCCGCCCTCTCCGTTGCCGCCGCCTGAAGGCGGAGCCTTGGCGTACTGCGGTTTGGCGTCGTCTATTAGTATCTTCTTAAGCATCTCTCTATCCTCGGGTACGAAGGTAAAGGTCGCGCCGTCCCAACTGAATGCCAAATCGGTCTGCTGACCGTTACGGAACTTGGCGATTATCAGCTTGATAATCTCGGGAGTGTTGATTTGGTTGCGGGGCTTGTGCAGGAAAATAACTATATCCGCGTCCTGCTCGATAGCACCCGAATCTCTTAAGTGGTGCAGTTGCGGCTCCTCGCCGTTGATTTCCGACATACGCGACATCTGGGAAACCAGTATTACGGGAACGTCCAGTTCCTTAGCCATCAATTTCATCTGACGGCTGATATCGCTGACCTCCTGCTGTCTGCTTTCCTTTTTCTTCGCGGATTCCATCAACTGGAGGTAGTCCACGATAATAAGGTCGATATCTCCGTTCTTCAGCTTAAAGCGGCGGCACTTACTGCGAATCTCCTCGGGAGAAACCTCCGCCGTCTGGTCTATGTATATTCCACTGCTTCTTAACACGTCTCGCGCCTGACGGAGCCGTACAAAGTCGTCCGTCTTGAGATTAGCGGTTTTTATATCGGTATTGCTGACTCCGCTGACGTTGCAAAGCATACGCGTAACAAGCTGTACGTCCGCCATTTCCAAGGAGAAAATCAATATCTTCTTGTCTTCCTTCCGCTTGGCAATATTAGCGGCTATATTCAATGCAAACGCGGTTTTACCTACGCCGGGACGAGCCGCCACCAGCACGATATCCGAACGCTGTAAGCCGTTAGTAACCTGATCGAAGTTGGGAAAGCCCGTTTTCAAGCCCTTGTTCTGACCGGGATTGGCAAATTCCTTTTCGATATTTTCCAAAACCGTGTCCGTTATATCCCTTATGGGCGTTAAATCCTTGGTATCCGTGCTTTTGGTTACGCCAAGAATCGCCGCCTGCGCCTTAGCTAAGGACTCGTTGGCGTCCTCGGACTGATAAACGTCCTCCGCTATGTCCTTGGAAACCTCCAAAAGCTGTCTTAATAGGGTTTCGCGCTTAATGAGGTTATAGTAATATTGATACGCGCCCGAGGAGGGAACCTTATCCGCCAGCGCGGTTATGTAGCCGATGTCGCCTGCCTCTGCCAGTTTGCCCTGCTTACGGAGTTTGTCCACCAAAATAACGAAGTCGATACAGCTTCTTTCGTCCTGTAGTTTCGCCATCGCCTTATAAATTTCCACGTGACGTTTATCCGAAAAATCCTTTTCGGATAGCTTGACTAAAACATCGTCCGCCACCGTGCGGTCAATTAATATACAGGAAAGCAAATACGCTTCCGCTTCCGCGTTACCTAAAGGCACACGTACCTTCTTGACTTGTTTCTCTGCCATAATCGCTCCTTTTTATACTATATCGGTCAAATCCGAAAAGGGTAAAACCTCTTCCTCTTCCTTCTTGCCGCCTTTCTTCCTGTTATGCTTGTTGATTATTATGCCAACGGCGATAAGCACGCCCACCGTTACGCAACCGATTACTATCCCCAACAACTCGAAAAGCCAGACCTTAGGGGTACGTGATACGTATTTAAGCACCTCGCTGTCGGGATCGTTAAGGTCAATATGCCACACCATATAATTGTAGCCGTCCTTGGAGTAACTTTCGTCTGCGTTCAAGGCGCTTACGTTATTGTATTCAGTGGAGTAAACGTAATCCAAGGAAACCTCGCCGTAAGGATCGTCCGTGTTCACGTACTTGGAAAATATTTGCGTATAGTTTTCCAAAGTGGACGAGGATATAACGCTGTTTTCTATATAATAATCCACAAAAAACGCGCTTTGCGAGTATATTTTGTTAGGCTCGCTTGGCTCGTTGCCCGTTATACCGTAAGCTATATAATAATCCGTGTTGCTTGAAAAGCTCTCCGTCAGAACGAAAACGCCCGTTTCAGCGTTGGCTTCCACAGTTACCGTACGTCCTTCGCTCTCTCTTGCCGCCTTTTGCGTTGAAAGAATATTTGCTATCTCCGTGCAAAGCTGATTGTAAGCGGTAGTTGTCATCGCCGTTTTGTCCAGCTTTATGCTCGTGGTAAAAACGCGCGCACCGCCCTCGGAAACCGAGGAGGTGTACGTTATCTCCGCACAAGCGCAGAGGGAAACAGCCAATAATATTACCGTCAGCACCAAAAGCACTTTTTTCACTTGAGTTTTTTCAGCTCCTTTAACGTATCGTCAAAGACCTTTAACGCCTGCGCAAAAGGTTTTTCCGACGTCAAGTCCACTCCCGTCAGTTTGAGTATATCCAAGGGGGGCATACTGCCGCCAGCGGACAAAAACCTCTTGTAATTATCCACCGCACCTGCCTTGCCGTTAAAAATATCCTCCGCGATTACCGTGGCGGCTATTAAACCCGTGGCGTATTTGTAAACGTAAAAGGACTCGTAAAAGTGCGGTATTCTAGCCCACTCGTATTTGATATAAGGCGTGGAATAACCTTTGCCGTAATAGGAGTCGTTAAGCTCCTGATACATATTGCACAAACTGCCTGCGGATAACGCGCCGCCCTTTTCCACCGTTTCGTGAGCGTTCTTTTCAAACTCCGCGAAAAGCGTTTGACGGAAAACGGTGCCCTTGAACATATCCAGTCTGTATGCCAAAAGCTCTTTGCGCATTGCGCCCTCTGCGTCCTTAAGCATATATTTCAGCAAAAGCGTTTCGTTGACCGTAGAGGCTATTTCCGCTACGAAAATCTCGTAACCCGATTTTGCAAAAGGCTGTGTTTTACAGGAATAATAGGAGTGCAGACTGTGCCCAAGCTCGTGAGCTATTGTGAACACGTCGTTCCTCGTTCCCATAAAGTTAAGCAGGACGTACGGCAACGTACCGTAACTGCCCCAGCTATAAGCTCCGCTCCGCTTGCCGGGCGTCTCGTAAACGTCAATCCATCTCTCAGCCTTAGCTCTGTTCAGCAACGCAACGTAGTCCTCGCCCATTACCGAAAGAGCGGATTTAACCAACTCGAAAGCCTGCTCGAAGGTGTATTTTGCATCAGCGGTAGGCTCCACGTTTACGTACATATCGTAAGCCTTAGCCTGCGGTATGCCCATACGCTTAGCACGGTAAGCGCGATAGCTTTTCAGAGAGGGTAACGCGGCGTGAACTGCCTTTATCAGCGTATCGTAAACAGCGGTAGGTACGTTTTCGCCGTCCATAGCCCGTTGCAGACAGGTGTCGTAGCCCCTAACCTTAGCGCGGAAATAATCGCCGTCCACGTTGCCGCCGTAAAGCGCGGATATTACGTTGATATAATCCTTGTACGCTTTCATCATTGCGTCGTGGGCGTTCTTGCGCAGGGTGCGATCCTTAGAATACATATACGCGCCGTATGCGCCGTGAGACATAGGGCAAACTTTGCCCTTAGAGTCCGTAACCTTTTCCCACTTCACGTCCGCGTTGTCATAAAGCTCAAAGGCGTTTTTCGGATTGCCGAGAGCTACCGACGCTTGCGAAAGAAGCCACTCTTCTTTTTCGGAAAGCACGCGCTTTTTGTTACGAGCCAGTTCCGTCAAGCGGTAGGAATAATCGGAGAACTCCGCTCTTTGCGAAAGCGCGATCAGCTCCTCCTCGCTGTATGAGGCGATGATTTCAGGACTGCTGTAAGCCGCCGCCGACATATACTCCGCGAAAAGGTTGTCCAGTCTGCCGCAAAGCTCACGGTAAAAATCCACTCTCAAATCCTCGTGGGATTTCATATTGCAATACAGGGCTAAATGCGTAAGGCTTATATCCTGCGCGTCGCCCGTTTTCAAGAAGTCCAAGAGTACGGCGGAATCGCCGAGCTTACCCTTAAAGCCGATAATCACGTCGGAAAAGCCCTTTGCCTCGGCAAAGGCGTTTTCCCACGCCGCGTCGTCGGGGAATATCCGCGTCAAATCCCATTTGTCCTTTTCGGGAACGTCTTTTCTGTTCTTAAAGTCTGCCATAGCTTAACCTCGGATTCGCAGTAACGCCGCCGCATTGCCGCCCAAAATTTTTTCGTTATCGGAATCGTTGTAACCCATAGAAAGCACGTAACGCATATTCACGCCCTCGTCCTGCCAAGGTAAATCACTGCCGTACAGGATATTGTCTACGCCGTGCTTATTGACTATCCGCTTAAACAGCTCGGGAGCAAGATAGCCTGCACACATAGAAGTATCCAGATAACAACGCTTGCCGGCTATGCTTTCCAATACGCCGTCCCACCTTTTCATACCGCCCATATGAGCGAAAACAAAGTCGGTTGACGGGAAAAGCTTAAGCAGTTTTGCCAATGCCTCAGGACCTGCTCGCATAGAATCAGGATACGCCACGTCCCAGCCGCAATGTACGGAAATCAACAATCCGAGTTGTGCGCACCGCTCGTAAATCGGAAAGAACGACGAATCGTCCACGTTCACGTTTTGGTACTCGGGGTGTATCTTAATCCCCTTAATTCCCGCCGCCTTTAGCGCATCAAGAGTTGCAAACCAACCTTCCGACGCAGGGTGAACGGAGCCGAAAGGTATTATCCGAGGATTGTCGCATTGCACAACACTACGGGTAATGCTCTCCTCCTGCTTGGGCGTAACGGCTATGTTTAAGCCGACCTGAATATCCACGCCGTTATTATCGGCGTGTAAAAGGTTGCTTTCCAGCGTTGCCGCCGTTACAGGCTTGACGCCTATCGTGGCTATGGCAGCCGCCAGTTTAGGCACCGCCACCGCCGCCACCTTAGGCGGAAAATAGTGAGTGTGAAAATCTATTATCATTCCAGTTTTTGATCTCCAATACGTATCCAGTTCTTCTTTCTCATCAGCTCGCTCACCGCAAGGCTCACGCCTGCAGGTATGACGAACAAGCAAAGTATTATCCCCAAAACGTATTTCCAAACGGAAATGTTCCAGTTCTGGCACTCCTCGATTACACCGAAAAGTCCTACCAAACCCGAAGTACCCATTCCGCCGCCAGAAGCGTTACATCTCAAGTCCAACAGTACTGCCACCAGTCCCGATACTACGCTTGCCACTATTTCGGGAACCATTATCAGCGGATGCTTCATAATGTTGGGAATTTGCAGCATACTGGTGCCTAAGCCCTGCGATATGAGTCCGCTCCACTTGTTCTCTCTGAACGAAGCCACCGCAAAGCCTACCATATGAGCCGCACAGCCTGCCACCGCCGCCCCGCCTGCTATCGCAAACACCTCAGGATTGGCTAACGCCGTTGCCGAGGTGGCTATAGTTACCCAAATCGCCGCCGATGAGGTGGGCATCGTAAGCAGAATACCCATTATCACCGCAACGAAAATGCCGACTATTATTTTGACCGCAGTGCCGCCGCTTATGGCGAGAACCAACAGCTTGGCTATCAGCTCGATAAGCTGAATAAACGGCCAAGCAAGGTACACGCCTGCCATAGCGATAAGCATCATTCCGATAGGGATAAAGATGATATCGAATCTGGTTTTGCCTGCGTACAAGGAAGCTAGCTCAATGGTCAAAAGCGCGACCACGTAAGCACCGATAGGGTTGCCCGGCAGTCCTTTTTTGAAAATCGCGCCTGCAAGCTCCGCCGTAAAGGTGCCTGCGATTATGTTAAGCGCCCACGCACCCAACAATCCTGTTACCGCCGCCGCGAAAATCACTAACGGCTTTGCCTTAATCTTGTAAGCGATGCCTACGCCGATACCTGCGCCCATTAGTATCTTGGCAATCGTTCCGACGGTATTGAGCATTTTGCCGAAGCCGTTGTCAACGCCTATCCACTTCGCCACCATACAAATGATAGTGCCTGCGATTAGGGTGCAGAACAAGCCCAACGCCATACCCGAAAAAGCTTCGATAAACCATCGGTTACATAGATATTTCAGCTTCTTAATCACCTTCTGCTTAGCAGTCGTAGGTGTCGCCGCCTCTGTTGCGGTTACTGTGGGGTTGGGTTGCTCCGTCAACTCTGTATCGGCAATCAACTGTTCCGATTGCAGGTTGTCGTTACGCTCGTTATTCTGCATAGCGCGCCCCCTTTTAGGTTATTTGATAATAAAATTGATAATCTTATTGGCAACGTATATCGTCTTAACCACCGTCTTGTCCGCTATCAGCTCCGCAAGAGAGGTCGCAAGCACCGCCGCCTTAACGGTTTCGCAGTCCGAATCACGGGAAACCGTGACCGTGCCCTTGAGCTTACCCAAAACCTGTACGGGTATCTCTACGTCGTCCTCAACCAGATATTTTTCATCATATACAGGCCAAGCGGACTTTGCCAAAATCAAGGTGTTGCCTATGCTCTCGTTGATTTCCTCCGTGATGTGAGGAGCCACGGGATACAGAAGCTGCAACAGAGTGGTAAGCTCCGCCTTAGTAATATAGTTGTCGGCATAAGCGGTATTGACGAACGCCATCATCTGTGCGATAGCGGTGTTAAAGCCTACCGAATTGTAATCGTCCGTAACCTTTTTGATGAGCTTGTGCATTTCGTTACGGTGCTTATCGGAGTAGCCCTCGCCCTCCGTAACCATATCCTGCAAACGCCATACTCTTTCCAAAAAGCGGCGACAGCCTACGATACCTTTCTCCGACCAAGGAGCAGGTCTTTCGTAATCGCCGATGAACATAATGAACGTCCTTAAAACGTCCGCGCCGTACTTTTCAACGCAATCGTTGGGATTGACCACGTTGCCTCTCGACTTGCTCATTTTCTCGTTGTCCTCGCCTAACAGCAAGCCCTGCGCCGTGCGCTTGGCATAAGGCTCCTCAAAGGGAACCGCGCCTATATCGTAAAGGAACATATTCCAGAAACGGCTGTAAATCAAGTGACGGGTAACGTGCTCCATTCCGCCGTTATACCAATCAACGGGACCCCAGTATTTCAGCTTGGCGGGATCGGCAAGCATTTCCTTATTGTGGGGGTCCATATAGCGCAGGAAGTACCAGGACGAACCTGCCCACTGGGGCATAGTATCCGTCTCACGTCTGGCGTCGCCGCCGCAAACGGGGCACTTACAGCTAACCCAATCCTTGACGTTAGCCAAGGGAGATTCGCCGTTGTCGGTAGGCTCGTAGCTCTCCAAGGTGGGGAGCTTGAGGGGTAAATCGCTTTCGGGAACGGGAACCATTCCGCACTTGTCGCAATAAATTATAGGAATAGGCTCGCCCCAGTAACGCTGACGGTTGAAAGCCCAGTCCTTCATATTGTAGTTGACCTTTTTGCAGCCGATACCGTTCGCCTCAAGATACTCAAGCATCTTTTTCTTAGCGTCGGTGACGGACAGTCCGTCAAGGAAACCTGAGTTGACCAAGGTGCCGGTTGCGATATCGGTGAAAGCCGCTTCCGCCACGTTGCCGCCTGCGATAACCTCGATAATATCCATACCGAAAGCCTTTGCGAAATCCCAGTCTCTGGTGTCGTGTCCTGGAACCGCCATAATCGCGCCTGTGCCGTACTCCATCATAACGTAGTCCGCTACGAAGACGGGAACCTTTTTGCCGTTAGCGGGATTGATAGCGGAAATACCCTCTATAACCACGCCTGTCTTGTCCTTCTGGAGCTGAACGCGCTGAAACTCGCTCTTGCGCTTAGCCGCCTCGCGGTACTCGCAAACCTTGTCGTAGTTGGTAATCAAATCCTTGTACTTATCGATAATGGGGTGTTCGGGAGCGATAACCATAAAGGTCACGCCGAACAAGGTGTCGCAACGGGTGGTGAACACGCGGAGCTTGTCGCCGCAGTCCAGCTTGAAGTCTATCTCCGCGCCGTAACTGCGTCCTATCCAAGTTTTCTGCTCAAGCTTGATACGGGGCAGGAAGTCCAAGCCCTCCAAGCCGTCCAAAAGCCTGTCCGCATACTCTCTTATCTTCAGGAACCAAACGTCCTTTTCCTTCTGAATGACCTGACTGCCGCAACGGTCGCAGATGCCGCCCTGTGACTCCTCGTTCGCGAGAACGACCTTACAGCCTGGGCAGAAATTAACGTAGGTGTGGCTCTTGTAAGCCAAACCCCTCTTGAACATTTGAAGGAAAATCCACTGCGTCCACTTAAAGTAATCGGGATCGGTGGTATCAACGGTGCGGCTCCAGTCGAAGCTGTAGCCCACGCTCTTAAGCTGATTGATAAAGGTCTTGATATTGGTATCCGTAACCTTACGGGGGTGCTGTTTGGTCTTAATGGCGTAATTCTCGGTAGGTAAGCCGAAAGCGTCCCAGCCGATCGGGAACAACACGTTATAACCTTGAAGTCTTCTCATACGGGAAACAACCTCAAGAGAGGTATAAGCGCGAATATGTCCGACGTGCATACCTGCGCCGGAGGGGTAAGGGAACTCTATTAAGCCGAAAAACTTGGGCTTATCCGAAAAATCAACCGCCTTGAAGCATTGTTCTTCGTCCCATCTTGTTTGCCATTTGGTTTCGATGACCTTAGGGTCGTAAAGTTTCATAAAAATGACTCCTTAAAAAATTAGTAATAGCCAAGATAGATTTTAACACAAGCCGACTTATTTTTCAACCTTTCGGAGGGGTAAATATGTGAATATCGGGTAATAATTGTAATCGGAGGTATTAAATATGAGCATTAACCCATTTGAACAAAAACCCGAAAAATTAGACAAAACTATACTGGATTGGAAAAAGTTGCAAAGCAAACCCTACGACAAGAACGCGGTCGATCCCTACACAAAGTGCAGAATCGTGCTGATGAACGGCACGGAATTTGAGGCTGTTTGGCATAGTCACAGCTTTTCGCGCCACTGCAACAACAACGACCTGCGCCGCGAACTGGCTTTCGTAAGACGTTCCGAGCAACAGCAGCAAAAGGCGGTCGCCGCCCTCAAACCCTTGGACGAAAATCAGCTTGAGCATACCATAACCTACGAGCAGTTGGCAGTTGACCTTACCGCCGAGCTTGCCAAAAGGGAAAAGGATATGCAGGTCAAAGCCGCGCTGGATTTCGCGTTGTTGGAGGACTTTGACCACCTGTACCGTTACGCCGACCTAATGGAAAGCGAGCAAGGTATTCTGGCGGAAAGATTGGTAGGTAATTATACGGAAATAATGCCTGCTCGTCCCACCGTTGCACACCACCGCCACCCCTTTGACGAAATCAAGCGTCATATCGGAAAAAATGCGGATTTATCTACAAAATTGGCAGTTAATATTATAACCGCGGCGGAACAGCAAACGATGAATTATTATATGAATCTCGGTAACTTCTACCCTACCGACGCAGGCCGCAGACTTTATACCGAAATCGGTATGGTTGAGGAAGCGCACGTCAGTCAGTACGGCAGTCTTTTGGACACCGACTGCACCTGGTTAGAGGGCAATTTAATGCACGAATTTGTGGAAAGCTACCTGTATTACAGCTGTTGGGCGGAAGAAACCGATCCCGCGGTTAAAAAGCTCTGGGAGCAGTTCTATAATATGGAAGTCGCGCACCTGCACAAGGCTAAGGAACTGCTTCAAAAGTACGAAAACAAAGAGTGGCAGCAGGTTATCGGCGACGGCGTTTTCCCTGCCCCTTTAAGTCTTCATTCCAACAAGGACTATGTGAGAAAAATCCTGAAAAATACGGTAAATCTCACTGCTAACCGAGAGGATTACGCAAGCATAGACTCCCTGCCCGACGACTTCACGTTCTTCCGTTATCAAAAGGCAGTCAACGGCAACGTAAAGGACAACGCAAGCCATCAGGTTATAGAACGCAATATCGCGCAGAGAGGAAAGGATTACCGCTACGAGGACAGTCTGAATCCTATTAAAGCGTTAAGAAACCGCAGTTGCGACAATATCGAAGTCGGCAGAGTTAAGGAAGCCGTAGAGGTGCGCTGATACAACTCGGCAAATAGCTAATATTGTGCCAAACCCAGCTAAAAAAACCGATTAAATTAACAACTGTCTTAATAATAAAAAAACAAAAAAATGCGGATAATTCCGCATTTTTTATTATATCATAAATTATTTAATTTTTCATTTTGTTACGAGCCTTAAAGTGTTATTTGGTGCTAAACGCTAAGCTTTTTATGAAGCTTACGTCATATTGTTAGGCGTTATTCGTAGTATCTGTATTAGTATCCTTGATGTCCTCGGTAGAATTACTTGTGTCAACCGTTTCTGCTTTTACGTTAGGCGTTGTCCGCGTTATTTGCGTTAGAATCCTTTGCGTCAAGGTTTTCCGATTTGTCAGTTGTATTATCGGTTGGATTTACGTTGTTATCGTTTAAATCTGCCGTAGTATGCGTAATTTTTGTAGTATCTGCCTTAGAGCACGTATTGTCTTCTTTAACGTAAGGCATTATCCGTAGCTTATTCCGTGCGGTTATGCGTTATTCGTAGTATCTGTATTAGTATCCTTGATGTCCTCGGTAGAATTACTTGTGTCAACCGTTTCTGCTTTTACGTTAGGCGTTGTCCGCGTTATTTGCGTTAGAATCCTTTGCGTCAAGGTTTTCCGATTTGTCAGTTGTATTATCGGTTGGATTTACGTTGTTATCGTTTAAATCTGCCGTAGTATGCGTAATTTTTGTAGTATCTGCCTTAGAGCACGTATTGTCTTCTTTAACGTAAGGCATTATCCGTAGCTTATTCCGTGCGGTTAGGCGTTATCCGTAGTATCTGTATTAGTATCCTTGATGCCATCGGTAGAATTACTTGTATCAACCGTTTCTGCTTTATCAGTGGAATTGTCGGTTAAGACTG
>CAYJBY010000003.1:131676-141565 GCA_964368645.1 uncultured Christensenellaceae bacterium
TCCTCTATCGCTTTCTTCTTGATTTCGTCCAGTTTCGTATTGCGCTCAGCGTGAAGTCTTTTTGCGATATGCTCGGAGGATTCGGTATTTCTTTGTTTTGCGTCAGTCGCCAAATTGCGCACTAAAACAACGATTTGCATAATGCCAAGTGCCAAAAGCGGTACGGCGATTAAAAGCGCAAGTCCGAGTTTTCCCGTTATGAAGTCAAAAAGCGGTTTGAAAAAAGCAGTATCGACTTTCTTCAGAAACTTGGCTCTTACGTTGGCTATAGGTACAGGATCGTCAACGGGTGCGCCCTCTTTTAAGCCTTGCGTCAATATATATCGGTTCCCCTTGTTGTCCTCGTACATTACGGAATCGGCAACGGGATTGAGTATAATCGTGTCCTGTCCGAAACTTCCGTCCTTATCGTAATAAACTACGATACCGCTTTCCTCGACCTGCACTCTGTATTGACCGTCGGACGAGTCCTCGGTGGGAACCACTACGGAATGGGTAACATTATTGTCCTTGGCTATGCCTGTGGCGGCAAGATAGGTAACGTAATCACCGACTACAAGCTCTTCCGCGGTACAGCGTTTGGTCAGGATATAAGAGCCGACCTCAAGCTCGGGTTCCATACTTCCCGTGCGGATAATATAGAACTTATATCCCAGCACGTTAGGCTCTTCGCCGCGTTTAATTTGGATAATGCAGAACAAAAAAACGACTATCAGCATAACGATAACGGCGGCGAAAATGCCACTTAATATCCAGTTGAAAATTTTACGTTTTTTTGAAAGAGGTTTTTTGTTATTTGTTTTTGTCATATCCTCACGGTGTAAATCAAAAGACTGCTCCAGCCTATCGGCAACAGGTTGGCCACCCGTCACGCTATCGACTAAAGCAGTGATCGTTTACTTCTTTTTTCTGCCGAAAAGACCTTTCTTGCTTTTATCGGGTTTTTCGTCGTCCTTATCTGTTCCCCCAACGTCCTTCAAAACTTCCTTCGCATTCTCGGGAGTCACGTTAATCGTAGTGTAGGAGCGCGGTACAAAGGTGCGAACAGGGGCACCTGCCGCGGAGTCCGTACTCTTGCGCGGAGTGACCGCTTTACCTGCGAAGAAACTGTTTTCCAAATCGGAATCGGCGGTAGAGCTGTCCGCGGTTTTGGGTTGAGCGTTCTCTGTCGATACGTCTTTCGGCTTTGCCGTCGGAGCGGCGGAAGGCGTGGCTGACGGAGCGGAAGTCGTTGCGGTATTGTCTTCCTTTTTGTCCTTGTTTTCGTATGCGCTCATATCGAAATCCCACTCGTCCTCAAGATTCAAAATCTTAGGAGCTTCCGCAAGTTTTTTACTTGGACGCATAATCTTATCCGCTTTGATTTCCTCGGTTACGCCTACCTCGTTCTTCTCCAATTCGGCAAGTCTTTCCTCTGCGCTTCTAGGCGCGAAGGTGGCCTCGGTAAGCTCTTTTTTGACCTCGGGTTTAACCTCGACTTCAGGCTCGGGTTCGGGCTCTTCTGCCACAAAACCTTTCTTCTTTTCGTACTCGGTAACGCCCTTTTCGTCCTTGGTCGTTAAGCTCAAATCCATCTCGGGAACGTCAGGAATAACCTCGTCTTCGGGTACAGGTTCCTGCTTTTTGGGAGCGTCGTCGTCGAAAATATCGTAATTAAGAATATCCGCCAATTCTTCCATATCGATAATGGATTGCTTTTGTTGAGCCTCCATATCCTGATAATGGGCGGTAATCATTTGTTTGAGAGCAAGCTCCTGATCGGCTCTCATCTGCATCAGCTTAATCTGCTCCTTCTTACGGAGTTTCAGCATAGCCTCCTGCTCCAACGGAGCAATATAAGCCATCGCCTTTTCTCTTTCCAATTGCTCTCTAAGCTGTGCTTTCTCAATCTCAACACGGGCTTTTTCGGCGTCGAAAACAGCCTTCAAGCGCTCTTGTTCTTCAAGAATACGCTCTCTCGCCTCTGCCTTTTCCTGCTCGATACGGCGGCGAGTATTCTCCTCTTCCTCTCGGCGTAAACGTGCCTCGCGGTCGGCGGTCTCTCGCGCTAATCTGTCCTTCTCCAGCTTGATATTGAGTTTTTCCTGTCTGGCGTGATCCTTTTCCGCCTTGATTGCGTCCTTAGCCTTTTTCTTTTCCAACGCTTTGGCTTCCTTAAGGGCGTCAACCTTAGCCTTGATTTCCTGCTGTTCAAGCAGACGGTCAAGCCTTATCTGTTCAGCCGCGTCCTGCTTTGCTTTGTTGATTTTGTACTGCAAAAGGCAACGGTCGATACACTTGGTTATCTTGGTAGTTTCCTCTCGGGTAACGTCGCTGGTCATCGGGATTTTGGTAAAAATCCGTCGTGTTTCAAACAACGTCAGCTTTAACTGCGGAAAATCGTCCGGCACAAAATCGTCGATATTCTTTGTAACGTACTCGTCCGCTAAAAGCTTTTCCTTCTTCTTTTGTTCAGCCTCGTCAACGATATCGGTATCGGAAAGACGCGCTCTTACAAGGGTTTCCAAAACGATATTGTTGAGGTAAATCAGGTTATTGTATTTTTCCACCGCAGTGGGGGGCAAAGGAGCGGTTTCGTTGACGCTCTTGACCTCAAAACCGACCTGTCCGTAGGTATCGATAAACTGCCACAAAACCAGTGCTTTTTTGAAGTTAGGGTCTTTCAAAATTACGTTAGTTCTGATGATAGGCGGTCTAACCAGCGCACAGCTAACCATAACCTTGGCAAAGGGAGAAGACAGGAAGCCGTTAACAATCTGCACCATTTTCGCAACACGCTGAACGTCCGTCAGCTGTGCGTCGTCCGCTTTCAAAATGTCGTCTAAGGGCATTTGGAGAACGGTTTCCATATTGCATTTTATCTTGCTTTCCTCTATAGAGTAATCGCTCTCGATATTAACGGAGAAAGTATCGGACGTAGCCGCCGCGCTTTTAACCATTTCCCAACGCTTGGTAAGGAACTGGTGAACCTTAAGAATAAGGGTGTAAATAAAACGGTTCTCGTAAATCTCGAAAGATTCTTCCTTAGTTATATTAAGGATTTTACTGGGGATAACCATTCCGTCCTTGGTAACGGAGCTTATAAAGTTGGTGTGCTGTGCCAAGTGCTTAACAGACTCGGTGGAAATGGAACGCGCAAGCGAAATATCCACTATATCCTCTTCCTGTTGTATAAACTTACGGGGGTTACGAACGATGGTATCCAATGCGATAACCGCTTCCTCAACTGCCTCAACCCAGTCCAAATCGAAAATCTTCTTTTGGAACCGCTGAGTCATATTGTAGTTGTTTTTGCCCTTGCTTATGCCATGAATATAGCTATCGTAAAAGCTCTCCTGCTTTAAGAAGGAGTTAAGATTGTAAATATAGGATTCAAATCTTGATTTGTCAATCGCCATAGTTATGTAAAATCCTTTGCTTTTAACCAAGTCTTGCTAAGCCGCTTGGGTTGTTAAAGTCGGTTTTCGTTCTCCTTTCCGCTGATTAAGCGGAGGTTAGGGGTGGGCGCGTAAACGCGAGATTCTTCGTCGCAACAGGGTTGCTTCTCAGAATGACAAGTGTCGGATACTGCTCGGAATAACCGGTATCGGATACTCCTTAGAATGACAGCCAATTGCGGTTGCTTATCCGAATGACAGTTATGAGATACGTTAGGTATCCAACTGTCAGTAGGTAGCTTAGAACAACTTCTTCAGTCTTTCCAGATACTCCTTACACTCGTTCATATTTTCCTCACCGAAGTTATCGCTAAGGTATTGAATGTAGTTGTCAACCTCGTCACGAATGTACGCCAAGTTCAAGGACTCGAACTTGCGAAGGATTTTGTTACACAAAACGTAATCCAAGCCGTCGATTTCCGTGCCGCCGCAAGCGACGTAAACGGGAACGAACTCTTTGAGCTGTTTAACGATACGATTACCGAATGCCAAACGGAAGTGTTCGATAACGTAGTTATCCATATCCTCGAATTTTTTGAGGTTCTCATCGCTGACCTTATGCTCTTCCATCGCCTTTTTGTACAAATCCTCAACGTGCTTGTAAGGAATATGACATTTTTCGGTAACGGGACAGTCGAAAGGTTGCGCCTTACTGTTAATGTTGATAGGCATACCACGGTCGTAAACTTTATCGGAAATAGCGAACGTGGAGTCGTCGTTGTTAGCAGTGCCTACGTACCACATATTCTCGGGGAGCTTAAAACGACCTTTGATAACGTGCTTAGGGTCGGAAGGCCAGCCGCTGGGGACAAGGTCAACAACCCACTGCTCTCTACTGGGCATTTCCAAAATTGAAAGCATTTCCGCGAAGTAATACTCAACACGCGCGATGTTCATCTCGTCCAAAACGCAGACGTAAATATCTTCGGAATAGGTCGCGTCATACATTGCACGCAAGGTTTCGGTCTCGTTGAAACGCTTGGTAAACTCGTTGAAGTATCCGAAAATTTCGGTACGGTCACGCCAAGACGGCTGAACCGAGGTAATACAGGTGGGGTTGTCCAAGAAGTGACCGATACACTCGGGAAGTGAGGTTTTACCTGTACCGGATATACCCTGCAAAATAACCAATCGAGTAGTAGCGTAGGAGCTGAAGAATAATCTGATAATTTTGGGTTCGTAATACAGCTTACGCCAAGGTCTGTCGGGGTTGTTCGCCGCGTAAAAACGGAAGCGTTCGCAAATCTGTTCCAAACTCATCTCCCATTGATAATCACGTTCGGGGCCGCCCTCCGCCCACTTCTGGTCAACTGCGGTCAGCTTGTAAAAACGGGATTCGCCGTCCTTACTCTTGCCGCTGCCCTCGCCTTCGCCTGAACCGCTTGCGCCCTCGTCGCCCTCAACGAAACCAACGTCGGAGATACGCATTTGCAGAATACGGTCTTTCTCCATATTGACTCTGACAAGCTGACGCTTAAGCTCGGTAATCTCGTCAACCAAGTCTTGATTGAGGACTACGTTTTTGCGTTTGAGTTTACGAGCGAAACGAATGATAAAATAAACGATAACCCAAACCAAAGCAACGATAATCGCCGCCACCAGCAGAGCTATAACGGCAGCTAAAATCCAGTTACCGATAGACCAGTCTGACGAATGTGCGTCAAAAACCGCTTTGTAATCCATAAAGTTGACCATTTGGAACAAACCGCCGAAAATTCCGACGAAAATCTGAACCAGTCCGCTTACGAATACTCCTAAAAAGTCCTGCAAAAATTGAATCATTGTTTCACTTCCTCAATGCTTTGTTCGTTATTCGTTATTCTTTGGGTGCGGACGTAAACTTAATAGCTAAGCTCACCTTACCGCCCAAAACCTCGTCAACGCACTGCTCGTCAGTCCCTTCGAGCCATACGACAAGGCTGTATCTTATTGTTTGCCCTACGGCAATATCATAGTAGTCTGTATTAAGTATAACACTATCGGACAAAAAGTTGACACATTGCCAAGGAATATCTTCGCCCTCGTAATTGGGATCAACCTCGGGCTCCTTGATAACGCTGTCGCCGCCGGAAACGTATTCCGCAGTGCCGTCAGCTTTTGCCTTGGCGTAACAGTAATATTCGTCAACGCCCTCAACCCACTCGCCGCCGACGTACTGATATACGTTCTTAACGACCAAAAGGCGCATAGCCGCGTCAAGTCCCTTGTAAGTGTTAGAAAGAGAAATCGTCTCGTTAAAACGGCAATCGTTAGCACCCATATTTTTCAAGAAAAAGGTGTTTGCGATATAGTTGCTGCCGTTAAGCTCGCCCTGTCCTGCGATAATCTCGTCAACAGGTATCATCTGATACGCCACGTTGTCCATATACTTAGGACCGTTGACGCCTAAAACAGTGGTTGGATTAGAAAAATCATAGCTTTGACTAAGGGATAAAACCTCGCCGGAGGTGCGGTCAACCGTAATACGGAAACTGTTAAAATCGATAAAAGCCAAAATGCCGTAAATAGCACCGGTAATTAAAATAGCAATAAGCAAAAAGATAATAACGATAAGCGTCAAAGTACGCCGCCTTGTTTGGGCGCGGACGTTGCGTTTTTTCGCTATGTATTCAAACTGTCCGTTTGATTTTTTTACCAGACCGGTCTGTTCTCCCGTTTCACCTACGGTGGCAGGTGCGGTATTGTCGGTCTTGGTCTTATCCTTTTTTGCCATCGCTTTGTCTATTACCCTTTTGTCTTAGGCAAAAGAGTGATATTTCCTCCTTTTTCCGACCGTGACCGCAGTCACCTCGGAATACCGAGTTATGGGGGGGTGTAGTTAGTTACAATGCTTGTGACGCGTAAACGTGAGATACTTATGGTTTTCGCATTGCCGCGTAAACGCGAGATTCTTCGTCAGCGTAAACGCTTTCCTCAGAATGACAGTTAAGGTTTGTTATTCCTCGGAGTGACAGTTATGTGTGGTTATTGTGCCATTCTGAACGAGTGGCACACGGCGGTGAAGAATCTCGCGTTTACGCGGCTCTTCTCACTATTCGGAATAACGTGTCGGTGCCGACTGCGCCTAATGCTTATACGTGCGTATGCGCGTATAGATTAATACTTATATAAATATTATATTATGTATCCAAATGCGATACAAGTATCGCATTTGGATATTAACATAACTTTAACCGCGACTTAAGCGCGGATTAAAGTAAACTTTGAAAATTTAATTATCCTTATCACAGGATTGACGGTCAATGTACGATTTTTCACTACTGTACTGCGTAAACGCGAGATACTAATAGTTATGTCTTGCCGCGTAAACGCGAGATTCTTCGTCGCAACGAGGTTGCTCCTCAGAATGACAGTTACGAATTGTTATTCTTTAGAATAACAGTTAAGAGTTACGCGAGAATGGCAGTTAAGGGTGTTATACCTTAAGAATTGTTATTCCTCGGAGTAACAGCTAGTTGGCTATCCTTGGAATGACAGTTACGTATCCACACAGCGCGTTATACAAGATTAAGTTTATTTTACGTCAAAAGTGACAAGACTTGGGCGAGGGTTAAATTCGCCTTATTTTGTCACTGATAACGGGCTGTTATAGCGTATTAGTCAACCTTAGGGGTATCGCTGTCAGCAGAAACCTCGCCGTCCTCGCTTGCCGCCTCGGGAACCTCTGCCTCATTAGCAGGCTTGTCCTCTGTAGCAGTTTGAGCTTGGCTCTTAAGATACTCTTCGATAGCTCTACGCTTAATCTCTTCCTCGTCAATGGGAGCAGAGGCAGCCTCGATAGCGGCTTGAGCCGCGGCTTCCTTAGCCTTCTTGATTTTTGCGTCAACGATAGCCTTAACGAGATAATAACCGTTCCAAACAAGCAACAGAATAAGAGGGATAATAATAACGTAGAGGAAGTTGTTAGTCTTACCTGCGTACGACCAAATCTTAACGCCGTAAGCGTTCTCTACGTGCTCATAGCCCTGTAGCCACAGTATCGCACCGCCTAAGCCCTTGAGCTTTGACTTATACTCGCCTACTACGGAGCCAAGAGGTACTATATCCTTGCTCTGCTCGATCTCGGTCTCATTTCTACCTTCGGTATTGTCGCCTAGCACCACGTAGCTCTCGGTCTTGCCGTTAGCGTCTTTCTTTACCTCGATAATACGGTGGGTAATAATGGTGTTAAACATTTGACCGTTCTGGTAAATCTGAGTACGATATGCAATTATCGTACCTACGCCAAGACCGCCAACGTCCTCGGGCATCTTAACGAAAACCAAATCTCCGGGATTGAAGTTGTCCTTAGCGTCACCCATCATTGAGTCCGTCTGGATAGCAAGCATAGCCTGCTTACCTGCTTTAGGCTGAGAAAGGTCGTCGGGATTGCCGCCGCCTACCCATACCATTACGGATATTACGATGGTGAAGATAACGATTGCAACCTCTACTACCGTGAATACGATATTAGAGATTTTTTTCGCCTTAGGAGTAGATAAGGTTGCCTTTAGCTTTTGCCATTGGGAAACAGAATTCTCTGCGATTTTTTCTTGTTCTTCCATTTCGTCTCCTGTTAATTGTATATTTTTGATTTCTAAAAGGATAATGCTCTATAACGCGTTTGGTCGCCAAGAGGAAATCCTCTTGGCGACACGCGTTTTTGTTAAGTTAAGTTGTTAAATTATTCTGTTGGATTATGCAGCATCTGCGGTACCGCTTACGCTGAATACCAAGTTCATATTACCATCGGAAGCAGCAGGTAAGCACTCGTTATCCCAGCCGTCCATCCACATAAGGAATACGAAGGAAGAAGTGCCGTTAGCAACAAGTGCCTTGGCCTCTGCGGAACCCACGGAGAAGGTAAAGGTAGCCTTGCCGGTGTTGGGATCAAACGCCATATCAATGATGCTATCGGTATAAGTGCCAGAAATAACAGTAGCTTCGGTCTCGCCAGCAACCAACTCAGAGGTTGCGTAGTAAGTATCAGCTTCAACAGTTGCCTGATAAGCCATATTGTTGGTACTCTCTGCAACAGTTACCTTATAGGTGTTGTTGCTGGTGTTGTTCTCAACCTTGATGCCACTGTATCCGTAGATAGCGTTAGCAGCGGCGGCTCCAAGTGCGATGTCATCCAAAGCATTATCCTCAGCGGTGATAGCGGTAGCATTGCTGTGATACATTGCAACTCTTAAGGAACCGAGAAGAGCCAAGTCCTGTGCCTCGTAAGCTACTACTGTAGAGGTTTCAGCAACGGTGAATCCCTCGTCGCCGTAGTTGTAGCAGATGTAAGGAGCGCTAGCAGCCTTCTTAATTACTACGTAACCGTTATTAACAGTGTAGGTGGTTTCGGTCGTATTGGTGGTAGCGGTAGTGAAATCAGCGGGAGTGATAGATAAGGTAGCCTTAAGGGAGATGTTGCTGACTGCGGTGCCGAAGGTGTTACGGACGTTGAAGCCGGATGCCCAGTAACCAGCAGCACTGGTGTTACCAACGAGCGTAGCAAGCTGTTGAGAAATAGCACGACCCTGAGAGCCGTCTGCGTTCTTAACGTCGGAAGCCTGATAAATGCTGTTGTTAGCAAGTGTCAGATACTGATAGTTCTCTTCGCCTACATTCGTAACATTCCAACCTTTAACGCCGTCGGTATCTTTGATGAACTGATTAAGAGTAACCTTGCCCTGCATAGGCTGGAACAAGCCGGTAGGCTGAGCGAAACCGATTTTCGCACTGTAGTTATCGGTATTGTAAACATTAAGTTTACCGAAAACTAAGTCGGCGCCCTGTGCGCTTGCGGCGGAGAAGAGAACCTTGCTGGTCGTAACTTCCGAGCTCATTGTGAACCATGCCAGAGATGACGTGGTGAGCGCAACTGCAACTACTAGGACCATTGCGATCGTTGTAATTAACATTCTTTTTTTCATTGTTATATCCTCCTAAATTTTGCGCCTCTCCGACGCATATTTTTCTAGTTAGTCTGAAAACGGTTTTCACCTCGTTTTCACACTTCCATTATAATTTATCCTTATTTTGGAAGTCAACGGTTTAGGTATTTTGAAATGGGGATTTAACCTTTAGTTTTCCGTTGCTTAATCTTAACTTAATAAAAGTCGGGATTTTCCTTTTTTTTACCCGATTTTAACAATTTGCGTTGTTGCAAAAATGGCAACCGCATAAAAAGCGCATAATAACCGCATACCGTTCCGCGCAAAATCCGCACACTCTTTCGCCAAAAAAGCGCGTATTTCGCCATCAACGGGAAAACTGCTTTTTTAGGGTTTGAACGTGGTGCGCTCCAAAACCGACAGGTTGTAGAGTAGTGAAAAAGGACGCGACTGAGAGATAGAGAAACACTGTACCGAAAGGGAAATGTCATTCTGAAAGGGTAATGTCATTCTGAACGAGTACGCAGTACGTAGTGTCGGGGTATGGTGGTAATGTCATTCTGAACGAGTGGCACACAACGGTGTCGG